>DAOOTD010000002.1 GCA_035390125.1 Candidatus Moraniibacteriota bacterium
CCCCTTTGGAAAATAGGTTAGGAACTTGTTTCTAGGTTAATTTTACAATGAAATTAGATATGATGCAAATAAAAAAATCACCAAGACGAAATACTGGTGATTTTTTATATGTTTTGACAACTTTATAGTTTTTGATTTTGAGCGGGTAGGGGGAATCGAACCCCCATCTCAACCTTGGAAGGGTCGCATAAGAGCCATTATACTATACCCGCTTTGGTTTCAACTTTACATATTATAATTGAATTATTTCTTTTGTCCAGAATGGACAAATGCAGTTTTTATTTTATTTAACTGATTTTTTTGCCTCATTAAAACGAGCGGTTACAACATGCCAGCAAACTACTTTCATAAATGCTTCAATATAATCTGCTTTTTTTATTTCATAATCTCCAATATAAGCATGCTCAAAAACATCCATAACTAAAATCGGAACACAGCCAACCAGGTGCCCGCTATCATGTTCATTTATCCAAACATTAAAAAGTCTGCCGGCTATTTTGTCATAATAAAGAATCACCCATCCGATACCGCGCATGGCTCCCATGCTTTTGAAATCTTTTTCCCACATTGCAAATGATTCCCACTCCTGTTTTATTTTTTTGCCAAGATCACTGTCCAGTTCCATTTTTGATCCACCTTTCATCATGTTCTCAAAATAAAGTTCGTGCAGGCGCATACCATCAAATTCCCATCCCAGCCTTCTGTTTAATTCACTGAATACTGGGCCTTCAAATTTTCCTTCTTTTTCCATCCCCATCAAAATTTCATCGAGTTTATTGAAATTGTTGACGTATCCTTGGTACAATGTGAAATGATTTTTTAATAATTTTTCTGAAAAGCCTTCTATGCCTAAAAGTTTTTCAAAATTTTTTGTTTCGTACATATTTTTCTGGTTATAATTTATTGATATGTTTTATTACAAATTATTTATTTTATTTATTCCAGTATAAATCTCCAGATATATTCCTTGCAGTGCTTGGCATAATCTATTCCGACTCTTTTTTCTTTTTTTATTTGAGATTGTTTGATATTAATTCCTTTTTCTAACCATAACTTCTCGCCTTTTATAATATTCCAGCCATTGAGTTTCCTGTCTATTTTCAGAATTTTACATAATTTTCCCGGACCGTTTGTTTTTTTATAATCCACGCCCTCTATTTTTACGCTCCTGATTAAAACAGCTGCTGGAAAATCTTTTTTCTCAGTTATGATATTCAAACAATGATACATTCCATAGATCATATAAACATATGCCTTGCCTGCTTCGCCAAACATAAGTTCCGTTCTGGGCGTTCTGCCTTTAGAAGCATGCGACGCTAAATCATCTTCACCCATATAAGCCTCTGTTTCTACAATCATCGCTTTAATAATTTTTCCATTTATTTTCCTAATCAAAAAACAGCCCAACAAATCCTGGGCAACCTTTAAAGTATTTCTTTTATAAAAGTTTTTATTGAGCATGGTTTTTTATTGCTTTTTCATAAACTTCCAGCATTTTTTCGGCACATATTTTAGAAGTATATTTTTCTCTGGCAATTCTGGCGGATTCTTGCGACATTTTATTTCGTAAATCTTTATCAGTCATAAGTTTTTGGATAGCTCTAATAAATTCGCTCTCGTTTTCAGAAGTTAGGATGCCATTTATGTTATTTCCTACCAAACTTTCCACACCCGGAGCTTTAACGGCCACAATCGGCAAACCGACATACATCGCTTCAGTTATAATCATACCCTGCGTTTCCGATTTGGAAGCATAAACAAAAATATCTCCAGCCGCATAATAATTTTTTATTTCTTGGTGAGTGATTATTCCGGCAAAAATAATTTTGTCTTCTAAATTTTCTTCTTTAACTCTTTTCTTCAATTCAGGAAGAAGATATCCATCTCCTGCCAATAGAAATTTAGCTAATTTATTTTCTTTGAGAATTTTCAGGACTGCTTCAAAAACAAAATTAATATTTTTTTCAGTTGTCAGACGTGAAACTAAAATTAATAAAATTTCATTTTCTTTAGTTTCGTATTTTTCACGAATTTCATTTCTATCTGTATTTAGAAATTCTTTTTCCATAACTCCCGTTGCAATCGGAATTATTTTATTGTTCATTCCCCATTTCTGAATAATCAGCGCTACTGATTCAGTTGGCACAATAATAGTATCCACTTTATTGGCATATTTGACTGCATTATTAATTGCCCACTTGGCCACTATTTTTGCCGGTAAAAAAGGCACAAAATTCGTATATTGATCATAAAGAGTGTGCCAAGTGAAAACCAGTGGAACGTTTTTTTTCTTTGCCCATCTGGCAGCTGCCGAGCCTAAAAGATTAGGATGCTGGGAATGAATAATATCAATGTCTAAATCTTCCAAAATTTTATTAATTTTGTGTGAATATGGAATCGGCAAAGGAAAACGAAATTTTATATTTATATCAAATGATGGGTAGCGAAAAATGTTTTTATTTATATCCTTATAATCAGAATATTTCGGAGCAAAAATAAAAACCTCGTGTCCGAGGGATTCGAATTCTTTCCTGAATGTTTCCACCGACATAGGCACACCATAAACATTAGGCAGATAATTATTGGTAAAAATTGCAATGCGCATAGGCCTTAACAATTCTTAATTATTATTCAAAAAATTAAGAATGTCTTCAAATACATGCTCATTTTTTATATCAGAAATGAAAGTATGATAAGCTTTTGAAATATATCTTTTTTCTTTTATTTTTGATCCTATTTGATTATAAATATTTTCCAAACTATTTTTTTCCACAAGATGGTCGTGCGTAGATTGCATAATAAGACATGGCTGTATTATTTTTTCCATATTTTTTTTGGATTCCTTTATCAGAGCAAATGTTTCGAAAGCATTTTTAATAGGATATGACTGATAAGCAATGAGTCTTGTTATAGTAGACCTCGATCCAAATGTAGGGGGATAAAATTTTTTATTATATTCTTTGAAAAGACTCGTGAATCTCCCCCATAGCTCCAGTATTTTTTCAAATTTCATCCTATATGGAGTTGCCATAAGAACTAAACCAGAAATTTCCGGGTTTTCTTTGGCAAACACGATTGTCAAGCTTGACCCTATAGAAGTTCCGGCAATATATATTTTTGGACACACTTCTTTAAGTTTTTCATAACCAAGCTGTATATCATTTATCCATGTTTGCCATTTAACGTCTTCGAGATCTTTAGGCACTGTTCCATGACCGCTAAGCTGAATCCCTAAAACCGTGTATCCGTTTTCATTTAGATATTTACCCAAACGCCTTAATTCATAAGGAGTACTTGTCCAGCCATGAACAAGCAGAACACCTTTTCCATTTGTGCCTTCGAAAAAAAACGGCTGATTTAATAAGTGCCGCTCCTTTTTATACAAAAGCTTGGGATCTGCAAAAATGATACTTTTAGCTTTTCCAACAGCTTTTTCCGCTAATTTTACAATTTTTTGTACCATATTAACTTATAAGCACAATTTTACTCTTTTTAATCATTTAAGCAAGAAAAAAGGAGGCTTATTGTTGTGCCTCCTTTTACAAATTTTAACCATTGTTATGTTTTGTATTTTTGGATTTTGTAAGTTCCGTCACTGAAAATATTCATGATTAGAAACCCTCCTCCAATTCCCATCATACCCCATGGAGCCGGAACCAAAATTGTTTTATATTTCCGACAAAGATCACGGTATACCGGAGAAAACATTGCAATCTTTCTCGAAAATTCCGCATGCAAATGTCCGTGGATGATGGCAATGATTTTATCGCAGTGAGAGTCCATAATCATCCTTAAAGACGTTTCTTTCGATAAGGCTGTAGGATCATGCAATAGAATAAAAACCTTCTTAGCACCGTTACCCAGCTCTTTTGCCAGAAAATTTTCTTGCTCTAATTTTAAATCCTGGAGTTCTTTTTCGCTTTTCTTGTTAACATTTCTTACTAAGTTTGTAGCAAGAAAAATAAATTTTGTTTCCTTAACATAAAAAACTCCAAAAGGCCTACCTATAAGATAATTGGCTACTTTAACGCTTTTAGCAGATAGTCCTCCTTTTTCAGTACCGATTTTTATTCCTGCTTTTTTCTTAAGATTAAATTTATAGCCAGCATCATGATCTCCCCAAACCAATTCTTTCTTACAAATTATCTTCTCTAGTGTTTTTTTAAAATCAAGATATTGAATATGGGTCTTCCTCGCTAACATACCGCTTTCATTTGCTCCTGGGGTATAATCCCCCAGCCCAATCAGACGATCGAATGGCTGCAAGTCAATTAGTTTTTTAACAAGTGCAAAAAAAGATCGCTGTGTTTTTTTGTCCCAAAAATTAAGAAATTTTTTAACCAAACCACCAGAAGAATTGATTTTTTCTAACCAATCACATATTGGCGGGAACCACTTTTCTTCTTTTTTTTCACTACTCGTTGAAAAATGAGGATCAGAAAAAAAAGCAATTGTTGCAATAATGTTTTTCATTAGGCACCCCCGTTGTATTTTTATTTTTATAATTTAAAATTTTTAAAGATCAACACATGATATTATAATCTATTGTAAAAAAAGTCAAGAAAAACCGCTCAAGCTTGTACGGTTCATTTTTTAAATTCTATATTTTTATTTCTCTTCCCTTAAAAGCTTTCTTGACTGATATTTTTTATAAAAAGTAATGATTGCAAAAGAAGTAATGGTTATTATTGCTATAACCCAACCTATCCAATCTATATACCCTTTTATGCTCCTCCATAGATAACCATAAAAATATCCCATTGCCACTAATGACCCGCTCCAAATGATTCCTCCTAAAAAAGAATACTTCAGGAATTTCTTGAAATCCATTTTCACAATTCCAGCTGCAGTGAACGTTGCCCAGCACAATCCGACTGTTGATTTTACTACAAAAATCGTCTTGCCTCCGTGATTTTGAAAATATCTTTCCATTTTTTCAACTAAATCCTCCGTGATGCCTATATATTTTCCGACATGTCTTACGAAATGCATCCCGTATTTATAACCAAGACCATAAAGAATAACATCCCCAATAACATCTCCCAAAATTGAAAGTATAAGCACCCATGGCCAAAAAAATGCGCCCAGAGACGCCAGCATGGCGGAAATTAATGTCACCACTGGACCCTCAAGTGTCATCAGTGGTAGCATAGCCCAATAGCCATATGTTTTCAGAAATTCAAAAATATGTTGTCCAGTTTGATCCATAAGCAATTTTTATATGACCTTAATTTATCATATTTTAAGACAATTTAAAAACCCTGTTTTTCGTGTTTAAAAAACAGGGTTTTCTTGGCGTAAGATACAATTTTTTCATCTTATAAGGTAAAGTAGACTTCTGCCTCTGGAGACAGGGAACCAATGCGCTGACATTCATTACCTTCGAGCTTCATGACCTCAAATTCCTTATCTTCTTGAGCTCCGATAGCAACAATAGTTCCATTGTTAAGTCCGTTTTTTCGTAGAACATCTAAGCCATTCTGAGAAAAAAGCTGGACTTCTTCTGACTTACCATCAATTTCAAAGATAAGTACTCCAAGAACTTTTACCATGGGCTCTTTTATTGCTTTGAGCTTAGGTAGCATAGCAACAGTAAGTCTTTTTTTAACGCACTTTCCGCTGACTGTTTTTCCTGTAACAAAAGCTTCGAAAGGTTTCATGTCCTCTAACCCCATGTCTTTTTCATACCTTTCAACGCCGATAACTTTCGTATCTACAGGCAACACTTCCCATTCTGTTTCCACAACAGGAATCCCCCAAAGTTTTTCTCCATTGGGACCCATGACTTTTATTTCTTCACGAGAAATCAGATTAGATAGCCTTCCTTTTTTATTTCTGATTTTTTCTTTATATTCTTCCTGTTTTTTTTCAAGTGCGAGTTTCTGCTCCGCCTCCATTCTTTTCGTTTTTAATTTTTGTTGAGCAGTTAAATATTTTTTTTCGTCATCTGAAAAAACATACCTCATTCCGAGTTGCCTGGCGATCGATTTTTTTATATATATAAGATCAGCCAGTTTCCGGCCTCCTACAAAAAGCGCAATTTCCGTAGATTCCCTAACCTTATCTTTCATGAGATCCAAGGTTGGTATAACTTTATAAATTATGCCCCATCTTTCGGAAATAATTACATGTTCCTTAATTTCTTCATGAAAAATAAGTTTGGATATTCTTGTTTTTTGCCCTTCAATTTTTTTATGCCGCCAGAGTTCTTGCCCGGACTGATCAAAGATCATGGAAATTAAAGAATCATCATCTGAAAACTCCTTGTGATTGCAGAAAACAACATTCAAATGATTGCCATTATTGTAAGTTATTTTCCCCATCATTGTTTCCTTTAGAGAATCCGGTTTGTTTTCAAATCTAATCAGTTCTGTTTTTATTACTGCATTATCTGTATTAACTGTATTCATTTTTTCCTCCAAAAAATTAATAAAAATGGTTAAGTTTGTAAACAACTTTTTCCTACGCCAATCCAAAAAGCTTAATACAAAAATAAAAAACAGTCAATACAAACAAAAGACAAGGCTTCTAGCCCTTGCTCTTTTGGCAGCCATATGCTTGGTACTGGCTAATGCCCACAGAAGAAGATGGATAAACTTAACACAAATTTTAGCCTTTATATGCATAGGAGTTGACAGATTTTTATGAATTGCTATCATATAGGCATACCTACCCCCCAGGTATATTAATTAAAAAAATAATTAAGAAACTATGATTAAAGAAGACAAAAAGAAGAAGATTCGTATCGGCTTCAAGAAAGCTTCCGGCTTGCTTTCAAAAATTAGCGAGATGGTTGAAAAAGACTGTTACTGCATTGATGTAATGCAACAGAATTTAGCTGTTATTGGTCTTCTAAGGTCAGCGCACGAGATGCTCATGGAGAATCATCTTAATACTTGCTTCAGATCTGCTATGGCTTCCAAAAATGAAAAAAAGAAACAGCAAATGATAGGAGAAATTTTAAAGGTAACAAATTTATATAATAAATAATATGAAGCAACAAGAAAATACTTGCTGCGTAATCACAAAAGATAAAAAAAGCCAAGGAATTTTGTCTGGCATATTATATGGTTTGATTCCCCATTCTTTTTGTATTGCCTTCATTATATTTTCAACTGTCAGTGCTGTTGCTGCAAGCACATTCTTGAAAAGATTTTTGCTTATTCCAAATTTTTTTTATTTTTTAGTTTTTGTTTCATTTCTACTGGCTACAGCATCTTCTGCGATTTATCTTAAAAAATGTAGCTGCCTATGCGCTTCCGGCATAAGAAGCAAATGGAAATATATAACTGCGCTTTATTTTTCGACAATTATGGTTAACTTATTAATGTTTTTTGTCGTTTTCCCGTTCTTAGCTAATGCGTATCAGAAAAAACCGGTTGTTCAAGGAGAAAGTTCTTCTAATTTATCACTTAGTGTTCAGATTCCTTGCTCAGGCCACGCTACTTTAATAATAGACGAAATTAAAAAAGATAGCGGCGTACAGTCTGTAGAATTTAATACTCCCGGTATTTTTAAAATAAAATATGATCCTAATGAAACATCTCAAGAAAAAATAGCCTCAGCAGAAATATTTAAGACATATAAGGCAACAATCAATTAGAAATGGTAGCCCCGTATTAAATATAGGGGCAAAAAGGTCGAACATTTAATAGTTTTACGTCGCGAAAAAACTATTAGACCATTTAATTAACAAATTTATTAAATCATTTTAAAAATATGAGTAACGAAAAAAAAGAAACTTGCAGCTGTGGATGTGGGTGTGACTGCGGGTGCGGAAATGGGAAAAAATGCACCTGCGAGCCAGAATGTAAATGCGGTTGCAATAAATAAATCCACAAAAAAACAGAACTCTAAAAAGGTTCTGTTTTTTAATTGATAAAGTCTAAAATAATGTAGCCCTAAGGGGAATTCCGCGTCGTTTTCTGCTGAAAACTTCTTGCCCTGGGCAGCGCTGAATGTTCGCACTTGCTCGCATTCATCGCTACTCACCTAGCTCGCCTTCGCTCGCTGTTCGTTTCTGCCCGTTCGATTCCCCTTAGAAAATACGAACAAATTAAAAACTCCTGCACGAGGAGTTTTTAATTTATCTGTAGCCCTTGAGCTCGTTCATTGGAAAATGGTATTAAGAGAAATGAGAAAATGGAACAGATTAAAAAAAGGCCTAGATCCCTTTCTTATAGAGGAATTACTGGAAAATCCGGAAGTATTAAGAAGGAAACAAATTAAGGAATTATATAAAGCTTATGTGAAAGTATAATGTGAAAAGTGTTTGGGGTTATGAAAGCTGATAAGTTTTATAGTAAAAAATAAATCAAATAAAAAACCAGGCTTATCGTACCTGGTTTGGATCAGTTATGATCACGTTTTGTTCTTGTTTAAATTGGAGATTCAAATTGAATTGACTTGAGTTTATTTCTTACAAAATCGCTGTATGTTTTCAAGCACCGTTCTTTTGTGGTATTAAAATCTTCATCAAAACACATCTGCGATTCGAGATCCACTCCGCAATTGCGCAGAAATAAGATTACTTGCCTAGCGCTGTCCCAGGCTCCCTCTTCTGCCTCAAGAGAGTTAATGACAAGTTCAGGAAAGTTTTTGTGTTTAAGCAAAAATTTATTTATTTTTTCTGCAGGTATGTCTTTGATCAAAAGATTTTCAATTATTCGAAAAATTTTTTCTACTTCACAGAAGAACCCTCCTTTTCTTTGCCACGTATGCGCAATTTCATGAAACAGGCTTAGCATGCCTCCTTTTTCAATCAAGTTTTCGTACGCAACTGTACCTTCCAAAGCGGAATCAAACATTGAAAAACCTATGTCATTTTCTCTGCGTTTTATGAATTTGGTTCCATTGTAATCCTCTAGGTTCCTACATTTATCAAAGACTATTTTCCCTCTTTCCCCATTTTTACATGGAATCATTACGGAAGGCCTGAAGAAAAAATTTTTATCAGCAGGTAATAGTTGTTGTAAATCCAGATACATCCCTGTTTTCAAGTCTTTAAACACAAGAAAAGAATAAGGGAAGTTGTTTTCTTTAGAAAAAAAGTTAAAGACCGTTTCTCTTAAAGAAGAAGCTCCGTCTTCTCTGATAAATCCAAAATCTTTCCTTTGAAGTGTTCGTCCGCTTTCAACTCCGGTGGCTACTGATGTCATAAAGTCTCTGTCCCCATATAATAAAGCTTCTTTCCAGAATTCAAATTCTTGGGGCGTTGCTTTTTCTTTAAGCTTTTTTAGCCCTTGTAACCATTGTGTAATTTGTCCGATTACGCTGTTTTCCATTTCCGGATAAACAGGATCGTATAGTTGTCCATTTTCAGAAACGGATACAACCTTACAGAACAGTTTTTTTGCGCAATCGCCCAGGACAATAGACTTGAGTATTTTTTCTCTAAGCTCATAGAATTCCTCGTTGTTTAATATGCCGTCAAAATGTTCCTTTTTGATTAAGCTCAATAAATATTCCATTAAATTACTCCCTCCTTATTCAATTGTTAAGATTGCTATCTAAAATCTGACAATAGATAATATAACCTATTGATATTATTGTCAATTTTAGGTAAAGAAAAAATTTGAAGATAAAAAGGAGGCAAAAATAATGTCACGAAATCCACTCAAACTCGCTATAATGAGAATATGGGCTAAATAGACAAAATTGCTTCCGCAACCAAATGACCCAAAACTCACTATAATTAGAATAGGGGCAGATTCTGCTGTTCAAACAAAAAATACTATCTGAAAGGACAGTATCTTGAGTGAATATTTATCAAAGAGTTCTAACTCTTGCTTAAAACTTGGCAAAATTTTTGGTAAGGGTTTTAAAAGTGGGGGGATTTGTAGCCCTAAGGGGAATCGAACCCCTGTTATCAGGATGAAAACCTGGTGTCCTAACCACTAGACGATAGGGCCATAATAAAATAATAACATTGGGCAGCTTAACATAAAGAATACAAATAGTCAAAGGATTCTTGACAAAATATGAATTAAGCTTTACTATACCTAGTCAGCTTTAAAGATATTTATTTCCAAAAATATGAAAAAGCTTATATTTGCAGTTGTTTTTGCCAGCATTTTCTTCATTTCCAGCTTGGTTCTGGCTGAAGACACAACTAATGAAGGTTCTTTAGCAGAAGCTTGGATAGCCATTAATGCTCTGAAAATGCAGGTTGCCGAATTACAGACCAAACAGAATATAGAGAAAAATCCGGATTATTCCGATGTCGTTTCCGGCAATTTTGTAAAAGTTTCAGAGGACACATCTGTTTCAAAAAATCATAGGAATGTACCTCAATCCGAACATTATGTTATGGGAAACTTAATGATTCAATAAATCTTTTCTGATATTTTCAAAAAAATACTCCTATTCGTCGGATGGCAGATGGAGTATTTTTTAATTATTATTCGAATTTATCCTGCTCTACTACTTCAAGCAACTTTTTCTTCGCTCGATTTATGAGAGTTCCGATAGTATTAACTGGTTTTTTAAGTAGATGCCCGATATCTTCATATGAATATTCCTGAAAATATCTGAGTTTTAATACTTGCTGATATTTTTCAGGAAGTTTTTTCAACGCTCTGTCAATTTCTCTGACAATTTCCAGATGTTCCCATTTTTCTTCTATTATCTCACCATTGTAGGCCAGATCTAATTTGTCCTTGCTTTTTGTTATATCATCCCATGAAACTAAATGGCGCCTGTTTTTTTGCTTAAGAAAATTTATAGTTTCATTATGGGCAATTCTGTATATCCAGGAAGAAAATTTTCGCGAAGTATCAAAATTATTTATGTTTTTATACATTTTTGAAAAAACATTTTGTAAAACATCTTCGGCTTCTTCTTTATTTCTGACTAGATGAAAAATATATATAAAAAGTTTTTTTCGATAGCGGGAAAATAATTCCTTGAAGTTTTCTTCTTCTTGAATGCTTGATACAAGATCATTATCACTTAAAATTCCACAGCTATTATTCCTGTGATAAAATTTTTTGTTTGATTTAAGCTCCAAAAATCTCAAAGGAAAATCAGTTTTACGGCCGAAAACAACAGCTTTTAAAGTTGCCTTATCCGAGACTTTGGCCAAATTATTTTTTCCCCGTATTAAGCTTTTCTTTTTTCTTGCCATATGATATTATCGTTTAAATGTACATAATAAAAGGCAAAAAATCTTTGTCTATAAGCATATTCTATTAAGGGGACTTTATGTTACAATAATAATACTTATATGTCAATATTCGGCAAAAAAAAACTTATTTTAGCGATTGAAACATCTTGTGATGAAACGGCTGTTTCTGTTTTGTGTGCTTCAAAAAATTGGCTAAAAATTATTTCTAATGAAGTCTCATCACAAGTAAAATTACATGCTAAATGGGGCGGAGTTGTGCCTAATTTAGCTGCCCGCGAGCACATAAAGAATATCGCTCCGCTTTTTGAGCTATCCTTAAGGAATGCTGATGTTTCTATGAAAGATATTGATATTATTGCCGTTACGCAAGGTCCGGGACTTATCCCTGCACTTATGATTGGTAATAATTTTGCAAAAACACTTTCTTATTTGTGGGAAAAACCTCTTCTAGGAATTCACCATATTGAGGGACATATTTATTCTAACTTTATCGGCAAATCTAAATTTAAAGTTTTCTTTCCTGTTTTGTGTTTAGCTGTTTCAGGTGGTCATACACAACTAGTACTTATGAAAAATCATTTGGATTATGAAATTGTTGGACAAACATTAGACGATGCTGCTGGTGAAGCTTTCGATAAGGTCGCCAGAATTTTAAATATAGGCTATCCGGGAGGACCTGCAATTGCCAGCTGGGCCACCAAAAGCAAGGATTCTGGTTCAAAATTTAAAATTAAACTGCCTCGTCCAATGATAAATAAGAATAATTTTAATTTTTCATTTTCCGGATTGAAAACTGCGGTTCTTTATGAAACTAAAAAAAATCCCGACTTATTAAAAAACACAAAATATATTGCTGCTATTTGTAATGATTTTCAGCAATCGATAATCGACGTGCTCACAAAAAAAACATTAAGAGCAGCAGAAAAATACAGGCCTCGAACAATAATGCTGGCTGGTGGTGTGAGTGCCAATAAAGAACTCAGAAAACAACTTGGCAAAGCCATTAAAAAATATATGCCTGATGTTTTATATAGGAATCCTGATATAAAATTAACTGGAGATAATTCTGCTATGATTGCAGCTGCCGCTGCTATTCGTTGGCAAAAAATATCCAAATCACAAAGAAAAGAATCTCTAAATGCATGGAAAAAAATTCAGCCAGACGCTAATTTAAGATTGAAATAAAACAGCTAAACTGCTACCATAAAAATGTGCAAAGACAAGACTCCTGAATTTAAAAATATTCAGAATAATTAAAAACAAAAAAGATGAATCAGATCGAATCTTTCTTTTGGGGAATTATTGCAGCACTAAGCGCACTCATAGTAGAAATTATTTTTTACACAATAATTTTGTTTTTTATGGGCAAAACAACAGCCTCTTTGTCTCAATTCTTTACTTTTCCTGAATTTATTGCTGTTTTTGCTTTTATTGAAGAGTTTTTCAAATATATTGTTATTTTCAAAAGAATTCATCTACCATCTGTAAAAAAAACCGGATTAGTAGACATATTTTCTATAGGTTTTGGGTTTTTTCTTTTTGAATCAACACTTATTATTTCCACTAAAACACTGTCCTCCTTCTGGCCATTGTTAGAAATTTCAATTGTACATATTGGAACTGCAATTTTAATAGGAAGCATTTTAATTATCAGAAAGACTTCTAATGTAGTGACTAATTTTGTATATGCTATGGCCGCTTCGTTATTTTTCCATGTTGCATACAATTTCTTATCTATAGACAGATATTCGACTTATACTTATGGAATATTTTTTATTTTAGGATTACTTATTATCGTAAATTTAGGTATTTTTTTATACTTTAAAAAAATAACCTCAAAAACAATCTCTGAACAATTTTGAAATATAAGCTTGCAACAAAGACAGAACCATAATATAATGTCAGTAAGGAAAAATGCAAAATAATTCTTAACAAAGAATCAATGGCTGTCCTGCATTAGGCAGAAGAGTGTCAAAGATTCATAAGTTTATTATGTTAAAAACAAAAAAATCGTTTTTTGAACGTGTAACTGGATCAACTTCAATTGAACCTGAGAGCAGGAATAATGAGCGACCCATGTCTGTTTTTTCAGAAGAAGAGGAGGCTCAAATGATTATGAACGCCGAACCAAAGCGAAATATGTATGTAGAAGAAGAAAGCTTCTCTAGCGATGCAGAAGGACAACTAACCATAGATGTATACCAGACTGACAATGAAATTGTCATAAAATCAACAATTGCTGGCGTAAAACCAGAGGATTTGGATGTTTCGATTAATAATGACATGGTAACTATAAAAGGTGAACGCAAAAATGAAGAAGTTGTAAATGGTGAAAATTATTACTATCAAGAGTGTTACTGGGGCAGTTTTTCTCGTTCAGTGGTTCTGCCCGTAGATATACTTACAGAAAAATCAGAAGCTTCTTTAAAAAACGGTATTTTAACCATTCGTTTGCCAAAAGCTGATACCAGAAAAGTTAAGAAGATACAGGTACGTGGATTTTAAAAAAATTAGAAACTTTAAAAAAAGAGAACCTATATGGTTCTCTTTTTTAGCTTTAAACAAAAATTGTCCTTGTTATTCATTGAAAAATAAAGTATTCTTAAATTATGTATAGGCGCTATTATTACTTACTTATTTCAATTTTTTTATTATCCTCTCCTTCAATAGCAATGGGAGAGAATTTTCAATATGAAACAGCTAAAAACACCCTGCCTTATGATATTACGAATATAATATTAGAAGTTGATAATTATTCTGAATCTGTGACGAAAAACACAATTGAATCGTGGGTAAAAAAAACCAATTCATTGTCTATTTCAAGTATATCTAAATCTGAAATTGAAAATAATTCATATTGCCCGGTAGATAAAATATTTTGCGAATTAACATTAACCAGCAAACAACGCCAGCATATGAGAATTTTTTCTCAAAAATATATAGATATCCCAACGCTCAATTTTTTCCTAGAAGACCTTGCTAGAAGAGTCAACCGTGATCCAGTAAATGCCAAGTTTGCAATTGAAAATGGAAAAGTAACTGCCTTTTCTAAATCTCAGAATGGCATTGCTCTCGATGTACAAAAAAGCACTGAGGTTATTTTGAATGCATTAAAAAACAGCCAGGCATCTTCTCAGAAAATAACTCTGCCTTTTGAATACGCAAAGCCTGAATTTGATTATGCTGACATTAATAATTTAGGAATTTCATCCCTTATCGGAGAAGGAACATCTAATTTCAGGGGTTCGCCTAAAAACAGAATACATAATATCAAAGTAGCAACAGAAAGATTCAATGGAACAATTATAAAGCCTGGGGAGGAGTTTTCTTTTACAAAAATCTTGGGAGATGTGGATGCTGACCATGGATATTTGCCTGAACTTGTAATAAAAAAGGGAGTGACGGAGCCTGAGTTTGGTGGAGGAATTTGCCAGGTTTCAACTACTGCATTCAGAGCTGCGCTTTATTCCGGACTCAAAATAACTGCTCGCAGAAATCATGCCTACCCGGTTTCTTATTATAACCCACAAGGAATGGATGCAACTGTTTATGTTCCTCAACCCGATCTAAAATTCATAAATAATACTCCTGGACACATTCTGATTCAGACTAAAATTGAGGGAACGGTTTTGACTTTTGATTTTTATGGCACAGATGATGGTAGAAAAACAACCATAGACGGACCAACTATAACCGAAAGGCAACCGGATGGTGCCATGAAAGCAACTTTTACTCAACATGTCTTTGACAGAGATGGAAAAGAGTTTATTAAAGATATTTTCAATAGTTCTTACAAGTCACCGTATCTATATCCTCATCCTGGAGGTCCAATATTGACAACTAAACCATCGAATTGGTCAAAAGATGAGTGGAAAAATTATAAAAAAATGTTAAGAGACATGGATAAGCCATCTGAATAAGTTTAGTATTTTTAAATAACAATAAACAACATTGACTAAGCGGCTATTTTTTAGTAGGATTATTTCGTTGTTTAAATTTTGCGCTGTTAGCTCAGTTGGTAGAGCAGATCCCTCTTAAGGATATGGTCGGGGGTTCAAATCCCTCACAGCGCACACGATATTCCCCATAGTCATGGGGTTTTGCCCCCATAGCTCAATGGATAGAGCAACAGCCTTCTAAGCTGAAGATATAGGTTCGATTCCTGTTGGGGGTACTGGTTTAAAAAGAAGTATGCAGAGTGGCGGTCATCGTCTAGCGGCTAAGACATCGGTTTGTGGTACCGAGAATCTGGGTTCGATTCCCAGTGGCCGCCCCCCTGTATATTTCTATAAAAAGCAATGCGCTCTTAGCTCAGCTGGATAGAGTGTCTGGCTTCGAACCAGAAGGTCGGGGGTTCGAATCCCTCAGAGCGCACAAAAAAAACACATGGCCGTGTTTTTTTGTTTTTATAATTTTTTTCGTTAATTTTCAGTATGCTTTAAATATATCTTTTACTGGCTGGTATTCCCTTAAAAATTCATCTTCTCTTAATGATATGTCATCAATAACGTTATTTAAGTCTTTTTCATTTAGCATTATTTTTTTGTTTTGTATATTCATATACTCCTGTTTTTTTTCACTGCTCCATTCTCCTGAATATATGTTTTTCCACCAAATATAACTACCTATTGCAATAAATCCAAGTAACACAACGAAGAATATATGAATGCGTATCTTTTTTACGCTCCTAATGAATACCTTTACAAAAGATATGCCGATAATTTTTATATTTATATTTGTTTTGTCTTTTAAGTTATATTTCATGTTATTGTTTTGTATAAAACACTATATCTAAAATAGCTTCTAAAACTTTTTCCTTTGGCTCTTCGGCTGTTTTTTTAGAATCAGCTGGTGAACTTTGATTAAATGGACTGCTGTTGTAATTAGTGTTCTCTTCGCTTTGCCTGATTTTAATGCCTACAATATCAAAATAATAAATAGTACCTTCAAGTTTATTTATGAAGTTTATTATATTATTGTAAAAACCAGTAAGAGATACTTGCATTTGTAGATATTCAGTACTTGGCAATTTGCTAATTAATGTCTCTTCTGCAACCTTTATACTCTTTGTATTTGAGGATTTTTTTTCTGGCTGTGAATTTTGCGCAGAAATTTTGATTTTATTATTGCTTTCCTGGGCAATTTTTTCTAATTTTTCTATTAAGGCTACGGGATTATTTTTGTCTAACAAAACATCTTCCAGGCTTCTATGCTCTTCTAAAGCATCGTATTGCTGTTTAATTTTAGGCAACTCTGTTAGTTTTTCCCTTAGCATTTCTTGATTCAAATTTCCTTCTTGAATTTGATCTTTGGTTTCTTCAATTTTCGATACGAGAGGCAATATTACAAAATAAAACAAAAATACAACCAGAATAGCATAGGCACTTATTGCAATAATTATTTTTTGGTTTTTTAAAAATTTTTTCATCTATCTTTCTTTAAACAATCTTCATTTATTAAAATGTCTATTTGAAAATCTACGTCTTCCTTGACAACAAGATTCGATATAGGAACATTGACATTTTCAAAACATGGTTCTGCTTCTAATTTACTTTTTAAATCCAAAAGATTATCACGATTTTTAGCTTTGCCTACCAAAAAAACATTAAAATCTTTTGTTGAAATATCTGTTACATAAACATCTTCCGGTAATATTTTACTAAATTGATTAAAAAAGTTTAACCAATATAGGTGTTTGGAGTGAATTTTATTAATATTCTGCACCAATAAATTTGTCTGTTTGAATTTTCCTTGGTATACCTCGAGTTGTTGATATTCTTTTTGTAATTTTTGATCATTATAAGCATCTAAAATAACATTTTTTTGCAGAGTAAGTATATAGTAAATACTAATAAGCATAGCTATGAGCACAATAGAAGGAATAATAAACAGTGATTCATCTTCTAAAACCCTAAGGAATAATTCCCTTTTTTTTATCTCCTTTTTTCTGTACGGTGGTAATAAATCAATATGTATTTTCATAATAATTTTATTTCAATACTAATCCTATCGCCGTAGAATATCTCAGGGATTGGTCTTCTTGTATTACCTTAGTATTTTTGTCTAACTTGATATTTATCCATGGATTACCTAATTCTATTTTACGTCCCAATTTTTCTGAAAGATAATTTAAGATACCTTTAGTGTTCGCTCCGCCTCCACATAATATTATATTATCTATACTTTTAGAATATTTCAGCTCTGTTAGATAAAAATTTATTGAACGTTCAATTTCTTGAACCAAATTTTTTAATACTGGCTCTTGCACCTTAAAAATAGACTCATCTTTAACAGCTTCTTTTTTATCATAGCCTATTCCGTAACTTATTTTAATTTTCTCTGCTTCTTCGAATGTAATTTTAAAATCTTTAGCAATAGCATCCGTAAGTGTTCTCCCGCAAATCGGAATACTAGAAGTAAAACACGGCAATCCTTTCATAACAATAGAGAAACTGGTACGATGAGCACCGATATCTATAATCATTGCAGTAGATTCTTCATCTTTATCGTTAAGCAGGCTGCGAGCTTGTGCAATTGACTCTATCTCTAACTTTATTGGCTCAAGTCCCGCTAATTCAAGGATCTCTATGACTTGATTGACAACTAATTTTGGCACAGCTGCGACAATGATATTTATCCTGTTTTTCTCTGAAAGAACAGACTTGGAAATTATTTGCCAATCATAAAATACTTGATCTAAAGGAAGCGGTATATTTGCCTCCATTTCCCATTTTATTGCTTCCTCTATTTCTGAATCACTCATGTGCGGCAAAGAAATTATGCGTAAAAAAGCCTTTGATTCAGGTAAAGAGCAAGCTACTTTATTTGTCCTTATTTTTTTGGGACCAGCAACGGATACAGCCTTTCTGATTACTGATATAACTTGGTCCTTTTTTTGGATTTCACCATTAATTATACATCCTGCCGGAATAGGACAGGTCGCGTAGCTTACTATATTTTTATAACTGCCGAAATCCTCAATTTTTACAACTCTAGCATAAAAATCACTCAGATCTAATCCGATAATATCAGACTCGTAATCAAAAATTTTTTTATTGAAAAAACTCATTTTTTGTTTTTAAACATTAATAAATAATTCTAGGTTTTTGATAAGTTTTTAACTTTTTCAAATTAGACCTGTTTTTATTTATTACTTTTTTGTATTTATTATTAAACTATTTATTTCTAAATAATCCCTTCTTTTTTATTATAACTCATCCCAAAGATCTATGAAATACTCAGTTCCTGTCGGAAAGTAAGGCGGAGGACAATATAATAAATTATTATTGAAATTATATGTCCTATCAGCAAAACCGCTGTTTCCGCTTTGGAAGTAGGGCTGTAAGTAAGAAGCAATCGCCCCATTAAAAACCAGGGAATATTTTCCTCCCATTCCATTAACTATGCCAACAAGCCCTGTTTGAGCTAATAGGGCAGCATCAACAGTAAAATTAGAAGGACAATCATTAAGAACTCGCACGTCTTTTTGCGCAACTAACCCCAGCATATTATCACAATTATAACTCGAGACACGTAAATTATTATTGCTTATACCTATGTATATATCGGCTAAATTCCCCGCTCCAGATAAATTAGCAGCTGCTATTGTTATTTTTTTGTTGCTTATAGAACCTTCGACCCAAGCATTGTTTTCTACAAAAATTACTCCTCCATCAATAATGGAATAATTGCTCAAGCAACTTTCACTACAAGAAGTACAATAGCCACTCATGTCATTTTTCCAATAACGAGTAATTGCATGGGTGTTTTTATTGGCCTCCATAACGGTACAAACATCGAAAGTCCCATTAGTTTTTAGTATGATTTTTCTGCCCAGTCCTGTTGAATCAAAATATCTCCCCTTCCCATTTTGTGCTTTTTTTTTCATATTAGAAAAATCTGCAGTTACTGAAGTAAAATTAACTTCTGGTGCCGGAAATTCTCTTCCGCCAACAAAAATATCTGAACGAATAGGTACAGTGCCCAATACCCAAGGATATGCTGGAGCTTTTGGATCTGCTGGGTTAACTGTGGTATGCACACCAAACTCCATCTCATTACCTCCATAAGATGGGTCATCAAATCTTGCAGGCAATGCACTTACCGTATTATAGGCAATACCATCAAAGCGAACTCCGAAATTAGAATGAACTTTACCATACACAGTAGACTGGTTTCCAAAATTAAGAAAACTATTGGATAAAAATAAATATTCACTCCAAGATGGCCTTCTGAATCTGACCTGAACAACTCTTTTTGCTGATGGTTTTTTATATGTCCAGCCAGTCGATTTAACCGTTAATATGGTTGAATTTGCTAATGGTTTTTGAACCTCCAGTCGATATCTTCCTACGGTAGCGCCTTCTGGATCATTGAAATCAGCTTCATAAGCAGAGCAAACACCCAAAGGACATCCAGAACCGGTTGTTTCCCAAAAATTTTCCATTTGTTCAGCTGTTTTACCTGAAATTTCATGTGCTAAATACCATCTATAGAAAAATACTCCTGATTCTGCAATCTGAAAAGCATTTTCACGTTCTACCCTATCCTTACTATAACTTACTTGCGATGTGATATAGCCTAAAAGCGAAGTAAGTATCATAGAAATAATTCCTACCATTACCAAAACTAGCATTAGGGCACTTCCTCTTCTTTTACAGTTTACTTTTAAAATTTTTAATTTAAAAATATTCACAGTTTTTCAATAAAAAATTATTGGATGCGATTATAATCATTCAGATTTCTTATTTCTACAAGAGTTTCTTGATTAATATTGTCTGGAGCTTTGTTTGGGTCAATATTTATTTTTAAAAATATTTTTATCAGGCGCACTTCAGACACATTTGCTGGGGTAGCAACAGGATTGTTAATAGTATCTGCGGGATAATCTCTATTGTAGTAAGAAAATACCGGTTCACTTGCTGTGTTAACAATATTTCTCCCTAATTCTATAGTTTCCCCATCTCCTGCTTGGTACGTAACAGGAAAAGTTGTTGAGGGGTTGCGTATTCCCATAAAAATTATTCCATTAGACAAATAAACATGCAGTCTTTCAACATCTCCGTCTTTATCATAATCAGAGTAAAAATTTATATAGTCATCTCCAGCTGAAATAATTGGATATGCTCCAGCATCTGATTGACAGGCTTTTCTTAAATATTTCGTAAGATCGCCTACGCTTCTTGAAACAATAAATGCTGCTCTGCCCATTTCTATAGAATAAGACTTGCTTTGCATAGTTTTAGAAAAAACTAATATAGTTGCCTGTATGCCCAAAAGGAAAAGAGTTATTGCTACAATAGTTTCAATAAGTGTAAGACCTTTTTTGTACTTAATATCTTTATTTTGCATTTTAATTATTTGTTAGTTGAACGCTTTTTTCAGTTAGACCATCTATTGTGACCGTAGTATTTTCTGTTTTGAAACCAGTAGCTTCTATTTTTAAATTATATTCTCCTGCTAATAAAACTACATTTTCATCTGGATAAAAAACAACACCTCTTAATGAACTTTTCTTTCCAGAAAAGATTTCATTATTTGAGCTATCCGTCATTGTAACACTTGCGTCTGCGATTGGATTTCCCTCACTATTAAATATCTTTAAAAATAAACTCTCTATTTCCTTATCAGCAACTTTAATAACATAAGACTCATCGCTTCCTGGATTGACAGGCATCGGAGAGACAGACGGATTAAAATCGATAAATTCATACTGGTCATTTGAACTCATTGTAACAGTATAATTTCCTGGACTTATATTTGAATATTTTTTTTCTCCACTTGTTTCTCCTGTTGTTCCTGTTTCGCTTTGCAAGCTAAATACATCTTTATAATAATAATTATCGTTACAATATTCACAACCTATAATTTTACCTCCTTCTATTGTAAATTCAACATTCCCAATCGTATTATTCTGACAATCGACAGTCTTTATAGTAAGGTTTGATAATTTATTTTGAATATAACTATAATTATTTAGTGAGCCCATTACCACACTGGCATTTTGGTAAATTGGAGTGAAAGTGGCTGTTGGACTCATAGTGTAAACTTCTTCATATCCACTTTTTGTTATTGTAAATTGATATCCACCAATAGAAGCTGGTGCTGAAGGAAAAAGTATGTGCCCCTCACTATTCGTCTGCATATTTGTGTTTATTGCAGGAGAAACTGAGTTATTAACTATATGAACTGATGCTTGGGATATGCTTATCCCTTCACTATTTGCAACATTAATAATTAATGGAGCGCCCCCTAGACTTGTTTCAAGACCGGGAGGAACAAAACGTGAAACGGAAGCAACTTCCTGAGCTTGAACACCACCTTGCCATGAAACCACTATCCTTACGATTTTATAGTCATTTGGTATTAAATCTTCGTTATTTATAGCTAGACCATCATAAGGATCGTCGTAATATTCAATTTGAGTATAAACATGAAATTGGTGACCACCTGATATTATATCTTCATCTTGCAAAATGTTCCCGACAGGAGCAACTCCTCCCTGAAGACCAATGTCTTCATAAGCCAAGTTTCTTATTGTTTCCATTTTCCCGTTTGCCAAAGCTACTGCTTCAAGCCTATTTTTTGAGTCAATTATATATTTTGATCCAATCATAAAAGTTGAATAAAAACCAGAAAAAACAACTGCCACTATAAACATAACCACTATGACTTCAGCGAGGCTAAATCCTTTTATTTTTTTGCTTAATCCATATCTCATAAACCTATACTAAATTTATAAAACAAATTTTTACACTGCAAACTTATATAAATTATTGATTTAAAAAAATAAATTTTTTATTTAATTTTATCCATAAGTGAATACATTGGTTGGAGCATGCCTACTGCAAAAAAACCAACAGCTGTCCCTATTAAAACCATTAGAACAGGCTCTATAATTGCAGACATATTTTTGGTCACTTGATCTATTTCATCTTCATAAAATTCAGCCAATTGCATCAAAACCGTTTCGGTTTTCCCCGTTTCTTCTCCAACCCTTACGATTTGTGAAACCATTATAGGAAAAATGTTTTGATTATCAGACAAAAATTTACTCAAACTTACACCCTGTTTAACTTCTTCAGAACTCTTGACAAGAGCTTGCTGATAATAATAATTTGTCAACGTATGTGAAATAATTTTAAGCGCTTCGACTGATCCAACTCCACTTCTTATCAGGGAACTGTATATTCTAGAAAAACGTGCACAATTTATTTTTTTTACAATAAGATTAATCATCGGAGCATTAATTAATATCCAGCTTAATACTATCTTGCCTATTTTTTTTCGAAAAAAATACTGCAAAAAAAATATAAAAAGAAACAAACCGCCTATTACTAGCAATCCATGGTCTCTTAAGACATTGCTCAAGCTTATAATAAATTTAGTAATTGCTGGCAATTCTGCATCCATGTCTTCAAAAACTTTTATAAGCTTAGGAAGCACAAAAATAAGCATTAAAATGCCTATAGCTATCATGACTATAAGAATAACAGCAGGATAAACCATTGCTCCTTTTATTTTACTTTTTAAATCATGTTCCTTTTCCAGTTGCACTGCTACAATTTTAAGAACTTCATCTAGATTACCTGCCTTTTCACCCACACTAACCATATTTACAAATAATTCTCCAAAAACATTGGGATATTTAGCCAAACCCTCACTTAGGTATTTGCCACTCTGAGTTTCATTGAAAATGTCCGTTAAGATTTTCTTAAATTTCTTATTTGTAGTCTGAATTGATAAATTTTCAATAGCACGAGAAATAGTGATTCCAGATGCAAACATAATTCCAAGATTTCTGGCAAAAATTAATTTTTCCCTTAAGGGAATAGTCTGAAAATCATTCAGTAATCTTGTGCTTATTTTTTCACTCTTTTTTTCATCAACTACTTTTATTGAAGTTACCAAAAGACCTTCACTGCGCAATTGCTGGGCAAGGTTTTTTTCATTTTGAGAAATTATTTCACCATTTTTTAATTCTCCCTTATAATCTCTGGCTGTGTAGATAAATTTTGGCATATAAAATTAATTATGCTTTTTCTTTAAAATATTTATTGAAAATAGAGATTGCCAAAAAAATAAAAATTTATAAACCTTCTTTATTCTTTAGTCACTCTGATAACTTCTTCGAGCGAAGTTGTGCCCTGAACGGCTTTTATAAAACCGTCTTCGTTCATGGTTCTCATGCCTTTTTCTTTAGCTTTCTGTTCAATAACATCTGATGTAGCATTGGATGTTACAAGTCTCCCCATTTCCTCATCCATTTCGAGAACCTCAAAAATTCCTATGCGTCCATGATAGCCTTCATTATTGCATTGTTCACATCCTTTTGCGCGATAAAATTTTATATCTTTCCAAGTGCTTTCTTTATTGACTATACCTTTTAATTCTGGAACATTTTTTAAAAATGATAATAATCTATCTATTTCAAAACTGGACTTTAGTATTTTTATTTCTTTGTCATTTAACATATATGTAGTCTTGCACTCATTGCATAATTTTCTCACAAGTCGCTGTCCAATAATCACATTAACTGTAGATGCAATCAAAAAGGCTTCTGCCCCCATATCTAAAAGACGTGGCAAGGTTGCAGCCGCGCTGTTTGTGTGAAGCGTTGAGAGTACAAGGTGACCTGTCATAGCAGATTCTATGGCTATTTGCATAGTTTCCCCATCACGAATTTCTCCGATCATAATAATGTCTGGATCCTGACGCAAAAGAGAGCGCAGTGCCGTAGCAAATGTCATCCCAATTTTTGGATTTACTTGTGTCTGATTAATATGAACCATACGATATTCAATAGGATCTTCAACTGTACTTATGTTTACTTCTGGCTTATTCAATATATCCATAACAGTATATAGGGTTGTTGTTTTCCCACTTCCAGTCGGTCCAGTTACTAATATCATTCCATTGGGTCTTTTTATGCTTTTGTGTACTATTTCCAGGGCGTTGCCAATTAAGCCCATCTTTTCGAGCGTTAAACCCTTTGAACTTTCATCAAGCAAGCGCATCACTATTTTTTCACCATCAAAAACAGGTATTATACTTACACGAAATGAGATTTTAATCCCTTCTTTTTCAATTTTAAACCTCCCATCTTGTGGTAATCTATGTTCATCAAGTTTGAGATTGGATAATACTTTTATACGAGCTACTAAACCATCAATTATTTGTTTTGGCAAAGTCATGGCATCATGAAGTATTCCATCAATACGATATCTCACACGCACTTCTTTTTCGTCAGGTTCTACATGAATATCACTAGCTGATTGTAAAATGGCGTGTTTAATTAAAGTATCTACAATTCTTATAATAGGTAGGTCTTGAGCTATTTTTTCTAAGTCATTATCATCTGATTCAGCTGCAATTTCTGCTGACTTTTTATTTATAATGTCACTAAATTCAGCTTTCAGGCTTTTTTCATATTGCTTCAATATAGCAGCAATACTTTCATCATTTGTGAGACAAGGTATGATTTTTAACCCTGTTTTTTTTCTCATAAAATCGATTGTTTGCAGATCATCTGGATTTTTCATGGCTACTTTAAGATTTTTTCCATCTTTCTCGAAAGCAACTATGCTATATTTTTTTGCAATAGGTTCTGGAATTATTTGCAAAACTTCAGATTTTATAGATTCTTTCTCAAGATCTACATATGGAATGCCTAATATATAAGCATAAAGCTTTCTCAGCTCTATTTCAGTTATCAGCTTTTTCTCCACCAATAAATCTCCCAATCTTTTATTGGATTTAGAAGCTTCCTTAAAATTATCCTCGACAACTTTTCCTTCAATCAAATTTGAGTCCAGAAGGAAAGCCTTGAGTTGAACATTCTCTACTTGCATATTTGATTTTTGTTTTTGATTTTTTCTAATTCCTTAAGTAAATACGGAAAAGTTTTTTGTTTATTTTATGCAACATTATTCAATGCTTAAAGTGTCTTTTATTTTTTTTGTTATTTCCTCAAGTTTATAATCAGCTTTAACTAAATATGTGGTTGCTCCCAAATCCAAAGCTTTCTGTACATTAGAAATGTTATCAAGATTTGTAAGAATTATTACCGGGATATGTTTTGTTTTTTTATTTTCTTTAATGTTTTTCAAAACTTCATAACCATCTTTTTTAGGCAAG
The DNA here is from genome assembly GCA_035390125.1 of Candidatus Moraniibacteriota bacterium. NCBI lineage: Bacteria > Candidatus Moraniibacteriota > Candidatus Moraniibacteriota bacterium. The sequence goes on from DAOOTD010000002.1 coordinate 25,262, forward strand.
ATAATGTCAAGTACAACAAGGTCTGGATTTCTGGATAAAACCATCCTCACTCCATTTTCACCATCTGAAGCAAGTTCAGTATTAAAACCTTCACTGTCAAGGTATGCCGCTAATGATTTTTGAAGAGATAAATCATCTTCGATAATTAAAATTTTTTTAGCCATAATATTTTTTATAATATGAACGATGTTGATTTAAAAATTTTTTTAATCTACATATTATCATAATCTAATTAGTGATTTGCATTTTTATTCCACGATGGTAAAACAAAATAAAATTCTGATCCGACATTCTCAATAGAGTCAAACCAGATTGACCCACCTGATTGTTCTACTATGTTTTTTGTTATATACAAGCCCAAGCCCGTTCCTTCTGTTCTGTTTTTAGATGAGTTATTACTACGGAAAAACTTCTCAAAAATATTACACTGTTCTGATTTCGGAATCCCTATGCCATTATCTCTAACAATGACTTGTATCATTCCCCCTTTCTTCTCTAGGATAATTTCAACTTTTCCTTTTTCTTTTGAATATTTAATTGCATTTGAAATAAGATTATCCAAAACAACAGTTATGCGTCTTTTATCACCAATAATATCTGGTTTTTTGGTTTTTATAACTTTTTTTATTTCTACATTATAGGATAAAGCAAGCTCTTTTTGAGATTCTATAGCTTCTTCAATTAATTTTTCCATGTTTAGCCTATCTTTCGATAAAACTAAGTTTCTTTGATCAATTCTAGCAACATCCAATAGGTCGTTTATCAATCTCTCCATTTTTTTACCCGAATAAGAAATTTCTTTTATTATTTCATCTTGCTTTTTAGTCAATCCTGAAGAAAATTTAGATAAAAGCAATTCTATTTCCCATTTTATTTCAGAAATTGGCGTTTTTAGCTGATGAGAAGCAATTGAAATAAACTCGCTTTTCATTTTATTTGATTTTGCTGCTTCCTCAACACTTTTTATTATAAAATTTCCAATAGTGAATAATATCATTACAACCATTGACTCACTCAAAACCAAAACTTCTATCGAATTATAGTAATTAGAAATTACATATACTCCAGTCATAGCAGCGATAATTATTATTCCCATAACAACAAATAGGAAATTAGGCGTCTGCCAAATACTTACGCCAAGTTCATCAGCCTGTTTTTTCAGATTAAATTCGTTTAAAATCCGCCTTGTTATTGATTTCTTTTTTTTGCTATAAGACAGCTTTTTCATGCATTTATTATAACATATAAAATTAAAAGTGGCTAAATATGAATCTAAATAAAAAATAGCGATAATAAATCGCTATTATATATCCATGATTTTCAAGAAATTTTTATATTTTAAATTCAACAACTTCTCCATCTTGCATAATATGTTCTTTTCCTACTGTTTTTATCTCCCCTAATTCTTTAGCTTTTACCCATGAACCTATTTTTAATAAACTATCCCACATAATAACGTCAGCGCGTATGAATTTTTCTTGAAAATCAGTATGAATGGCTGCGCCAGCTTCAGGCGCAGTTGAACCCTTTTTTATCGTCCAGGCACGTGATTCATCTTTTCCGGTTGTTAGAAATGTTATAAGCCCCAATAAATCATAAGCAGCTACAATCAGATTTGAGATACGAGAGTTGAGGCTAAGCTCTTTTTGATCGTCTGCACTCATATCTATCAATTCTTCTTCTATCTTTATGTCTAATTTAACATGCTTTCTTTTTTCTAGCTCACCCAACAGCTTTTCTTCAGTATCTGCAACATTATAAACATACAAAAATGGCTTCATAGTGAGAAGTGACATTTCGCGTATAACAATCTTGCTACTTTCATCTCCAGAAGATGAGTTTACTATTTTCAGCATCCCGTCAGTTTCATTAGCTAATTTTCCACTCTCTAAAGTCATTTTTATTTTTCTGACAATTTCCAATTGTCTATCGACTCCTTTTTTATTACCTTTCATCTCTTTCTCTAATCTTGATTCTGTCTTATTTACTGTTTCCAGATCAGCTAAAATAAGTTCTGTGTTAATTACTTCAATATCTCCCAATGGGTCAATTTTATTACTAACATGAGTAATTTTTTCATTCTGAAAAACACGAACAACTTGAGCGATAGCATCAACTTCGCGAATATTGGCTAAAAACTTATTGCCAAGGCCTTCGCCTTCGGAAGCACCTTTAACAATCCCGGCTATATCCACGAATTCAACCACAGCTGGAACAATTTTTTCAGATTTTGACATTTCGGCTAATTTTTCCAGACGTTCATCTGGAACTTTAACTACTCCGACATTAGGTTCGATTGTGCAAAACGGATAATTGCTTGTATCAACAGGATTTTTAGTTAAAGCTTTAAAAAGAGTTGATTTTCCAACATTAGGTAATCCTACTATTCCAATTTTTAGAGACATAGTTTTTTAATTTTACCTTTTCTTCTTAAAGCAAAATGAGTGTGACATATTTTTTTTCTATTTTTTTCATTCGCTAAAAATCCTTTATATAAAATTTCAATGCTAGGATCCTTATGCGACTCACGTCGCTTATTTTTCCTGTCAGCTTGGTACAATCCATTTATTCTTGCTTTTCTAATTTCATCATCAACTGGCAGCGGCTGTCCGCCTCCAGCAATGCAACCACCAGGACAAGCCATAATTTCCACGCAATTATATTTTTCTGGATATTTTTTAATTTCCGCCAATATTTTTTTAACATTTTCTATGCCATTAACCGCTGCAAATCTTAATTTTTTACCTTCAAGAGTTAATTCCAGCTCTTTAATTCCGGCAAATTCATGAATTTCCTTGAATTCAAGATTTTCCAGGCTTTTTCCGGTTATTTTAGCATAAGCTGTCCGAATAGCTGCTTCCAAAACTCCTCCACTGGCTCCAAATATTTCTCCGGCACCCGTAAATGTACCCATAACATCATTATCTTCTTCGCTTGGTTCAATATTTGGAAAATCAATATTAAATTCCTTTAATAATTTTGCAAACTCCCTATTAGTAATAGTTATATCAATAGGATATAGGCCATTAACCTTCAATTCTTTACGTGTAATTTCAAATTTTTTGGCAGTGCATGGCATAATAGAAACCACGATAATTTCTTTTGAATTTATTTTTTCCTTTTCGGCCCAATAAGTCTTGATTAAACCTCCTAAAATTGCCTGTGGAGAACGTACTGAAGTCAGGTTGCCGACAAAATCTTTTTCATAGAATTCAACATATTTTACCCAGGCCGGACAGCAAGAAGAAAACATGACTTCTTTTTTGTTATTTATGATTTTTTTAATAAGCTCTTCCGATTCTTCCATAATCGTCACGTCTGCGCCGAAGCTGGTATCGAAAACCTTATAAGCCCCGATTTTTTTTAGAGCAGAAAATATTTTTTGAGTTACAACCTCACCGGGAAGCATGCCAAATTCCTCTCCAATACTCACTCTAATTGATGGAGCAAACTGAAAAACTACTTTTTTCTTTTTTTCTAACAATAATTTTTTAACTTTTTGATAATCTTCAACTTCATAAAGCGCTCCTGTTGGACAATGAACAATGCATTGCCCACAATAGATGCAGTCCCTATTTTTTTCTTTTGAAGGGGTTATTTCAAAATCAAGCTTCTTTTCTTTGGTTGCCAAAAATCCGCCATTGGTCTGTTTGGCGCACATCTCCAGGCAATTTTCACAGTTTATGCATTTCTTTTGGTCTAAAATAATTGAGGGACCAAACTGGAATCTGGGTAGCTTTTTTTTACGATTAGAATGTTTCTTGATGTCAGGGTTATATTTTTCTGAAATATAGTGCAGATTGCAGCTACTCATGCGCTTGCATTTTTCACAATCATCGTCATGCTGCGCCAAAAGAAGTTCCAGATTTATTTTGACTGTTTTTTGAACCAATGGAGTGTCTGTAAAAATTTTCATTCCCGGTTTAGCAACCAAAGAACAGGCAGTTTTCAGATTTTTATCTCCCTCAACTTCAACCATGCACAGGCGGCAGCTCTCATGCGGTTTCAGGTCGCTATGATAACAAAGGGCCGGAATAAATATGCCGTTTTTTTTGGCGACTTTCAAAACTGTATCACCTTCATTGAACTCTAATTCTTTATTATTTATATATATTTTTAATTTATCCATTTTTTTATTTTTATAAATTACAAATACTTGTTTTAGCGTAGAAAATTTTATTTTTTAGGCTCGTACCTACTGGAACGGAGGGCTGAAAAATAAAATTTTCTACGCTATTTGCTAAAAATTATTTTTTTAATATTTTACTTATTAAAGTTTTGTAAGGATTGGCCATCCCCTTGCCTAATGGACAGAAGGAAGTTTTTTCCAGAGATAAAAATAATTCCTCTATTTTTTGATAATCTACTTTTTTATTATTTATCATTTCCAGTATGCGGAGCGACCCTTCACGGCAAGGCGTGCATTTATCGCAGTTTTCTTCGGCATAAAACTGCGCCCAAAATTTCATAAGCTTTATGGGATCGGTTTTTTTTCTGTCAAAAATAACAATAGAAGCTACTCCGCGCTTAGGCATATTCAGCTCTTCAGGCAGAAAAATTTCGCCAGCTGCTCCGCCTCCAATTTGCGCAAAAAAATCAAACTCAGGCCAGTTGCCTGTTTCTTCTAAAACTTTTTTGATTGGATAATCTTCTGGAAATTCAAAAACTCCTTTGTTTTTTACATTGCCAGAAATGGAAAAAAATGCTTTTCCTTCATATTTTTCATTCTCAATTTCATAGACACGATAAAAAGTTTCGATATTATTTATTAAAGTCGGCAAATTATAAAGTCCGGATTGGGTAGGATATGGCGGCTTTGAGCGAGGCTCTATGCGTTTGCCTTCAATATGAGACAAAAGTCCTGTTTCTTCGCCGGCAATATATTTTCCCGTTTTTCTGAAATAAGTTATGGGAAAACCCTGGCTGAATTTTTCCAAATTTTTTTTGTACTTATCGTAATATTTGTGGTTCAGATAAATAATAGCTTCGGAATTAGTAAATGTTTTTAGCGCTATTTTAATGCCTTCAATAAACTCTTCCGGATGATTTTTTAATATAAACTCATCTTTAAAAACTGACGGTTCTCCTTCCGAACCATTGGCGATTATGTATATTTTTTTACCTTCTTCTTTTTTCACAGCTTCCCATTTCATCCAAGTTGGAAAATCAGCCCCACCACGGCCCAGTAAATTAGCTTTTTTTATTTCAGTTATAATGTCTTTTTTCATATTTTTTTGATTTAATCATTTTTTGTAAAATTAATGCTAATGCACAACCCACTATAGCTGTGTATATCTGTAAAACGCCCATAGAAGTTGCAAATATGTCAGGTAAAACATTGGATTTTATTAGCATAACAGTTGGCAAATATAAAACCGTAAATTTAATTGCAATACTGGTGAGCAGAGAAAAATATTTGTTCCAATTTTGCTTAAAGTGCATATACTTAAAGGCAAAAACCAAGAGCAAATTTCCAATCCAGATAAATGGAATAGTATATATCAGAAAATAAGTGAATTGACCAAAAATCAAGCCACGCGACAAAACTGCTATGCTTGGCAATAATATTATCGGCAAAGTTTTATAGCCTTTCAAATTAAAAGCTGTCATAAACAGCAGCATATTAACAACAACCCCCACAACAACTTGAGGATGACCAATAGAAAAAGGTAATAAAAAAGCTACAATGGAAAACACAAGGCACTGCATTTCTTCGCTTATTTTTTCCATTTTAATCTCTCTAAGCTTTAGTGCTTCAATTAAAACATCCATTTTTTATTTTTATTTAAATGTTTAATTATTTTTTATCTAAAATGACAATGATTTTCGGCATCTTTTTAAAAGCCCATTCCTATAGTTAACTTTACGATAAATTACTGAAATAGGCAATCGGGATTTTTTGCTTTATATTTACCTGCTATTATTTGTGCAAAATACTAAACACGGTATACTGATTGTATGAATTATATTCTTATACATTATGGAGAGATTGCGCTAAAAGGCAAAAACCGTAATTATTTTGAGTCGCAATTAATAAAAAATATCAAAAATCAGCTGGGGTTTTTTGCTCCAGAAAGCTTTGGCAGTGTTTCCAAAACTTCAGGCGGGATACTGATAAAATTAAATGAAATAGGCACAAAAAATAAAGATAAAATAAAAGAGGCGTTGATGTGCATTTTTGGAATATCTAATTTCTATTTTGCAACCGATATTCCGCAAAATATTGAAAAAATTAAAAAAGCTTGCTGGGATATGATAAAATCTTATGGCATAAAAAAGGATTTTAAAACTTTTCGTATCAGAGCCCAACGATCAGATAAACAGTTTAAATTAACTTCCCAGCAGATAAATGAGCAGGTTGGTGAATATATCTATGAAAAATTGGATAGAAAAAAATCGGTAAACTTAAAAAAACCAGATCTTGAAATTTTTATAAATATAATTAATAAAACAATACTTCTGTCCTTAGAAAAAAATCAGGGACTAGTTGGCATGCCAGTTGGCACCGGTGGCAAAGCCATGGTTTTAATGTCTGGCGGATTTGATTCTCCGGTAGCCGCCTGGTTTCTTCTGAAACGCGGGGTTAACGTGCAATTTGCTCATTTTCATTCCATGCCTTATACATCCAAAGCTTCTGTTGAAAAAGTTGCTAGTTTAATTAAGACATTAAAAAAATTCGGCTCTTCCGGAATTATGTATTCTATTCCTTTTGCTGATGTGCAAAAAGAAATCATGATGAAAACTCCAGCCCCCCTGCGAGTTATTCTTTATAGAAGATTTATGATCCGCATTGCTGAAGCTTTGGCTAAAAAAGAAAAATGCTTGGCACTTATCACCGGCGACAGTGTCGGACAGGTTGCTTCGCAAACTTTAGAAAATATTTTAGCAGTCAACGAAGCTGCGGCTTTGCCAGTTTTTCGTCCACTGATCGGAATGGACAAGGAAGAAATTATGCAAAAAGCCAGAGAAATTGGGACTTATGATATTTCCAAACTTCCGCATGATGACTGCTGCACGCGCCTTATGCCAAAAAATCCAGAAATCCGAACAAAATTAAATGATATTTTGGAAGCTGAAAAAAGTTTGAATATAAAAAAAATAGTTGAAGATACTTTAGCTAAAACTAAAAAGATTGAAATAAACTAATAACCTTATTTAACAACTCTTTTTAATAATGGTGTGATGCGCGTAGTGATTTCGTAATTTATGGTTCCCAAGTGCTTAGCCAGTTCTTCAGCTGTAACTTCTTCCTTGCCTTGCCTACCTAAGAGGACAACTTCGTCCTCGTTTTTTATGCTTTTAATATGAGTTACATCAACTACAAACATATTCATAGCTACCCTGCCTAAAACACTGCAGCGTTGTCCTTGAATCAAAACTTCCCCTTTATTGGATAACCCGCGGTCATATCCATCGCTATATCCCTGCGGAATTATTGCTACTTTAGTTGGCTTTTTGGTTACGTATGTCAAACCATAACCTATGTAATGATTTTTAGGCAGTATTTTGACTTGTGCAACATGAGTTACCCAGCGCATAACTGCTTTTAATCTCAAGCCTTGTTTCTCAAATCTTTTTCTCAAATCTTCCGACGGCCACATTCCATAAAGACTTATGCCTAGCCTGATTAATTCCGACTTGCCTTCATTATTTTCATAAACCATTACTCCAGAACTGGCAGAAATATGGGTTTTAAAGTTTTTATACTCGTTTTTCTGAAATATTTTTATAGCTTGATTAAATATTTCCAGCTGTTTTTGCGCATGAGAAAAATCTGTTGTATCTTCTATGTTGGCAAAATGGGCATAAACACCATCTACTATAATGTTTTTGCACTTTTTGAGAATTTTTATAATTTCTGGAAAATCTTTCAATAAAACTCCCTGCCGTCCCAGAGCTGCATCTATTTTTATATGTACAATAGCTTTCTTTTTTATTTTTTTAGCAACAGCATTTAAGGACAAGATTTGATCTTTATTATAAACACATAAAATTCCTTTTAATTTCAGGGCTTCTGCTAGTTCATTTTTTGATACATAACCAAAAACAAGAATCTTTTTTTTAGAAACCTGACGCAAGCTCCTCAATTCCTCAATATCATCAACCTGGAAATAGTCGGCTTCTTTTTCTAAAATTTTAGCTACAATATTTTGCCCATGTCCATAAGCATTAGCTTTGATAACGGCCGCTATTTTTACTCCTGGTTTCACAAGCGATTTCATCGCTCGAAAATTATGGAATAGATTTTTTTTGGATATTTCAATATATGAAAGCATACTATCAAATTTTAATTTTAAATTAATGTGTGGTGGACCTAGGCGGAATCGAACCGCCGTTCGTACAACTCGCCCCAACACCAATTTTAATAAATGTGGACTGTAGGAGAGTTGAACTCCTGACCTCAGCAATGCGAATGCTGCGCTCTACCAACTGAGCTAACAGCCCAAATATTGGTGTGGGGGTAAAAATGTACTGTTCTGCCACTATACTATAGGCCCATTCTGTGTCCTTAGGAGGACTCGAACCTCCGACTTCTTGGACCGGAACCAAGCGCTCTAATCCACTGAGCTATAAGGACAAGGTAGGTAAAAATTACCAATAGTTACTATTAAATTATAACTTATCCTTTATTTGTTTTATTACAAAAAACAGGGCTACACAAGCCCTAGCATTGATAAGGTTTTGTTTATATCATTTTCTGCAGTCTGCAACTGCATTGCTGCCTTTGCAACTAATTTGGTATAATGATTCGTCATAACCTCCGGAATAAAGTTCTCCTGTTCCTTTTGAACCATAATTAATATATTCTTTTTTATAATTTCCAGGAATAGTGGATGTAGGATTTGTATATTGGGTCCCATTGTTATTATTAATAATTTCTTTCGAATTATTAATAACTGTGATTTGTTGTTCTCCTTTTTCGGCCTGATAGGAAAACTGTTTGCTATCATCGCTGAATTGAAAGTTTGTTATTTCAGAATAAACCTTACCCTCTTGCTGGTTAACAACAACAAAAGATCCTTCCTCTACGACTACTTTAAAGGCGATCTGTTGGCTGTCTGGGCTAAAAACTAAATAAGTTAATCCATTTTTTGTGCCTAGCTTTCCAATTTCATCGTAAACCTTACTTATTTTGTCATCCAATACCGCCACGAATTTTTTCTCTTTTTCTGCTATATAGGCTATATGATTTCCGTCTGGACTAAAAACAATGCTTATTATTTTTTCATAAGGAACACCTTTAGGGACACCGTCAATAACAATATAAGTTTGGCCATCAAGAATTCCACTAAAGGCAATTTTTTCTCCATCTAAACCGAAAGCTAAGCTTCCTATCTCATCATAAGCTTCGCTTTCTTGGCCGTTTATAATATAAACCCATTTATCATCCTTTCTGATCTTATAAACACTACTTTTAGATTCTGAACTGAATGACATTTTAGTTTCTTCACTTCCACCATCAATGCCATTTGAGACATTATTGATTCCATTATTGTGATTCTGGTTTTTCCTCGCAGAGTCATATTGCTTATTTTTAAAAATAAAAAATAGACATGCAAGTACCGAAATTATGGCTAATGCAGATAAGACAAGAACAATTGTTTTATTTTTTGTTTTTAATTCCATATGTTTTTTTCATTATACCACAAATTGTGATTATTCGCTTGAATATAAAAACAAGCCTAATAATAAAGGCTTTGTTTTTATTTTTTTGAACTCAGCATAACCGGTTGCTAAATAAAATAAGATAATTTTTAAAGTCCGGTATTTTTAAATTTATCCAAACATTAGCCATTCGGGTTTAAAAATTAGCAAAAAACCTATGATGATCATAAGGATTCCCCCAATAAAATGAGACCACCTGCTGTATCTGGTCGTAATTCCAGTCATCTGTAAAGTTGCCATCGCAATAAAAAAGACAATCAAGTCATCCAGCATAAAAAAGAATACATAGACTAAAATATAAAGGTAGTATTGCCACTTGGCCAAATTGCTTAAAGCTAAAACTTGAGTATAAACAGCGGGCAGTCCAGCTGAACAAATCAATTCCACAAGGTTAACTGCAAAAGCCAGGATTATTATGCCCACAAGTGCCAAATAAAAACTTTCTTGCTGGGTTATGTTTTTTAGTTTTTGAAAAATTTTTTGTCTTTTTTCAGATCTTGTGACCTTGCAACTTTGATCTTTGTTTGCAAAATATTCTTTCAAATTATACCCACCACCAGCCAAAGCAACAGCTCCTATAAATAATCTTACCCAGACAATCATTCCGATAAACAAAATAAGATTAAGCCAAGCCGCCATAAAAAGAAAATAAACGGAAGCTGAAGCTACGATAAAAGCACTGCCTAAAATGAACATGCGCTTTTTGTCTCCCATTCCCAAAAGCAAACTAATGAGAAAAAGCAATGACCACATAGCGCAGGGATTAAATCCGTCCAACACTCCCAGAATAATTGTCAGGATCGGCAAGGAAAAATTTTTTATTTCAATTTCCCCCAAAAAAGGAACTGTGATTTTTTCAGGAAGAGATGTGATTTCTTTCTTTGTTTTGTTTTCATTTTCTTTTGAGCCTGAAACGCCAATCTCAGCTCCAATATCACGGCAACCGTTGTTTATAGCACATTTTATAGCATCTTCAATTTGCGTTCCGGTATAAGATTCGTCCACCCAGCCTGTTACGTATTTTTCACCTATAACTGTAAAAGGAACGCCTCTGACGTCTGCGTTGAGTTTTTCCCCAAATTGAATCATCAAATCACGGTTTTCTTTGCTTCCCCATACTTCATATGATTGGATCTCTACTTGCGGATATTTTTTTGTGATTTTATCCAAAAAAGGCTTTTCCTTTTCACAATGAGGACACCCTTTCCCCCAAAAAAAGTAGATAGTGATTTCTTTTTCTGTTGCTTTATTGGAAAAAGGAAGAGCGTCTTGAGCTGAGGTGTTTTGAAGAGGTAAAAACAAAAAAACAAAGAAGGTTATAAAAAGTATTTTTTTTATGATATTGAAATTCATAATAGTTTATTTTTCTTTGTGTTCTTTTATATTTTTCGAGTAATTCTTACTTTAAAATCTTAATATTTTTGAGCATTATTCTTTCACTGTCTTTATTAAAAAAATAAAAATAGTAAAATTCTTATCAAGCTCATCCTTTTTTGCTATTTCTTTGTCGGTAGCTGCAGATAGTCTTAGAATTATATTTATAGAAAGGAGTTAGTATGTTTGTATACCATATTTAAGTTAATAATCCAAAACTTGTGAACTTTCATAATTTATAATCAAAACTAAAATTTATATTCAACTTTTTATTTATATAGTTTAATTATAGCATAATATTAAAAAATTATAGCAAACTTAGCACAAAGTAAACAAAAAAAGCCAAGCCAATACCTAATACAAACATTTTGATGTCTCTGTGTTTAAAGCTTTCAGGAAGAAGTTCATGAAGTGATATAAAAAGCATAGCTCCAGCTGCTAAACACAATAAGGCTGGGTTGAAATTCCGAAAACTAGTAAGCAAGCTGATTCCCAAAATAGCTCCAAGAAAAGTAGCCAGTACGGAAAATATGGCTGCTATGAAACAAAAGTTATTTCTACCCGGTTTTATCTGTGATAATGTTAAAATGTATCCTTCGGGAATGTTATGCAAAAAAGTAGCTATTACAACCATAAATCCAAGCGAGACTGAATGGCCAAAAGAGCTTGGAATAGCAAAGCCTTCGGGAAAATCATGAAGCACAAGACCAATAGCAATGAGATAAGATATCTTTATTAAACATTTTCCCTTACAATCCTTGATCTCTTTCATTGAATGTAAATGCGGAATAACCAGGTTGGATATCCAAATTATGAAAGCTCCAAGCATAACCCAAAAAATCAAACTTTTTATATCGATATCTTTGAAAGCAGTCGGGATAAGTTCAAAAACTGATATTAAAATCATCAGGCTGGCAGAAAAACTCGCGCTAATAATAATATTCTTTTTTGTTTTCTTAAAAAGACTGCCCAAAAAAACTCCTATTAAAGTAGCCAGGCCAGATAAACTAGCCAGGATTAATATATTTACATTAGACATAAATAAGGCATGCTTTTTTTATTCTTCAATTCTTAATGCTTTTCCCTTAACAATTGCTTCTGCAATTTTAATTCTGGCAGAAGACAAAATCCGCTGAAAAGTGCTCTGCGAAGTATTCATTTTTTCAGCTGCTTCAGTTTGCTCCAGCCCATCAAAATCCTTAAGCTTTACCGCTTCCATTTCCTCTTTGCTTAAAACAATCTCTTCTAAATTATGCATTGGGATTCCCTGGGGCTTAAAGTAATGTGCTTTAGGCCTAAAATGAAGACGCCTGCAAATTCTTGGTCTTACCATATATTTATTATTTTACTGAGTTAATATTATTATACCATCAAAAATACTCTTCTCCTTTTTCGTTAGCCAAAGAAAGAGAAAGACTATTTTTGACAAGAATGGTTATTTGTCTAGCTCTTTTAATTCTTCTTCTACCATTTTAAGTTCTTGCTTCAAATCCTCAATTTCAGCTTTTAGTAAATCCTTTCTTTCGTTTTTCGGCATTGCTTTATATTTATCATAAAACCATCCGCACATAACTCTCCCATAACCCCTGCCACGGCCTAATCCTGAACTATATCCTCCTCCGCAAGGACCCATTCCGCGTCCTGTCATTGGTCCCATTCCTCTAGGACCTGTCCCGTTTCTTCTTGGCATATAAATCACCTGCCTTTCTAGTTTATTTTATTATTTAGATATATATTATGAATATATACCCATAATATAATACTGTCAAGATTAGAATATATTTCAGCAAAAAACAGACAGTTCTAGTCGCCTCGAAAAACACAAAAAAGTAGGCTTATGTAAGCCCTAAATTCATTGGTCGGGGTGCAGGGATTCGAACCCTGTCTAAATGGTCCCAAACCACTCGTGCTAGCCGTTGACACCACACCCCGCTTTCATCACGCTAAAGCGAAATTACAGCAGGACAAAGTCCGCAAGTAATCAGCGCAAAGCGAATATTAAAACTAATGTCTATATTATATTAAAAAAATTTACCAGTCAATTATTAATTTGAAACTATAATATCGGCAACTTCATTTTCTCCCAGCTGTTCATTTATTTTTTTAATGATATCCTTCTTTTGTTCTGAAATTTCATCTGACCAAAATGAATTCGCTGATTTTATAAATATTTTTTTATCCCCAAAAAAATTTGGTTTGATATTTTTAACCCCCTGCTTGCCGTATTCTTCTTTTATTATCATTTCAAAAATATAAAAAATAGTCTTTTGATCTATTTTTTTTCTGACTAATTCTTTTTTATTTAATAAGCTTCCTATTTTTTTCATGATCAAATATAAAATATCAAGCATTTCATAGATTTGCACCCATCAGTACAGAGGAATACAAAATTAAAATTATCTTTTTTTGTTTGATTTAAGACTAATAAAACTAATTCTTTATAGGCATTATTACATAAGTATATGAAGATAGTTCTTCATTTTTTTCGCCCTGAACCATTTTTATGACTGCTGCTGATGTCCCACTGTTCATAAGTAAAATAAACTTTGGCATTGTGATCGCCTGGAGTGCATCTGTCATATATCGCGGATTAAAAACTGCTTCCTGCGACGATCCGTCAATTTTGGCATCCAACATAGTCCTATTTTCGCCTATTTCTTCTGATTTTGATTGAATTATTACTTCATTTTTTTTGTCATTAGCTGAAAATTTTACTTCTCCTGATTTATTATTTGTAAAAACTCCGGCAATTTTTACAGCTCTAAGCGCACTATCTTTTTCCATGATAATTTTTGTTGCAAATTTTTGCGGAATAATTTGCCGGTATTCAGGATATTTACCATTAATAAGTCTTGAGACGATTCTCACATTGCCAATCTGAAAAAATATCTGGCTTTCTTCTATGCTCACTTCTATCACTTGTGTATCATTGTCAATAACCCGAAAAACTTCCAAAAAAGTGTTCAATGGAACAATAATGGAGTTTGTTTTATCAGTAAAAATACTGTAACTTTGGGAATTTGTTTTTTTAATATTTATAACAGATTCTGCTAAGCGAAAGCTGTCGGTTGCGGCTATGTGCACTTCGTTTTTTTGCAATAAAACATTCATGCCAGTAAGCTCTGGCCTTGTTGAATCTATAGAAACACATGGAGCTAGGCGAGGGATTGCTTCTTTAATTTCTTGAGCAGGAAGAGAAAAAAGAAATTCACCCTGCATTTCAGGTATTATAGGAAAATCTTGTGCTTGAAGACCTTTTATTTGAGCTTTAAATGAGCCACTTTCTATATATAAGGTCTGTTCTATAACTTCTAAGGAAACTATACTTTCGGCTGGAATATTGTTTATAAAGTTGCTAATTAATTTTGCTGGTATTGTAATCATGCCCTCCTTTTCTATCTTAGCTCCAATTTTCAGAAAAACTCCGATTTCTAGGTTAGTAGCGGAAATTTTAAGCATTCCATGATCAGTTTGCAGCAAAATATTTTCCAAAATAGGCAAAGTTATTTGTTTGCCTACAACTCTTTCTGTGCTATATATGGCTTTTTTAAAATTTTCCTGAGTGCAGGTAAGTTTCATATGAAAATAAATAAATAAATTAATTAATAGTTTTGTTTATTTAGACTATACTGCATATAACATTTCTTTTAGAACATTCACATCTTCTCTGACTTTTTCGTCTATCTCGCTGTCTTTGCTTATTTTTTCAAAAGCATGCAGCGCAGTCGTATGATCTCTACCGCCAAAATGATTGCCGATACTTGGATATGAAATATTTAATTCACTGCGCATAAGATACATTGCTAAATGCCGTGCATAAGCAACTTCTTTCTTGCGGCCTTTTTCTGTTAGTTCCTTATTGGACACATTAAAGTATTGTGAAACAGCCGAGATTACATGTTGCGCTTGCACTCCTTTTTTCTTTCCGCTTGAAATTATTTCTGCAAGGGATTGTTGGACAAATTTAAGTGTGGGAATTTTTTTATTAAACTCACATTCAGCAACTATTCTATTAAGAGCTCCTTCTAGTTCACGTATATTGTTCTTTACATTTTCGGCAATATATCTAAGCGTTTCTTCGTCGAAATTATAATTTTTTTCAGCTGACTTTGTTTTTAAAATTGCTATACGTGTTTCCAGATCTGGTTTGCCTATATCAGCAATCATTCCACCTTCAAAACGAGATCTTAGTCGCTCCTCGAGCGTGGCAATAGCTTTAGGAGGACGATCACTACTTATAACTATCTGCTTATTTATTTGATAAAGCGCATTGAAAATGTGAAAAAATTCATTTTGAGTTTTCTCTTTTCCTGATAAAAACTGTATGTCATCAATTATAAGCAGGTCTATGGCTTGGTAAGCTGTTTTAAATTCATTAACATTTTGATTGCGTATTGAATCAATAAGCTCATTAGCGAAACGCTCTGAGGTTATATACTTTATTTTTTTATGAGGATCTTTTTTGAAAACTTCATTGCCTATAGACTGAAGCAGATGCGTTTTTCCGAGTCCGACTCCTCCGTATATAAACAATGGATTGTATACTTTTCCCAGATTTTGTGAGACTGCAAAACAGGCAGCGCGTGCCAATTCATTGTTTTCTCCTACAACAAAATTTTCAAAAGTATATCTCAAGTTTATATTTTTTTCATTTTGGTTTTGTGTAATTTTCTGGTCTAATGATTTTTGCTGAAAAGGAACAGCAGGATTGTCTGGCTGTCCATCTTGTGCAATAGAAACAATTGAATCAATTTTTTTTGTATCACGCTGAGGAAACTGATCAGCACTGTAAATAATACAAGATATCTCTTTTATGTCTTCCTGAAAGTTTCTTATTGCTTTAAAAATATAAGTATTATATTTATTCTCTAACCATTCTTTCGCAAATCCATTAGGCACGCCTATAACAATCTTGCCATTTTCATTAGAGATTATGGAAGTATTTTTAAACCAAGTGCTAAAATTAGCCTTCGAAATTGATAGTTCAATTTCTCCAAGTGTTGCTTGCCAAAGCTCCGCATTATTCATATAGTTAAAGCTTTTTAATCAAGTAAAGGAAATTATACCACGTGGCTTACATCGATACCAGGCAAAAATAAACTTAAATGTTGATAAGATGTGGATAAGTGGATAAGTCTATTTTGTCCTCTTGCCAAGCTTTATTTTCACACGTCTTTTATAAAAAAACAAGCTTTCTGGTAAATATTCCCAACTTTATAGAACTTCCTATTCATGCTACTAATTGTAACGTCTGTCAATATGGCAGATTTAAACCTTTGTTGCGCTATTTTTCGGTGATAATGTTGTTGACTTTTTATGTGTGGCTGATAAACTTTAGTAGTAATCAATTAATTTGTTTATATACTTTATTACTATGAAAAGAACATACCAACCAAAAAAGGGGCGCAGAAAAAGTCGACATGGCTTTCTAAAACGCATGGGTACTAAAAAGGGCGCAGCTGTAATCAAAAGAAGGAGACAAGTTGGCCGCAAAAAGCTTTCTGTTTAAGTTAAGCAGATCATTGTCCATGTTTTTATGAGATAGTAAAAAAATAACTAAATTATGCTTTCTAAAAAATATAGATTAACGAAACGCGAAGATTTCTATTCTGTATATAAAAAAGGATTCTGCATTGAAGAAGATGCTCTTTTAATCAAATATTTGAAATCTGAACAACCCTTAAGCCGTATAGGGTTTTCGGTCAGCAAGCATTTTTCCAAGAAAGCCGTATCAAGAAATCGAACAAAAAGAGTGCTCCAAGAAGTTTGTCGATTTTATCTTCCCTCATTAAAAAATGGCTTTGATATAGTAATTACCCCAAGACCAAACCAAGAAAGGATTGAATTTAATAAAACAAAGGATATTTTAAATAACATTTTTATAAAAGCTAATTTGTTTAAATAATATTTCTCCAATTGGGAGATTTTGCTAAAACAAAATGACTATTCTCTTTCATTCACTTATATATCAGCCTCTCTATAATATGCTTATTTTCCTGTATAATATTGTTCCGGGAAAAGATTTTGGCATATCAATAATCCTTATTACGATACTTCTCAGGATAGTTTTGATCCCTATATATAAAAAACAGATAGAGTCACAGAAAAAAATGCAAGAGTTGCAGCCTAAAATAAAGGAACTGCAAGAAAGAACAAAGGGAAACAAAGAACAACAGACAAAGCAAATGATGGAATTATATAAGGAGCACAAAACAAATCCTTTTTCCGGTTGCCTGCCTCTTATAGTCCAGCTGATTTTCCTCATTGCAATCTATAGGGTTCTGATAACTATTTCAAATAATGGATTATTAGCAGACACTTCCCAGCTTTATTCTTTTGTTAAAAACCCGGGACAAATAAACCAGTTTTTTATTGGCATAGTTGATCTCACAAAACCAAGTGTTGTAATTGCGGTTTTAGCGGCTATAGCACAGTATTTCCAAACAAAGATGCTGATGAAACAACAACCTAAGGTTGAAAAGAAAAATGATTCTGACAAGCCAGATTTAGCACAAATGATGAGCAAGCAAATGCTGTATCTTGGTCCAATTATGACTCTTTTCATAGGAATAAAATTTCCCGCAGGACTTTCTCTTTACTGGTTAATCGGAACACTATTCATGCTAGTACAGCAGTTTTTGATTGAAAAGAAATCATTACGCTAATTTTTCACAATTTACAAATATATGGAAGAACAAATAAGCAATGACCTCAAAAAAATTATTACGGATTTAATCCAAAAAATGGGTTTTTCTGCTCAGGTTTCTGTTTCAAATTCCAAAGAAAATGACAGCATAATTTGCAATCTTTCGACCGACACTGATTCTCATTTTCTCATAGGACAACATGGTACAAATTTACAAGCAATACAACACATTGTCAGGCTTGTTGTAAGAAAAAAAATATCAGAAAAAATAAACTTTATTCTTGATGTAAATTCTTATAAACAGCAGAGAAATGAGTCCATAGCAGAACAGGCTCAATCTGCAGCTAAGGAAGCAATAACTCAGCATCGCGCAATAATTATGAAACCCATGTCGACATATGAACGCAGGATTGTCCATATGGAGCTTTCAAAAAATCCTAAAGTTTATACAGAAAGCGTTGGGGAGGGAGATGAGCGAAAAATAATCGTAAAGCCAAAAGATTCTATCGAATAATTTTAGTTTCATAATTAAATGGCTATCGCACGAAAAATTGCGTATAATGTGGTTTTTAATGTAATTACTAAGATTCTTTCAACTATTCTTGCTTTAGTTGGGATAGCTTTTATTACGCGATACCTTGGAACACAAGGCTTCGGTGATTATTCTACTGTTTTAGCTTTTTTTTCGTTTTTTGGTTCAATTGCTGATCTTGGATTGTATTCCATAACTGCGCGCGAGATTTCACGACCTGGCGCTGATGAAAAAAAAATATTAGGCAATGCCTTTTCCCTTCGCCTACTTTCTTCTGTTACAGTTTTTATTATTACCCCCTGTATTATTTTTTTCCTTCCTTATTCTCATGACGTAAAATTGGGAATATTTATCGCAGCAGCTTCTTTTGTTTTTTCTTCAACCTACATGGTTCTTAATGGCGTCTTCCAGAAAAATCTAGCCATGGATAAGGTGGCGGGAGCAGAAGTCCTTGGAAAATTACTACAAATTATAATAATAGTACTGGCCGTTAAGAATGATTTAGGATTTACATCCATTGTTCTGTCCGTGCTTTTCTCTATGATTTTTAATTTTCTTGCTGTTCTTCTCATGGTAAATAAATATATCCCCCTTAAGCTCCAGTTTGATTTTGCTTATTGGAAAAAATTCCTTAAAGAATCCCTGCCTCTTGGAATATCTGTTGCAGTTATATTTATGTATTTTAAAATGGACACAATTATTTTGTCTATACTAAAAACAAATGCAGAAGTTGGCATATACAACGCGGCTTATAAGGTCATAGAAAATGCTTCATTTTTTCCATCCATGATTACGGGTTTAATGTTTCCCCTGTTTTCTTTGCATATTTTTTCTGATAAAAAAAGATTTTACTATTTAGCCAATGAAACATTCAAGGTTTTCACTATTCTTATCGTACCTATAGTAGTTGGAACACTATTTCTTTCGGAGGGAATAATAAACCTTATTGGTGGAGCAGCTTTTTCCCAATCAGCTGGAACTCTACGAATTTTGGTTTTTGCTTTGGCTTTTATTTTTTTTGGAGGATTGTTCAATAATATCCTGATTGCAAGTAATCATCAAAAGAAAATGCTTTGGGTTTTTGTGGCCTGCGCCTTATTCAACATAATTTTTAATATCATTTTCATACCTTTATTTTCTTATACCGCTTCCGCTGTCATATCTTCTTTCACTGAATTTTTTGTAGCCTTGGCAGGATTTGTTCTCACTGCAAAATATGTTGGCTACATTCCTTTGGTAAAAAATTTTCCTCAGATATTATTGTCTGGGCTAGCCATGGGTGTTTTTCTTTACCTTTTCAGAAATCAGGGATTTTTCTTACTTGCAATATCAAGCTCTTTTGTATATGCGACATTCCTTTGGATAACTAAAACAATAACCTTTAAAGAATTCTCTGAAATTTTCACTACCAAATAAAATACTAGGAGATGGCAATAATTTATTATGAGCGAAAAAATATATCCAAAAATTTCTGTCATTGTACTTAATTTTAATGGCAAAAAAACTCTCGACAATTGCTTGTCATCGGTCTTTCATTCTGATTATTCCAATTTTGATGTTGTGGTTGTAGACAATAATTCTGAAGACGGATCACTAGAACAAGCGATGAAACTTTTTTCCCGTGCATATTTTATTAAAAACGATGATAATGTTGGTTTTTCCAAGGGAAATAATATTGGAATCCGCTATGCTTTGGAAAAATTTGCCGACTATGTTTTTATTTTGAATAATGACACGCTTGTTGAAAAAAATACTCTTTCCTTATTGATTGATGCTATGGAAAATTATCCTTTGGCTGGAATCGGAAGTCCTTTGGTTTTCACTCCTGATAACACAAGCATTTGGTTTGCTGGAGGAAATATCCATTGGAAAAAAATGAAAGCCAGTCATTTGCACAAGATAGAATCGGAAGCTCCATATCCGACCGAATATATAAGTGGCTGTGCCATGCTTGTCAAAAAGGATGTTTTTAAAAAAATAGGCCTTTTTGATGAAAGATTTTTTCTTTATTACGAAGATGCTGACTTTTCTTTTAGAACAAAAGAGGCTGGCTTTAAATTAATAATTATTCCTTCAGCACATATAAGGCATTTTGAGCAAAGCAATGCAATTAATAAAATGAAGGCTTATTGGCTAGTTTTATCTGGTCTTATTTTTTTTCGCACTCATTCTTCTTTCTTGAATAAGCTTTGGATCTTTTTTGTATATATTCCGCTCAGAAAATTGAAAAATTACTACGACGTGTGTTTCGGAAAAAATAATGTTGCGCGTGATGTGCAAAAAGCTTATAAAGATTTTAAAAATGCTTTTAAAAAGTAATGGATGTCTCTTTTATTATTATTAATTATAGGAGCAGGAATTTTTTAGAAAATTGTATAAAATCCATATTTAAATATGCCACAAATTTTTCCTTTGAGGTTATTATAATAAACAACGATAGAGAAGCATTAGAAAAAATCTTAGATTCATATGATTTAAAAATAGTGGAAAATAATTTAAACAAGGGCTTTTCTCACGCTTCAAATCTGGGAGCTGAAAAAGCGACAGGCAAAATATTGTTTTTTTTAAACGCTGATACTGAACTCACGGATTAT
Source organism: Candidatus Moraniibacteriota bacterium (assembly GCA_035390125.1). NCBI lineage: Bacteria > Candidatus Moraniibacteriota > Candidatus Moraniibacteriota bacterium. Next base: position 46,074 of record DAOOTD010000002.1, read on the forward strand.
AACATCATTGACATTAAGAATTCTTTCAATGATCCACTTATTGGTGCAGCTGCGCCAAAGCTAATATTGCCGAATGGGCATCCTCAGTCTTGGGGGGCTGGTTATGAAATAACTTTTTGGGATATCATTAAAAACAATTTAGGATACATAAAAAGCAAAGCTGTTTGGTTTAAACAAGAAATCAGTGAGGTTGATTGGGCAAGTGGAGCTGCTTTAGCTGTTTCAAAAGAAGTTTTTGAAAAATGCCATGGGTTTGATGAAAATTTTTTCATGTATTTCGAAGATGTTGATTTGTGCAGACGCATAAGAAATATGGGCAAAAAAATTATACTTTTCCCAAATGCCCATGTTATCCATAATGGCGGCCAAAGTAAATTAAATGCAAAAAAACAAAAGGAACAATACTATCTGTCACAGGATTACTATTTTAAAAAGAACTTTGGCACGATTTATTATTTCATGATAAGGACAATCAGAAGTATTTTTTTATTTTTTATAGGATAATCTTTGTCTCATGTTTTATAAAATTTTTCTGATTTTTTGCGCATTTTTGCCGTTTCAATTTGCTCTAAACCCGCTGGAAGGAGTCGATTTAGCCGTGTCCAGAATAATCATACCTTTGCTGTTTATTTTTTGGATAATCATTTCAATAAAGAACAAATATCCACTGATTATAAAAAATAAAATAACTTACTCTCTTGTTCTTTTTGCTTTACTTGCTGTCATTTCTCTTTGTTTTTCTCAAAAAATAAGCTGGTCATTGAAAAAATTAATGTTTCTTTTTTCTTTGATGCCTGTTTATTTTATTGCTGCCCACCTATTTTATGAAAAATACCGACAACGTAAAATAATCATTGCTCTTGTTGCTGGTGCAGGTATTATTTCCCTTTTTGGACTCTTCCAGTTTGCTTCTCAATTTATTTTTGGAATAGATTTTGTTTATTCGTTTTTAGCAGAAAAGATTGCTCCATTTTTTCTCGGAAATTCGTTCTCGAAAGAAGTTCTTTCTTATCCCAGCTGGCTAGTCAACAGTGACGGATCTACCTATATGCGTACAATTGCAAACTTTCCCGATCCACATATGTTTTCCTATTATCTTGAAATGCTTATGCCTTGGTCCCTGGTTCTTTGGGCGACAGCAACTAAATATAAAAAAGCTTTTCTTCTTATTTTTGTTTCGATATTACTGGCTGATATTTTTACTTTTACGCGCGGAAGTTATGTCGCCATCATTGCTGGCACATTGACGACTTTGCCTTTAGTCTCCAGGCGTGTGGTTAAAAAATTATTGGCTGGAGTTTTGTTTTTTGTCTTATTAATCATGCTTGTTCCGCATAACCCAGTTGCTGGCAGACTCATATCAACTTTTGACGTGCAAGAAGGTTCCAATAAAGCAAGAATTTCCAACTGGCAACAAGCATTGGAAATTATAACAGAAAAACCCTTGGGAGTAGGTATAGGAGCCTATTCGCTTGAAATCAAGCCAGATGCTGATTATCGCGAGCCTATTTATGCCCACAATTTATACCTGGATATAGCCAGCGAACTTGGTGTTTTGGCGACAGGTGTTTTTCTTTTTCTTTTGCTTTATGTTTTTATTGTTTTTTGGAAAAATGCCAAAAAAAATCCTTTTTTTATAGCTGGAGTTGCCAGCATAACTATTTTTTCCATTCATTCATTATTTGAAAATCCATTGTTCTCTGTTCATGTCTTAATTCTTTTCTTTATTATTATCGCTTTAAGTTCTGCTGTTGAAAAATATGAATAAAATACTTTCTATTGAAAATTTTTTCTGCTTGGTTATTTTCAGCCTGCCCTTATATTTGTACCGCTTAAGCCTTGGAGGAATATCAACCAATCTTTTCGAGATATTAGCGGTTTCAGTTATGTTTTTTTCATTCTTTAAGAGAAAAAAATTATTTATAAATGATTTTTACGGCCTGCCAAAATATTTTATTGCTTCTGTTGTTCTTGTTGTAACGGGAGTTTTATTTTCAATACTTCTGAATAATTCTTATGCTTCGGGCTTTTCCATTTTCAAGAGCTGGTTTATTTTGCCGATTATTTTTTCTTTTATGCTCTATGTTTTTTTGGACTCGGAAATTTTTCTTGAAAAAATATTCATGACAATTTTTCTTTCTACCGCACTCGTTGGCGCCATAAGCATTGTCTATAAAATATTGGGAATTGTAACTTATGACAATCGCTTGCAATCTTTTTATTTGTCTCCTAACTATCTGGCTATGTATATTGCTCCAGGAATATTTTTCGGTTTTTATTTTTTAGCCAAGTCTTTCAGAAAAAATGCGTATGGATACGGTTTTTTTACAAATGTTTTTTTGCTGTTGCTTGTTTTATCGCCTTTATATTATACCTATTCCTATGGGGCATGGATGGCCGCTTGCACTTCTTTTTTGGTTTTAATAGTACTTGCTGCAAAAAAAAGGAAGTTTCTGTTTATAGCGATCTTTCTTTTAACTATTGCAGCTGCATTTGTACTTCAGATAAATTCTCCCAAGTTTTTAGATTTGTTTTCTGAAAGATCATCCTGGGCATCTCGGACTATGGTTTGGAAAGCTTCTGTGCTTATGATTAAACAAAATCCAGTTTGGGGGGTTGGACCAGGAAATTTTCAGACAAATTATCTTTCTCTTCAGAAATATTTTCCTCCTTATTTACAATGGGCAGTTCCAGAACCTCATAATATTTTCTTGGCTTTTTGGATACAGACTGGCCTGCTTGGTTTAGCTGGTTTTTTATTTTTATTATTCTATGTTTTCCGAATTCTCTTGGATATTTTAAGAGATAACAAAAAAAATGCAGCTTTTGCTGCACCTATTTTTGGTTTTTTTCTTTACACTGTTTTACACGGATTGATAGATACTCCTTACTGGAAAAATGATCTCTCTTTTCTGTTTTGGGTTTGTGTTTTTTTAACTCTTGTTGTTTATAAAAAATATAAACATTAATAACTTTCTTCCACTTTCGTTTTTCATTTTTCTATTTTGTTTACATTTCAATTCTGTACAATTTGCCGTCAATTTTATTTACAAAATAAAGAAAGTCTTCAGTTTTGGAAAGAAATAAATTGCTTGAATCGTATTTTTTGGGAATGTTTGCTGAACTTACCACACGCTCTTTCTTGGCTGTAGCAACATCCATTTTCCAAAAAGTATCTTCGGTTGTAAATTTGTTTTCTTGGTAATCGTTTGGCATAACAGCCTTATCGGGTATCCCTCCGGGAAGAGCATAATAAATGGTCTTTCCGTCAGATGACCACACACACTTTGAAACCATGGTGGGTATGTTTAAATCATGATACTCGCCACTGCTTGTTACCAGCCCAAGCGTGGTTATCTTGCTGTTTTCACTAGCCAAGGAACTTACAAGCGCCTGTGTTCCATCCGGAGACCATAAGTAATCCGCTCCATGTTTCCCCCTAAAAATAGTTTGGGGCTGACCACTGATTGCGTTTACTATTATTAATTGTGATTCTTGCCCTGCGTCAGGATAATTCCAGTAGGAAACATTGGGAGTTGATGGAACAGCGGACATGGATATTTTTCTGAAATCTATATTGGCAAGCTTCTGCCAGTTTCCTCCGTCCGGATCAGCTATGTTTAAAGATCTTTCCTTTTTTATCGAGTCATAATATTTATAGAAAATTTTTGCACCTGCATTGTCCCAAACAACTAGGTCGGTGCCATCTTTTAATCTGGTACCCTTTTTGTTTTGGTGATCATAGGCATAAAAATAAGTCTGCCCATCTTTTTTGAAAGTTGTCAGAACCTTTTTGTGGTCAAGAGACCACAACGCGCCAGCCAGACCATCGAGCTTGGTCGGGTCTATTTGTTTTTCTCCACTGCCGTTCTCAATCGCTTGCCAAACAGTTCCGTCTTCTGCCGAATAAAAAACTATTGTTCCGTTTTTTTCGTCAAAAAATGGGCTCATTACTTCCTGATCAGAAACTGATTTTATTTTTTCAGGTATTTTTTGCGGAACCATTTCTTTGTTTTCCTCTGGCTGGACAATTTTTTCCGGAACATCTTGTTTAAAAGCAAAGTTATATATGCCTAAAAAAAAGAGAATGAATACGAGCAAGGCTGAGGAAAATATAAAAATTTTTTTCATAAATATTTTGTATTGTTATTAATTGCAAGCTGAAGACATTTTGGGCTTTTCGAAGTGCCAGGGCTCAGAAGCAAGAACGCAAAAACCTTTTTCTTTCATTGCATCGATAAGGGGTTTTTGTATTCGTTTGCAATTGCCAATATCTTTTAAACATTGTTTTTGATAAATAACTTGAGCTCCGCCTTTGGCAACCCATATGTCTGCCGCTGCGCCCACGCAATGTGGACATCTCTTGAGAGAATCTCTTCCGTTTTTTAGTGTGTTGGTTGGTATCCTGCATTGACTTGATCTTTTTGTAGTAGGATAACTTCCACAGTTTTGTATCACTAGCGCCTTCTGTTCCTCGAAAGTCCTGATGCCAGAAGTTACTATCGTTTTCACGCCTTTGCTATTAGCATAATCTAGCGCCTCGATAAACGGCTGGCTAAGTGGCTTGGTGTTGCGTGATTTGCTTTGGGCTATATCTCTTGGTGTCGGCGCTGGTGTTGGTCCAGGAGATATTGCGTCTTCATCTTCTGCTCCTTCTTCAATAATTACCGGCACAAAAGCTATATTTATATTAGTAAGATCGGGGTTGATGACATATACAATCAGATAAGCTGACATGGCCGCCACAATGCCCAGCAGAGAATCAGCAATCAATTGCTTGGCGGTTTCAGCTCTGGCAGTGTTGCCTGCGCTGGTCATATACCAAAATCCGCCTATGGTTATCATAAAAAGTCCGGCGATGCCAACTGTCCAGATGCCGAATTTATAGATGGCTAGGATCAGATCCGGAAAACTCTCAACCTTTGCGCCTGCATCATAAAAACCAGGAATACCTTGTAGCAGTTTGTATTCCATTATCGCAGCCTGAGTTGTGTTGCTTAGTCCCCAAAAAAGAAAAAGGGCTATGGGGATAATTAAAAAAAATTTTTTCATTTTAATTCTTTTGGGTATAATGCAATTCTGTTTTTTATTGATTATTATTACTCTCCGGACTGAAAGGTTCTCTGGATAATACTTAGATCAACTTTTGTAAGATCGGGATTGATGATATATAAAATCAGATAAGCTGACATGGCCGCCACAATGCCCAGCAGAGAATCAGCAATCAATTGCTTGGCGGTTTCAGCTCTGGCAGTGTTGCCTGCGCTGGTCATATACCAAAATCCGCCTATGGTTATCATAAAAAGTCCGGCGATGCCAACTGTCCAGATGCCGAATTTATAGATGGCTAGGATCAGATCCGGAAAATTATCCACAGTTTCGCCTGCAGCGTAAAAGCCAGGAATCCCTTGCAGTAGATTGTACTTCATTTCTACACCATGAACTGCTCTGCCTAAAAATAAAGAGGATAGAAAACTTATTGCTATAATTATTTTTTTTCTTTTCATTTTTGTTTTATCTCATAATTATTCTTATTGAAATTTTTTAAAACATTTTTAAACAAGCTATCCATTTTGTTTTTATTCTTTTTTTTCAAAAATTGATTCTGGCATTAAAGAAAATATTATCCCCATCGAGAACACCAGAACGATTGAAGTTACTGTTATTCTTAGCAAAAACAACATCTGCTCTGGCAGGTTTGTTATGAGGCTCGCAAAAATACCTGCTTTTTGGGGACTTTTCATAAACGTTATAGGGTCTTTTGTCACTTCTATAACAAACTCCTGATTAACATAGATGTCTTTATTTGAACTTAGAGGAGAGATGCCCCACTTATCTTTAAGCTCTTTGCGCAAAGCATTGAGACCCTCCCTCTCCGCTCTTTCTAGTTTTGCTGTTCTGACTTTATATCCCACCAAATAGCTGTCCTTAGCTTCTTTTTTAACTGTAAATTCGAATGTGGAAGAATCTCCTGTAGAGGAAATTGTAATATCACCATCATCATTTCCATATGAAGCATCTCCATCTAATACCTGGACTCCATCAAGATACCATTCAAAAACTGCTTTTTGCCCAAAACTGTTTCCTGCAGTAGCTGTTAAAGAAACCCTCGTGTCTTCTTTAGCTTCCATAACTGTATTACTAAAAGAGTCAACTTCATTGTTGTCTACGGTGTAGTATGTGCCCATAAATTTTCTCATAGCTCCTGAGGCACTGGATATCTGAGCATAGGATCCGACAATAACAAATCTTTGGGTAATTTCTTGCCTGACGCCATTTTGGTTTGTTCCCCTAGCAACAACATTCACGGATTCTCCCGGATTACCTATAATAGGAAAGATTAGACCATTAAAACCCTGGCAGAGAGTTGAAAGACATTCCATTGATTGGCCGTTAACTTTCCAGGAATAGCCGCTTCCTCCATCTACCTCGACCGCCACTAATTTGTTTTGTGTCACGGGACAAATTGCTTCTCCTTGTCCATTACATATTTGACTTCCTATACTAATCCCTGATGCGGAATAGCTTATCTCTCTTACTTTTATTGTTTCCGTTTGATTTCTAACCTTAACGATAACCTGCCCTTGGCTTGATTGGCCAGAGTTATTGTCCGTGGTTTTTACTGTAATCCTTAGATAAAATATGTCGCCCTCTATATCTAATGTGAGCGGGAAGCTTATTTTGCTTTTACCTAAACCGCTTAAAGATCCTATTTTCACGTCCTGTCCGCCCGTGCTTGATTCAGTTGGCGGAGAAGTAAATGCCTCCACTTTCCACTCATAATAAATGTCTTTCAAATCACCCGAGTTTTTTGACATAGCCTGAACCGTCAGGGTGTCGCTGTTTAAACCCTCTGGGTCATTCAGGGGATTTGTAGGCGTGGCAGAAAGTTTTGTTTCAAAAGCATATGAGACTCCGCCGGTTGCATCACTGCTAAGCGGATCCACTAAGTTTTCTTCTAGGCATCTATCTAAATCAAAATCTGTAGTCAATATTCCTTTATTGTTTTCAGGGTCTTTATAAAAAGCTGTCGTTGCTGTTCCATTAGTTCCTCCGTCTGTCATTTCTTTCCCCACTATGTCCTTTAATTCATCACACTTGCCTTTTGAAAATGCCCACATAATCATATTCTTTGAATCATTGTGTGGTCCCGCTAGTTGGCTTTCGCCCTCAACAACCACCCCGATTTCATCGCCATCAGTATATGTCCAATTAAATTTTTTAGCTCCCAATCCAATTACAGTAGCTTCATCTGCTTTTCCTTTAAAATTTTCTCCAAAATAAAAATTTTTTTCATTAGTTTTAAATTGGCCATCCCCGGGCTTAAAATTTTCGTCCGGATCATAAGGAAATAGGTGTTTGCATAAATTATCTTCCTCCCCCAACGCCGGTCCAAAGGAACAACTTGGTTCAAGATCTGGATTTCCTGTTACCTCAGAATTAGAATCTTCTACAAACACCCCGCTAATGGTTCCGTCTGACTTTACTCCATTTATCAGGCCCTGCGTCAGATAAGAACAATTTTCATGTTCTGAACTATAGAGCACTTCATCTAAAATTCCTGGTGGAGGTGCAAGTAGACCAATGTTAGTGTTGGGCTTTCCCAATGAAGAACAAAACGCGCCTTCACTTCTAACTATAGTCGCTCTAATATTATCAGGCGCAGTTTTATTGTTATCTATCATATTAAAATTCCCGCTTGCCGGCATGCATATCGGTGTTCCTCCATTTTTACACGACAAATATGCATGAAACAGTTTATAGTCCTCACTTTTAGTTGTGCAATTAAATACCTGTTTCATTCCGGCTTCTCCAGTTGAGCTTGCAATACTTTTAACCATGCAGCCACTAAAATTCATGTCATTATGTTTCAGTTCCCAGCATGCATTTGCATCATAAAAAGGCGGTATAGTGTTGGGCGGACTTGTGTTTGTTGGGTCACAGACCGGCTCTGTTCCTGTAAATGCTGGGTCCAGCACCTCGCAGTTCATTGTTCGGTCTTCTACGCAAGCTGGCACCGGATAGTCATCTGGGCATGGGGTCTTGAAAATTGGTTCCGTTTTTCTTAATTCATAAATAAGTCCGCTTACTGGTTCCTGTACATAGCAATTTTCTGCTTCATACTTATTGCCGCTTTCTCTTTTCCAGGTTTTAATCCATCCATCATCATCTTCGACTGAGGGCACCGCCTCTATTCCAGCTTCCGCGGAGGTGTCTCCCTCGGCACTATTTTGGCCGGCATATCTTAGGGCGGCTAACTTCCAATCGTTAGGCGTTATGACATTATCGTTATCCAAATCACACGAGTCTCCATCGGCTCCTCCGTCCTTATCCCACCACTCGTCTGTTAAATCACAGTCTTTATTCTTTAAATACCATGTATAATAAAGATTATCACCACTAAATCCTGCCACCACTGCTTCGGCAGTTGCGGAAGCTCCAGTTTGAGGAACACCTCCTGGGAACATGACTCTTATTTCTACCTTGGGACCCTCTTTTTTGCCTTCAGCGGTTTGTTGCGCTATGGTAATCTCATCTTCATCTTCCTGACTTAAGTCGGAAGAGACAGAAGCTGCTTGCAAATATACTGGAGCAGGAAATGTTTGTAAAAAAAGCATACATAAAATAGTTGCCAGATAAACTAATTTTTTATTTTTTTTACGCATAAATAAAAAGGGGATTATTTTATTAAAAACATTATATTTGCATATTTATTAAACGCACCATATTTGCATGTAAAACAATTATTACAAGAAATTGACAGGCTGTTGCATAAAAAATAGATCTACTCTTATATACAATCCAACCAGCTAAAGGAGCGCTTATTAAATAGGGAAAAAGAGACCAAGTTAAAGATTTTGTCCCAATAACTAAGGCAAAAAAAAGTAAAAATTGGACCAATATCCCCCACTGGGATATTCTTTTTTCTAGTATCAGAAGCACAAATCCCCGGAAGAAAAAATCATATATAAAAATAACAGGCAAAACTCTTGAAAATTCATAAAAAATAAACTCCTTATAATTATTTATAATAGAAGAAGTTATGGGATATTTTGTTAAAAAATCAAAAAAATAAATAGCTATAAAAAAAGCAAAACCAGTTATAATTAAACTTATGCCACTCCAAATTAATCCTTGTTTCCAATTGCCAATCTTAATCCCAATATCACTTAACTTTTTTTTTAATATAAATTTATTAAATATTATAGGGATTAAAATAAAAAAAGTAACCATTATAATAAGTAGCTGAAAATTATTTCTTGAAGGAAAAAGACCATAGGTAATTAATAAGCAAATAATAAAAAATAAGCTCATTATAAATTCTTTTGTTTTCATGGAAATTTAAATATATTAAAAACTCCTATTGAAATTATATTAGCATATTTTTTAGAAAAATACTAATAAATTAATTTTAATTTATTTAATTATAATAAACCTAATTATTATTAAGATAGATGTTTTTGTGGATAAGATAAAAATCAATTAGAAAATTAGGTAACTTTTTGTTTTCCGTGTTGTGTATAAAGCATAACTAAAAATTATATGTATATGTTGACAAAAATAAACAAAAAGAAATAAATTATGTTTTTATTTTTTATACACAATTAAATAAGGTTATATTAACAAAAGAAAACGCCTTAAAAAACTATTATTAACAAATTATCCACTTTTTATTAAAGTTTTTATTTAATAATGTAAGAAACATAATAAAACTTCCAATAAAAATTCCTATATCGGCAATATTAAAGACGGGCAATAATTCTCTAAAAAATACAATATAATCAAAAACACACCCAAAAAAAGCCCTATCAAAGGCATTTGAAAGTGCTCCACCAATAAAAACTCCTGTGCTTAAAAAAAAGACACATAAATCAGTTTTTATTTTAATCAGGAAGATAATAAAGATCAAGCAAAAAAGGCCTAAAAAAAGCCAAAAAAAAGCATTTGGCATGCTTATGCTAAAAGATATGCCTTCATTGCATATATAAAATCCGTCTTCATGACGGATTTTATATTTAAAAAACTGATCTATAAAAAAAATAAGAGAAAAAGCAGTGAAAAAACACAAAAATCTAAAAAAATAGTTTATTAAAATTTTTCTTTGCATTTTACTGGCAATTAAAGCATTTTTTAGCTGCTGGATAGGCCCTTAAACGTTCTAATGGTATATCAGCCTTACAATTTTCACATTTACCATAATTATCAGTAGCCATTTTATCAAGGGCGTCAGAAATTTCTTTTAGCTGTTTTTCAAAAACAGCCTCCAACGCAAGGTTGTCTGCATATTCCTCAACCTCAGTTGCATTTTCATCCTCATCGTCCCCTATATTATCAAAAGTAGTGTTGTAATCATCAGGATTTTTTGTCGGCTTAGCTATTCTCGCAAGCTCTTCCCGTATCCTCTTTTTTTCTTTAATAAGACTTTCTTTTAATTCTGCTAAATTTTGTTGCTCAATAGACATATAATTATGACAATTAATGGTTTATATCTGAAATTATAGCAAAAAAAAAGTCCGATGTCTACTATAAAAAAATGTTTTTTAAATGTCTTAATTCGGAACAATTTTTGTTGTTATCCAACAATATGGAAATAGCATCAAATCGGCAAGAAACATCAAATAAACTATGTTTATTAATATAAAAATTAGCTATTTTATTTATTTTATGCAGTTTTTTTGCATTTATGCTTTCTTCAGGTAGAGGAGAATTTTTATTGAAATCTGAGCGAGTTTTTACTTCAATAAAAACCATTTCTTCCCTGTCTTTGGCGATTATGTCAATTTCGCCTAAACGGCGACCATCCGGATTAGAAAAGTTTGTTTCCAATATCTTGTATCCATGGCCTTTAAGGTACTCAGTGGCTATTTTTTCTCCGTGCTTACCTATTAAAAGGCTTTTAAATTTAAATGAAAAAGACATATAATGTGCATAAAAACAAAAACCCTCTGTTGAGGGAAGCGTCTTTAAGGTTAATGTGAGGATAAAACCGGATTTTTATGCTCGCATTATCCCTAAAATAAGGTATGGAAACCCGGCGCTGTAAAGCGCCCAATTATATAATAAATGGCGAACAGCGCCGAGTGTTTGTATGTATCAACACTCAACGTGGAAATGATATAGCCCGGGTGAAGGCTTGTTCGTCATTATAGCGTAAGTGTATTTTGTATACATACGGAAATTCATTAGTTTCTAACTTTACTAATGTTTATGCTTCTACCGTTCTCTGGCATGATAGCCTTTGATTGGTTGTTTAAGGTACTACTTTTTTATTGTTTATTTTTATATTTAAAAAAGTTTTTTGTTTTTGTTTTAGGGTCCCTGGTTAGAATCAGGGCGGCTTCTTGATTCATTGATCAAGAAACACTTGAACAGTGGAAGCGTTCCAATCACAAATAGGGGGAAATTGTGATTGGAACGCTTCCACTGTTCCAAAAAGAAGATTTAATTTAGTAAAGAACATTTTATAACCTAATTATAGCAAAAAAAAGACAATCGGTCAATAATATTTTATAATAAAAGGCTTTTTATGGGGAAAAATGATGAAAATAACTTTTTTAACAAAAATAACTCAATAAAAAGAAAAGATAGTAAAAATTAAAAAGTAATTTATTTTTGTTTTTTAATTAGCAAAATCCACAATTATCCCCAAGTTATCCACAATTAAACAAAAAAGCTGGTCACTTTTTGTCTATTAATCGATCAACTATTGCGCGCATGGTGTTTTTACTTGTGGAAACAATCAATTTATCCGAAATTATAGAATAATCTATCGACATTGTTATGCGGTCATTTACGTTAAAAAACCTTATGGGAATGTCTCTGTAAATGCTGTCTTTAAAAAGCCCCTTGGCTATCTCGGGTTTTTCATTTAGAAAGAGAAAAGAAGCATCGGTAATAAAACTTTTTTCCTGTTTCAAGAGTTCGGCTATCAAAATTTCTTTTTTGACTACATTTGCTGCAAAGGAAAGGCGTGAGTTTCCGGAATCGTTGTAAAGAAATAGAGAAAAATTTTCTCCCAAGCTGCTCAAAATCAAGGGCGACAAATTAAGCTTTGCTGCAGTTGCAAAAATTGGGAACGCCACCGGCTTATTGTTGGCGTCAACAACAACAAACTCATAGGAAGCTCTTTCTTGAGATATTGTTTTTAATTCTTCGGCCAAACTAGTAAGTGTTTTTTTAATGTCTTCAGAAGAAATGGTTGTAAAGTCAAGAGACAAATAATTCGGTTTTGTAGAAGAATATTTTTCCATAGACACGGTGGGCTCAGTCGCGGGCGTAACCCCTGTTGGTTTTTGAGATGTTTCTTCCTCCGCAATCTCAATTGGGACATAGGCATTTTCACTTTTTTTGTTTAAGAAATAGGATTTTCCTGCATAATATCCTCCCAACATAATAACAATAGTAGCGACTACTCCAGACATAATTATGGCAATTTTACGCCTATTGGAAGCACTTTTTTTGTTATTAGAAAAGGCCATATCAAGATCTTTTGTATCTAGCTTCCCATCCTGTTTCACAAAAGGATGAACAAGTTTAGAAGAAACTTCACCCGGAACGAAAGTCTTTTTTTGCGGAGCTTCCATTGGGGTCGGCTTAGGTATAAATATTTTAGAAACCTCGGCCTGATTTATGTTTTTTATATCACCTTTATTTTTTTGCAAATAAAGAAGATCATCTTTCATTGTATGGATTGAAAACTCTCCCACTCCCTCAATTTTCTCATCGTTAGTTTTGTTGGTAACGGTATTATTAATAAAAGGAGACCCTAGATTGGTTGGTGTTGTCATTTTTTTATTTTATAAAATAAATTTACAAAAAATGTAAGCACATTGATTGCACTTACATTTTACAATAAACACCTTTTTTTGCCAAGAAAAATTAATTCGTTATTGGCCTTACGTTTTTTGCAGTCAAGTTAATGCGACCTTGATCATCAATAAGTTTTACTCTTACTGGAACAATGTCTCCAATTTTTACGACATCCTCAACCCTGGCTATACGCTGGTCGGAAAACTCCGAAATGTGGATAAGGCCTTCCTGTCCCGGTAAAATTTCTGCAAAAGCGCCAAAAGTCATAAGACGGGTAACCTTAGCATTGAAAATTTCTCCAACCTTTACTTCATGGGTAAGGTTATCAATCCATTTTTGAGCTCGGAGAGCTGAAGTTTCATCGGTTGAGGTAATGAAAATAGAACCATCGTCTTCAATGTCGATCTGTACCCCGGTTTCATCGATAATTTCATTGATAATTTTACCACCAGTTCCGATAACATTTCTGATTTTGTCAGGGTTTATGTGAAGAGTTATTATTCTAGGAGCATATTGAGACATATTTTTTTTTGATTCCGGTATAGTAGCCAGTATTTTGTCTAATATTTCCATGCGATTATTTTTAGATTGCATCAAAACTGCCTTTAACATATCAACAGTTATACCATCAACTTTAACGTCCATTTGCAGGGCAGTAATTCCTTCGCTGGTTCCGGCCGCCTTAAAATCCATGTCGCCATAATGATCTTCAAGGCCCTGAATATCAGTTAAAATCTTGAATTTATTGTTTTTTCCAACAATAATTCCCATAGCAATTCCGCTAACTGGCCGTTTTATAGGTACCCCGGCATCCATAAGGGAAAGAGTCGAACCACAGGTTGAAGCCATTGATGAAGAACCATTTGATTCAAGAATCTCACTTACAACTAAGACAGTATAAGGAAATTCTTCTTTTGGTGGGATTACAGGCAAAAGAGCTCGTTCAGCCAAGGCCCCGTGACCAATTTCTCTTCTTCCTGGTCCACGCATGGCTTTTATTTCTCCTACGGAATAAGGAGGAAAATTATAATGATGTATATACCTTTTCTTAGTGTCAATTTCCATTGTGTCTATAACCTGTTCATCACCTGGAGACCCTAGGGTCGTTACGGTCAGAGCCTGAGTTTCTCCGCGAGTGAAAAGTCCTGTACCATGAGTCCTTGGAAGAATTCCAACCTTACAATCAATGTGGCGAATTTCATCTAATTTTCTACCATCAGGTCTTTTTTCCTTTTCTAAAATATTCGCGTGTACGATCTCATCAGAAGCTTCTTCAAAAACTTGCTCGGCAATTTCTTTTAGCTTTTCTATATCTTCTGTGAAGGTTTCTTTTATGTATTCATTTACCTTTTCCTTTATTTTCGCGGTTTTTTCTTCTACTATTTTCTTCTTTGGATCATATAAAGCTTCAGCCAGGCCCTCTGCGAGCAAAATTTCTTTAACTTTAGCTTCAAACTCTTGGGTGCCCTGAATTAAAACTGGCTCAATTTTTTCTTTGCCAACTTCCTTGGCTATTTCTTCAATGAAAGTAGCAATTTTTGTAATGGCCTCCTGTCCAAAAGCAAAAGCTTTAACAATTTCTTCTTCCGGAACCTCTTTGGCACCAGCTTCTAGCATGTTTATTTTGCTTTTTGTTCCAGAAATTACCAAATCAAGATTGCTTTCAGCTAATTCTCCATTTACCGGATTTAAAACAAATTCTCCATTAACTTGACCAACCCTGACTGCAGCTACCGGACCGTTCCATGGAATATTTGAAATAGACAAAGCTGTTGAAGCGGCAATAATCGAGACGATATCTGGATCGTTTTCGCCATCAATTGAAAGTACTGTCACTACAACCTGCACCTCATTTCTCATGCGGCCATTAAAAAGAGGCCTGATGGTTCGGTCAACAACTCGTCCAGTTAAAACGGCTTCTTCTGAAGGACGGCCATCTCTTTTAATAAATTTTGAACCTTTTATTTTTCCGGCAGCATAATATCTTTCCTCAAATTCAACTGAAAGAGGAAAATAACCGCTGACCCTGGCAGCCTCTTTGCTCATAACAGCAGTTGCTAAAACAACTGTATCACCATAACGAGCAGTTACAGCTCCGCCAGCCTGCTTAGCCAAAAGACCAGTTTCTATTTCAAGAACCCGACCTCCGATCTGGAGAGACCATTTTTTTTGTTCCATAAGAACGTATCAGCCTATAGCTAATGACGTTATAAACACGATATTAAACTCAAAAATTAAGTTTATTATTGTGTCTCCTACGCACAGGCCAAGGCTTTGAAATTGTTAATTGTTCGAATAATAGCCTCTTTTTTTATTTTTGTCAACGTAAATTTAAAAACAGGATTAAGTATTATTCCTGTTTTTAAATAAAAAACAAAGAGTTATATCAAAAACTTTTTCTTATTTTCGCTGATATCTATGAATCCATCAGCCTTTTCTAGCAGTTTGGTGCTGGCAGATTCTCTGAAAGCCATAACCTCCACGCGGCAGCCGGTGGTATTTTGTATATATTCAACTACGGGGATGTAGTCTCCATCGCCAGAAACTAAAATGATAGAATCCAGGCTTTTAGATAATTTAATAGCGTCAACAGCAATGCCGACATCCCAATCTCCCTTTTTAGCTCCTCCGGGAAAAATTTGCAGATCCTTAGTTTTAACTTCAAACCCTTGTTTTTCCAGAGCTTCAAAAAACTTTTCTTCTTGTCCTTCTAGTGTTTTAATGCCATAAGCAATGGCGCGAATAATTTTTCTTTCACCCACGCCTAATTTTAGAAGCTGTCCAAAGTTAACCTTCTTTTTATATAAAACCCGAGCGCTGTAGTAGAGATTTTGGATGTCAACCAAAACTCCGACGCGCTGTTCTTTAAATTGAGCCATAAGCTTAGAATTTTGAATTATGAATTTATAATTTTGAATAAAGACGGAAAAATAAAAGCAGGTTACCCTGCTTTTATAATATATTAACCTTTAAGGTTTAGATCCTTTGTTATTTTCTTATAGGATTTTTCATTGGTCTTTTCGAGATAAGCCATTAGCTTGCGTCTTTTGGCAACCATCTTAAGAAGTCCTCGGCGTGAATGGAAATCTTTCTTGTTTTTCTTAAGGTGAGAAGTCAGTTTTTTGATTCTCTCTGTGAACATCGCGATCTGATATTCCGGCGAACCGGTATCTTTTTCGTGACGCTTCACTTCTTTTGTCACTTTTTCCTTTTGCTTGTGCGTTAAAGCCATAGCATTTTGTAGGCGATGAATGAGTTTTGGTTTACCCTCACGCCAACACTGTTGGTTGTGGAGAGCTGTGCCGAAAACCAATCCATGCTCATTAAATTATTACTAAAAAACGATATCATAAATAATCTATTATGGCAATATATTTATATTATTGCTGCGGCAGAAACTTTATCTCCCGTGCTTGGTTTCATAATTCTGACACCTTGCGTAGCGCGGCCGAGAGTCGAAATGCTAGAGAGCGGGATGCGGATAATTTGTCCCTGAGCGGAAGTTACAATTAAATCACCTTCAATGTCATCAACATTAACAATGTGTGCCCCGACAAGCTTGCCAATCTTGGCGGTAACGTTAGCAGTCTTAATTCCTGATCCTCCGCGATGCTGAATTTTGTAAGCTGAAAGATCGGTGCGTTTTCCGAAACCATTTTCAGAAATTATCAGCAACTGATTTCCTTTTTGTCCTTTAATGACAACATCCATTCCAACAACCCTGTCGCTTCCTTTGAGTTTGATGCCACGCACGCCGGCTGCATTTCTCCCCATAGCTCTTACATCTGACTCCCTAAATCTAATAGCCTGTCCCCCGGAAGTGCTAATAATAATCTCATCTGTTCCAGTTGTTGGTAAAACCCAATTTAAAGTGTCGCCTTTGTCTAATGTTATGGCAATGAGTCCACTTCTCCTGACATTATCAAAGTCTTCCACTTTAGTTTTCTTGACCACTCCAGCTGTTGTGGTAAAGAAAAAGAATTTATATCCATCAGATTTGTTAAATGGAATCATAGCAGTGATTTTTTCTTCTTGTCCAAGTTGTAAGAAATTTACAATCGCCTGACCTTTAGCAGTCCTAGATGATTCTGGGATTTCATAGGCCTTGGTTTGAAAAACTTTTCCTGAATTTGTGAAGAACATTAGATTGTCATGGGCCATAACACTGGTAACTTTTTCAATTGAATCTCCTTCGCGCGTAGTGGCGCCAATAACTCCCTTGCCGCCACGTTTCTGAACTTTATAAACCCCAGGATTCATACGCTTGATATAGCCATCTTGTGAAATAGTGATAATGGCTTCCTCGTTTGGAATCAAATCTTCCTGCTTGAATTCTTCAATGCCAGTTTTTAGTACTTTAGTTTTGCGTTCGTCACCGTATTTTTCTTTGAGCTCAATGAGTTCATTTTTAACAACAGCCAAAATTTTCTTAGGGCTGGCTAATAAACTTTCCAGCTCGGCAATAAGATTTAATTTTTCTTTTAACTCATCTTCAATTTTCTTTCTTTCCAGTCCCGCTAAAGTCTGAAGTTTCATTTCCAGAATAGCACTAGCCTGTTTCTCGGATAATTTAAATTTTTTCATCAAATTAGCATGAGCCTCTTCTTTAGTTGGAGATTTTTTGATAGTTTCAATGACTGCATCAATATGATCCAATGCTTTCTTTAATCCTTCCAGAATATGAGCGCGATCCCTAGCTTTATCCAACTCAAACTGCGTGCGCCTTTTGACTACTATGTTTCGGTGCTGGATATAGTGTTCCAAAATTGATTTCAAGTTTAAAATCTGTGGATCAATACCATCAACTAAGGCCAGCATGTTTACATTGAAATTCTTCTGCAAATCAGTCGTATCGTAAAGCTTATTTAAAACCTTTTGCGGATAAGCATCCTTTTTAAGGTCAATAACTATACGCACACCCTCTTTGTCTGACTCATCGCGCAAATCCTTGATACCTAATATTTTTCCGTCTCTTACTAATTCAGCAATTTTAGCTATCAAGGCTGATTTATTAGTGGCATAGGTTATCTCAGAAACGATGACCTGGAAGTTTCCTGCTTTTGTTTCCACTATTTCTGCCTTGGCTCTGGTTACGATTTTGCCGCGTCCGGTAGAATAAGCTTCTCGAATTCCTGGTGTATTATACATGATTCCTCCAGTTGGGAAATCAGGCCCTTTTATAAAATGCATCAAATCGTTAACAGTAGCTTCTGGGTTATCAATTAAGTGATTTATGGCATCAGCTAATTCGCTTAAATTGTGTGGAGGAATGTTTGTAGCCATACCAACAGCAATACCCATTGTTCCGTTAAGTAGAAGCTGGGGCAATTTGGCTGGCAATACAACTGGCTCTTTATGTACTCCATCAAAATTAGGCACGAAATCGACGGTGTTTTTTTCGATATCAAAAAGCATCTCTTCTGCAATAGGTCTAAGCTTTGCTTCTGTATAACGATATGCAGCTGCGCCATCCCCATCCATAGAGCCAAAGTTTCCCTGTCCCCAAATTAATGGATAGCGCAAGGAAAAATCCTGAGCTAAACGCACCATGGATTCATAAACAGCACTGTCGCCATGCGGATGATATTTTCCTAAAACTTCTCCGACAACGGTAGCTGATTTTCTGAATTTGGCAGAAGGTCTCAGTCCGCTTTCCCACATGGAATATAAAATCCGACGGTGAACAGGTTTTAGTCCATCGCGGACATCAGGCAAAGCGCGAGCCACGATTACACTCATAGCATAATCAAGATAAGACTGTTGCACTTCAGACACAATCTCTTGTGATGTAATAGTTTCCTTTTCAAGACCTGTTTTTTTGGAAGACTCTGTTTTCATCATTTATTTTATAAATTTAAATATGGAATGTTTACCTAAAATTTTAATTAACATTATTTTCATTGATTGTTAGCTGGCAAATCAATATACCTGTTTGACTCTACCCCACTAGTAATATCAAGCGAGTCAATAGAATTATTATCAGAAGTGTTAGTATCAGGAAGAGTTTTTTCGTTACTAGTGTTGCTATTAACAGAAGATTCCGGACTGAGTTTTTCTATAGAGAGATTTTGCTCTGATAATGCCCGCATTTGTTCATTAATGCTTGGAATAATTTCATTATTTAAATTACGATGCTCAGCAATCATTGAATTTATTGAAAAAATCCACACTAAAAAGAAAACAATCATGAAAAAGGCAACACATCCCCACACATATAACATACGTATATGTTCCGGCTGATTACGAATAAGCTCAATTTTTTTAGAAATATTTATTGACACAGGTTCTTGCTTTATTTATATTAAAAAGTTTTTTATAAGCACAATCACTAAGCCTCATGTTTCATTAGAATTATTTCCATGCCCTTATTTTCAAGGTCTTTTTTCTTTACATTTAATCTGGATATTTTTTCCTTGGGACAATTTCCTATCTCGGTGCAAAACTTTTTTTCATCTTCTATTTTTAAGTTTAATCCGGGTACTTTGTAATGCATTGGAATAACCAGAGTTGGTTCTATTTTGTGAACCAATTCGGCAGCTTTTTTTCCATCCAACGTGTAGGTTCCACCAATTGGAATTAAAAGAATGTCTACGCCGTCAATTTCTTCAAGTTGTTTAGCTGTCAAATCGCAACCCAAATCTCCCAGATGACAAATTTTTAGACCTTCTGCCTCAATAATAAAAATAGTAGAATGTCCTCTCAGTGTTCCATTTTGATTATCATGAAAAGAATCTATTCCTAAAACGTTTATGCCTTTAACTGCATATTCTCCGGGTGTATCTATAATAACAGGGTTGCCCTTTATAGCTGTTGTATTGTTGTGGTCATTATGATCATGAGAAACAAAAACAACATCTGCCTGACCCTGTGGTGGCCTGAGTCCAATTCCCTTATTAAAGGGATCAAAAAAAACAACAATATCTTCAGTTGCTCTACCTGCTGGTTTTGTTGATATTTTGAAACAAGAGTGTCCGTAATATTGAATTTGCATATAATATCTTATTTATACAAAATTAGTATATCACGCTGGAGACTTTTTGTCGAGAGTTTTTAGGCAAAAAAACACTCATTTAAAAGCAAAAAAAATAACTATAAAATAATTTCTGAGCTATAATTGATTTATAAAAGCATAAAACAACAATTGACCCGGCAATACAAAAACAGTGCTGGGCTTGTCAAATTAATAAATATACTATATACTTATCCTGCAGTTAATTATTAAGAAAATTAAATAGCGAAATGCTTCAATTTCGCAATAAAGATTTCTTTTTAATTTCCTGAAGGGAAATTTTTTTGTGCCTTTTAATTATTAAGGCAGGTTGGGCACACCTGATAATACTAAAAATATGGCAAAAAATATACTAGATAAGTTGGCCGAGGAAGTTGATAAAATAAAAAGCAACATTGCTTCTACAGAGCCAAAAAAAAGCAAGAAAACCATTTCTAAAATAGCAAAAACAACAAAAGAAGGAAATGTTTCTTTAATGGAAAGTTTGCTGGAGAAAAATCCGGTAAAAATACCTCAAATAGGGGATGTTTTAGAGGGAACTGTCATGGATATTACCTCAAACTCATTACTGCTTGACTTAGGAGCTCTAGGAACTGGCGTTGTTTTGGGAAAAGAAATAAAGGATGGCCTAGCTCTAAATAAAGTAAAAAAAGGAGACAAAGTCGGAGCAACGCTTGTTGATTTTGAAAATGAAGATGGCTATATAGAACTCTCAATTCGCGAGGCTTCTTATGAACGAGCATGGGACGACCTTGAATCAAAAAGAGATTCTATGTCAGCGGTTACAACTAAAGTTCTCGATGCGAATAAAGGGGGTCTTATGGTTGAAATAAATGGAATAACCGGTTTTATTCCTGTTTCACAGCTTTCAAGCGAACATTATCCAAGAGTTGAAGATGGTGATAAAAACAAAATACTTGAGCTTCTTAAAAAAATGGTAGGCAAGGAAATTCTAGTAAGAATATTGGATGTAGATAGGGAAGCGGAAAAACTGATTATAAGCGAAAGAGCTGCATCAAGCGAAAAAGAAAAAGAGGTGATTTCTCAGTTACAGGTGGGAGATATTATAGAAGGCGAAATCAGTGGAGTTGTTGATTTTGGAGCATTTGTAAAATTTCTGCCACCATCAAAAGCAGATTCGACTAACGAAAGTGATAAAATAGAAGGGTTGGTACATATTTCTGAATTAGCTTGGCAACTAATTGATGATCCAAGAACGATCATCAAAACAAATGATAAAGTTAAAGCTAAAATAATTGGAATTGATGATACCAGAATCTCCCTTTCTATGAAGGCCTTAGCTAAAGATCCGTGGAGTGAAATTGCAGAGAAGTATAAAGTTGGAGATACGGTTCAAGGAAAAATAGACAAAATTAACCCGTTTGGAGCTTTTGTATATTTAGACAAGGACATTCATGGTCTAGCTCATGTTAGCGAATTCCAGGAAGTTTATCCGGGCAAAAAAATGGATGAAATTCTAAAAGCTGGAGAAACATATTCTTGGAAAATTCTTTCCATTGAGCCGAAAGACCATAGGATGGGATTAATAATTGTTAAATAATAGAAGTATTTTTGATAAATATGAAAACCCCGATTTTTATCGGGGTTTTTTGTTTTCAGACATTGCATTATGTTAAAATATATATATATACTTATATAACCAATAAAAACATGAAAAAATCAAAAATTATTATAATAGCGGGACCTACTGGTTGCGGTGAAAGCACTGTAACTAAAGAAATTATAAAAAAATTCCCGAAGTTTAAACGCTTAGTAACTGCAACGACTCGAATGCCAAGACTTAATGAAAAAAATAAAATTGATTATTATTTTTTTTCAAAAAAAAGATTTAAAAATGAAATTGAAAAAGGAAACATTTTAGAATATACGTATATTAAAAACAGAGACACTTATTATGGCACATACAAAAAAGACTTAGAAAAAAAATTAAATAGTGGCTTTAGTTTGATAATTAATCCAGACGTTATAGGTGCAAAATTTTTTAAAGAGAATTATAGAGCAGTGACTATTTTTGTAAAACCAGAATCCATAGAAAGTCTCAAAAAGCGCCTAATGGATCGTGACCCGAATATTTCTCAAACTGAGCTAAAAAAACGGCTTGAAAACGCAAAAAAAGAAATTAAAAATGAAGAGAGATTTTACGACTATACGATTATAAATAAATATGGAAAATTAAATCAAGCAGTCAAAGAAGTAATAAAAATAATTAAAAAAAATAATGTCTAACCTCATCAAAAACATCCAGAATTTTGCTTTTCAAAACAATCTTTGGGAAAAAGGAGCAAAGATTGTTTTGGGTGTGTCTGGCGGGCCAGACAGTGTTTGTCTTTTAGATATTTTCAATAAACTATCTAAAAAATATGATTTTGAATTGCACATTGTTCATGTAAATTATAATCTTCGCGGGAAAGACTCAAAAAAAGACGAATTATTCGTGAAAGATTTGGCAAAAAAATATAAGATTGCCATCGATGCTCTTTCTTCAAAGAAAAAAAATAAAGGCAATTTGGAAAATAATCTGCGCAAAATCCGTTATGATTACCTTGAACAAATCCGCAAAAAATTAAAATTCGATATTATCGCAGTTGCACACAATCAGGATGATCAGGCTGAGACTGTTTTAATGCGTATTATAAGAGGCACAGGTCTCAATGGCCTTTCGGCCATGAAAGCTAAAAATGGAAAAATTATCCGACCGCTTCTAGGTATTAGCCGCAAAGAAATACTTGGTTATCTGAAAAAAAATAAACTTAAATACAGAATTGATAAATCTAATAGTGATACAAAATTTACCCGAAACGCTGTAAGACATAAACTTATCCCATTTTTAGAAAAAAAATTCAATTCCTCGATTAAAAAAACTCTTAGTCATTGGTCATTTTCAGTAGCAGACGACTATGAGTTTATAAATAAAAACACAGAAGACTTTATGAATAATATCCATAAAAGCAATTACGTTAAATTTAGCGCTAAAAATTTTCTTAAATTACACAGTGCTATTCAGCGGCAAACACTAAGAAATATTTTTCAAGAACTGAAAATAATAGCAGACGTTGATAATCAGCAAATTGAAGAAATTTCTAAAATAATCAGGAGCACCAAAAACAAGAGTCAGAAAAGCTTAATAGGAGGCTTGAGTATATTAAAAAAAGGTGATAAGGTTATTATGTTTTTGAAATAACAAAATAAAGAAAATAACTCGTAAAATTTAAAAAAATGGAAAAATTTTTAAAAAATATAGGTTTTGTTGTATTGTTTTTTCTTCTTCTTTCAACAATAATGATTCTTTACAGCGGACCAGCTCAAAAACCAGCCACTATCTCATTGAGCGAACTAGTCACTCAGATAAATGAGGGAAAGGTTAGGGCTATTTCCATAAAAGGAAATGACTTAGAAATTGAATTAAATGATGGCACAAAAGAAATTTCTATTAAGGAACCTCAAAGCGCTCTGACTGATTCACTTAATAATTATGGAGCTGATAAAGAAAAATTTAAGGCAGTTCAAATGAAAATTATTCAAGAATCAGGCTTTAGTTCTTTTGCTAAAAATATACTTATTCCGATATTTCTCCCATTTGTTATTATAGGTGCCTTTATTTGGTTTATGTTTAGGCAAGCCCAAAGAGGAAATTCCCAGGCCTTATCTTTTGGTTTAAGCAAAGCAAGAATGACCGATCCAAAAGATAAAAATAAAAAAACAACCTTTGCAGACGTTGCTGGAGCCAAGGAGGCAAAAGAAGAGCTGGGGGAAATTGTAGAATTTTTAAAACATCCCAAAAAATTTATCTCAATCGGAGCAAAAATTCCAAAAGGCGTTTTGCTTCTTGGCTCCCCAGGAACAGGAAAAACGCTTATTGCAAAAGCAGTGGCCGGTGAAGCCGGAGTGCCATTTTTTAATATAAGTGGTTCTGAATTCGTAGAAATGTTTGTAGGCGTTGGAGCAAGCAGGGTGCGTGATCTTTTTAAACAAGCGAAAAAAAATGCGCCAGCGATAGTTTTTATTGACGAAATAGATGCAGTAGGCAGACACAGAGGGGCTGGTCTAGGAGGCGGTCACGACGAAAGAGAGCAGACACTGAATCAAATTTTGGTAGAAATGGATGGTTTTGAGAGCAATGTTAGCGTTATTGTAATCGCTGCCACAAATCGTCCGGATGTATTGGACCCAGCGCTTTTAAGGCCAGGACGCTTTGATCGACGCGTAGTTATGGACTTACCAGACATAAACGAGAGAGAAGAAATCTTAAAGATACATATGAAAAATAAACCTTTAGCAAAAGACATAAATGTCAGGACTTTGGCCGAAAGGACAGCGGGATTTTCTGGAGCAGATTTGGCTAACCTGGTAAATGAGGCTGCTATATTATCTGTAAGACGTGACAAAAAATCTATAACGGAAGATGAACTGAAAGAATCAATAGAAAAAGTTATTCTTGGTCCAGAAAGGCGCAGTAAGGCCATAAACAAGAAAGAAAAAGAAATAATAGCCTATCATGAAGCGGGACATGCCTTGGTAGGAGCCACCCTGCCAAATGCTGATCCTGTACAGAAAGTTTCTGTTATTGCCCGCGGACAAGCTGGCGGATACACATTATCTGCTCCGACAGAAGATAAAAGACTTCAATCAAAAGCTTATTTTCTTGATGAATTAGCAACGCTTCTTGGCGGACATGTTAGCGAGAAAATGTTTATTGGTGACCTTACTACCGGACCATCAAATGATTTAGAAAGAGCCACTCATATGGCCAGAGCTATGGTTACCAGATATGGCATGAGCAGTTTAGGGCCCAGGACATTTGGCAAAAAAGAGGAACTCGTTTTTCTGGGCCGGGAAATAAGTGAAGAAAAAGATTATTCGGAACACACAGCTGAAGCTATAGACAAAGAAGTTTCTTTTTTGATAAAGAATGCTTTTGATACTGCCGAAAAAATCCTAAAGGAAAAGCAGGACATCTTGAAGAAGCTGGTTGCTGAGCTTTTAGAAAAAGAAACTCTTGAAAAAGATGAATTCGATGAAATTGTTGGTATAAAAACGACCAAGAACGAATCCGAATAAAAAACCAAGACAAAAAACAAACAGATAATCGAAAGAATATTATTTATGAAAATAAAAGCAATTAAATATTCCGATATCTTCAGAAAATCATTAGCTATGGCACTTAGAAACAAACCAATGTGGTTTTTCGGCTTGCTTATTTTTCTTAGTTCAATTTTTTCAAATGTAATGAATGTTTTTTCTACAACCGGAAACAAAGAACAAGTGCAATCCCTGATAATAGTGGTGAAAGAAAATCCCTCATTTTTTCTAAAAGCAGTCATTGTTTTTGTTTTATTATGGCTGGTATTTTTTCTTTTAAGGTTTATTGCAATTGCTGGAATTATAAAGTCTGCAAACAACATTAATATATATAAGCAAAGCAAAATTAGAGCTATCTTTTACGAGGGGACAATATATTTATGGCCCATGTTCTTAATTGAAATTATAATCAGTTTCGCATTAGCTGTAATTTTTTTGGCACTTTATTTTCCTGTTTTATATTTATTGATTCTTGGAGAAAAGTTTTTTGCAGCAAGCTTATTTTTAACTGCTTCTTTTATCATTACTGTAATAGTTGTTGTGGCATATTATTTAAAAAAATATGCCTATTTATATGTTGTTATTGGCAATATGAAAATAAAAATGGCCATAGAAGAAGCTTATCGTTTGCTGGCGAAAAATATTTGGGAAAGTCTGATAATGGGATGCTTTATTGGAATTTTACAAGTGTTATTTTCAGCGGTGCTTTTATCATTGTTATTTCTTGACTTAATGATATATTCTCAAATATTTGAGATGAAAAATATCTTTGTGGGCTTGATTATGGTTATTGAAATTTTAATTTTTATAGCATTGTTCTCAATATATGCCTCTTTTTATCAGATTGTCTGGGTTTTATTTTTTCAGGAAATTTCTTTAGATAAAAAGGAAAATATAGCTGTTAGGGAATTGGAAACTGAAACAAAAGAAGCAACAATTGAAACAATATAAAAATTTAATTTATCTATTTTCATTAATGGGCCTATAGCTCAGTTGGTTAGAGCGCTACATTGACATTGTAGAGGTCTGCAGTTCGAGTCTGCATAGGCCCACAAAAATTTTTAAAAACAAAAAAGAGAATCCAATGGGATTCTCTTTTTTTTGCTTAAATAAGTTTAATAACCATAATAATCCAATTCTGCATTACGTTCAGCATCACTGTTATTATTACTGGTAGCATTTCTGACTCCTTCAACAGCAGATCCAATGGCGCCTACCTGAGCAGCATTTACAGTGTCAATAGCGCTGTTAAGAGAATCAGTGACTTTATTTGTAACACCGGTTACAGCATTAGTAATAACGTTGTTATAAGCTGTGCTGAAAGGGAATTGGTTGTTTTGCGCAATAATTGCTGCTTTTCCTTCATCATCAGAAATGCCATAATTAGCCGATCGAGCTAGTGTACTTATAACCATGCCTTCAGCAATTTGGGCAAGTGCTGCTCCTGCATCATCAACTCCAGTGGCTTCTGCAGTCATGATGAGATCAGTTCCCATTTTGTCAAGAGTTGAAAAAGCACTGCTTATGAGGGCTGTTGGCTTGATTATACGTCCAAGCTTTTTTTGTGGTATAAGCCCATTGTTCTGCTCTGTTTTGGCCTGCTCCTTGTTTTGCTTTAAATATTCATCATATTGGGTCTGAGACATAATAGAAAAACAAGGCAGATTATTGGCGCATTTGACATATGCCATCACTCCTCTCATATTTCTACTCTTGAAAAGGCTTTGGCGGGGATCACCTCCTCCTGTAATGTCTTGGATATCAGTTGCGTGTTTCTCGCCGCCCTTTATCATTTTGGTGGCACCTGAGCTCAAATAAACATCATAAATCGAACCGACACCTTCATAATTAGCAGAAGAAAGCCTTCCTTTGGCGACAGTATTATAAAAGGTTTCCATTTGATTCATGGCTTTCTGTGCTGGAGCCGTAAATAAATAATTAGCATAGTCTCTTATCATTAAAGACCCACCGCTATCCTCGGAGTCGCCACCGATAAGTTCAGCTGTAAACTTCTGAACTGCATATAAAGCAACCATTTTAGCAGCAAATACGGCTAAAGCAGCAAGATAATTTTTCAAAACCTCATAAACTTCCCAAGCAAATTCTCCTATGGCTGTCATCCAATCGCCGAGGTTGGTCACCCAATCTCCGGTATTTGGTACAAAATTCGGTGCATCAAAAACTGTATAAGCTTGGGCTACCTTTAAGTTTGTAACAAAAACGCCATAAAATATTATGGAAAAGCATAATATAACTGAGATTACTGAAAAAAAAGGCTTCTTTTTCATAGCTTGAAAAACTTATTTAATTAGCACTTATTTCTTTATAGTATGATTGAAAATCATTTTTAAAAAAATCAGCAAATAGGTCTAAATAGGCAGTTGCTTTGTTTGCAATGACTAGCTTTCCCATTGGGTCGTTTGAACTCAAAGAATAGTCTTTTAATGTCAAAACGCCCTTGATAAGCCTTAAAAATTTTACATGTAAATCAACCATGGTCTCTGGAACCTGGACACTACTGACTTGATTTGAAAACGCTTCTAATCTATTACCAAGATCAGAAAAATAGGAGATATTTTCTTTTGAATTTCCAACATCAGCTACCTTTGAAAGGAAATCTTCTTGAAATGCAGTAAAATCATCTTTTGTTAAAATTTGAACAGGAAGATTATTGGCCATTAGATATAATACCTGATTCAAATATCTTGCGGAGTCTTCAGCTTCTCTCTTTTTCCTGTCTGCATCACTGAGTGATGAATAATTTTGTTTCAGTATGTTGAGTTGTGTTTCATCAACAAAAGGTAACGTATCCCAAGTTATAGAATCTCCCATATTTTTAGCAATTTGTTCATCGGCAAAATTGCGCAAATCGGTTACTGAAACATTCTGGCCTTCTTTCGAGGAAACAAATGCACTTAAGTTTTGCAAATATTCATCTGTGAGTGTTGAACTGTTGCTAACTGAAGATGTGCTTTTTGAAGAAGCATCAGAAGTCTTTATTCCAGTTTCAATTTTATCTCCCGGGGCCGGCTTAAGAGGATCATATCCGCTTTGGACTTCAATGCCATCCGAATAGCTATCATTATCGGTGTCATTTTTGTTAATGTCTGTTCCGTATAAATTTTCTTCTGTGTTTGTAAGTCCGTCACAATCAGAATCAATATTTTTATCACAAGAATTTGAGTCTGAATCAATATTTTCTGCATATGTAAAATAATTGAAACTTGCAAAAAAAATACAAACCATGATTAGGAATAATTTTTTAAGAGTGTTTATTTTTATATACATAACATTTATTATTTTATGTCGTAATTATACTATTATTTTTAAAAGCAGTAAAGTATCCTATTTAAAAAATTTAATATATTTCAAAAATATGTTTTTAGGATAAAAATAAAAACGTAATGCACAATTAATACACCACGCGTGAAATCTATAATAAATAAAAAATTTATATTTTTTATTATCAGAATTAAATAATTTTAATTTTTAAAAAACATACTAAACAATTAAAAAAAGAGTACAGCCATTTTTATATTAAGACATAATATATTTATATTGTCAAGTTAAATAAAGCTCTTCTTGTTACTTAAAATAAATCCAAATATAAGCCACAACAGTATTTGCCCCTGTTGGATATCCCAAAAGTAATGATCGAAAAGCATTATAAAAAGAAATGAAACAAGTACCGCCCTAAAATGATAATTTTCTAAGGTATTTATTTGTATATTTTTTTCAATAGACTCATTATTTTTAAAGTTACTTAAATTGTTCCACGTGGAACAAATGTCAATTTTTTCACCGAATAGCTTAAACAAAAAGATTAAAAAAAGAAAAAGCATCAATATACCAAAATCATTTAATAAAAGCAAAAAAACATTATGGACGGGCTGAAATTGCCATATTTGTACATCTTTTATTTTTTCTATGTAAGCAATAAATTGTCCACTACCTAATCCTAGAATTGGGTTTAGAGCAAAAATTTGGCTTGAAATACTTGTATAAAATCCTCTTTCTTGAAGGCTTTTATAAAATATTGAATTCAGATCTGTATTTAGTAGAAAAAATAGAAAGAAAAATATACATAAAATCAAGAAAAATTTTTTAATAAAGACTATTTTATTAAAAAAAATGAAATTGTTCCACGTGGAACAATTTTTTTTACAGAGGTAAATAAAAGCTATTATAAGACCTAAGATTGCGGATTTTGAAAATGTTAAAAAAATGGCTAAAAACTGAATTAATATAATGAAAAAAAATATAAATGTTTCACGTGGAACATTTATATTAAAAACATTAATAAATAACATTTTTTCAGGTGCTTTTTTAAGCCTTGAAAATTGTTCCACGCGGAACAATTTAAAATATAGTATAGATATGATTATAGAAAAAACTAAAAAACCTCCAAGTATATTTGGATGAGGAAAAAGACCGTAAGCTCTCAGGTATGTTGATCCATTTATGATAATTTTAGCGACTCCTGTTAATTGAGTTGAAATAATGCTTTCTTTCAGCCATATTAAACCTAGGGATTGTTGGCTTAAAATCTGAATTATTCCGATAATTGATTGTAATATACCTATTCCTATAATTATCTTAAAAATTATTCTAAGCCTATATAAATGTTCCACGTGGAACATTTTGCTTATATAAATAAAAAGTAGAACAAATTCGAGAATTTTTAATGATCTAAATAGAGCAATTTGGTGACTTTCTGACCATAGGATAGATATAAAAGAAAAAATAACTAAAAATAAAGGAAAAAATAATAGTAAGTTGTGATTAAATTGTTGATAAAGGTTTTTTAAACATGAAAAAAGATTATTAAATGTTTTTTTATTTAATATTTTGTTGTAATTGTTCCACGTGGAACAATTTATTTTTAGAGTAGAAAAAGCTGTCAATATTGACAGAATACTATTTTTATTGCATAATATTAAAAACCAAGTAAATAATGTCAGAAAAAGGAATATGTCAGACAAGTATATGTATACTCCCATATATTCATTAAATACACCTTTTACAGGATAATAGAAAAGCACTTTTCTTATGGATAATGTGCTTGTGGCAAGAAAAGCACAAAAAAACCAAAAATCTGGTTTTTTTCTAAAAGAGATTAAAGTTTTTCTGATTAAATCAGTCATATTCTTATTATAATGTATTTTTAGCAAAAAAAACATTGACCTATTTTTTATGGTTGTTATGATAGAAAGAGCTCAAGTTTGAAACACGGGCCTATAGTAAAATGGTATTACGCGTCCATGGCATGGATGAAGCTGGAGTTCAATTCTCCATAGGTCCACAGAATAAAAAATTAAAAATTAAATCAAGCCCCCATAGCTCAACGGATAGAGCGGATCCGTCCTAAGGATACGATGTGTGTTCAATTCATGCTGGGGGCACAAAAGCTAAATGATAAAAAAAATTCCAAAATCAATAATCAATGTTTTGGATAAAATAGAAAAAGCTGGATTCGAAGCTTATATTGTTGGGGGTTCCGTGCGTGATTTATTGATGAAACGTGAAGTCAGGGATTGGGATATAACAACCAATGCTAAGCCTAGAGATATTTTAGAAATTTTTACGGAAAGTTTTTATGAAAATGATTTTGGGACGGTGGGAGTGAAAATAAAAGAAAAAGGAATAACAAAAAATATTGTAGAAATAACAACTTATCGTACCGAATCACAATATTCAGACAAAAGACATCCAGACAAAATAAAATTCGCCAAAACCATAGAAGAAGATTTGAGTCGCAGGGATTTTACCATGAATGCTTTAGCTGCAAGAGTCAAAAAAAATAGTTTTGAAGTGGTTGATCTCTTTAATGGACAAAATGATATTAAAAATAAAATCATTCGTGCAGTGGGAGATGCTGAAAGCAGATTTTCTGAAGATGCTCTCCGCATGATGCGTGCAGTTCGTTTCCAAGCTGAATTGGGCTTTTCTATTGAAGAAAAAACTTTAGAGGCCATTAAAAAAAATGCACAGCTTATCAAGTTGGTTGCTTTGGAAAGGATTAAAGATGAATTAACCCGCATAATCATTTCAGAAAATCCTGCAGGAGGAATTGATGCTATGCAAAAAACTGGTCTGCTTTCTTATATAATGCCGGAGCTTGAGAAAGGAATCGGGGTAGCTCAAAACAGGCATCATATACATACTATATACAAGCACAGCCTTTTAGCTCTCAAATATTGCCCATCAAAAAATGTAAGTGTAAGATTGGCGGCGCTTCTGCATGACATCGCAAAACCACAGACAAAAAGAGGTGAGGGCACATATGCAACATTTTATAACCATGATCATGTGGGCGCATGTGTGGCGGAAAAAATTCTTTCTAGACTAAGATTTTCAAAAGAAATCATAGAAAAGGTGAAACTGCTTGTGGATAATCATATGTTTTATTACAATCCCGACGAGGTTGGTGAAAGTAGCGTAAGAAAGCTTATAAAAAAAGTCGGGTTGGAAAACATTAAAGACTTGATCGAACTTAGAATCGCTGATCGCCTGGGAAGTGGAACTCCGAAAGCAAAACCTTATAAACTGAGGCATTTGGAATATATGATAGATAGGGTTTCGCACGATGCGGTTTCAGTCAAAATGCTTAAAATAAATGGCAATGATCTTATAAAAAAAATAAAAATTAAACCTGGTCCTAAAATAGGCGCTATCCTAGACGTTCTTTTAGCTGAAGTTATTGAAAATCCTGAAAAAAATGAAAAAAAACATCTCCTCGCTTTAGCCGAAGAATTGAGTAAAAAAGACCTGACAAATCTTCGTGAAATGGCGCAGGAAAAAATAGAAGATAGAAAAGAAGAAAATGACAAAGAGATAAAAAATAAATATTGGGTAAAATAATTATGCAAATCAATAGAAAAAGCAAGATAATTTTTTGTTGGGCATTATTTTTTATTATTGTTTTTCTGGTTGTTTTCAAAGATCAAATGATTTTAAAAACTCATGCTTATTTTTCAATTAGGAAAAGCTTGTCTTATATTTTTTCTCAGCAATCGGAAAACGGAGAATTTAAAACATATGCCTGCAAGAACGAAAACATGGATGAATGTATTTTAGATTCCACATCTTATAATGTTTCCATGGTGATTAATTCAATACAAAATATAAAAATAAAAAAGTCAAAGAAGAATATAATTTTAAAAAAGGGAGCCAATTTTTTATTAAAGAGCCAGGAAAAAAATGGAGCATGGCATTATTGGACAAGTAAAGTTTTAAAAGGATTTATAATACCGCCGGACGTCGATGATACAGTAAATGCTTCTTATGCTTTGCTTAAAAATAATATCAAATTTATCGACAATAAAGATTTGATAGAAAAAAATAGAGACGAAAGAGGACTTTTCTATACTTACATAAGAGAAAAACACACCGGATTTGACCCGGATATTGATTGTGTCGTAAATATAAGCGCACTGCTGTATTTGCAGAGCAATGATCCGAGGATATGTTCATATATAAATGAATCAATACGTTCTGAAAATAAGTGTTCCCCGTATTATTATCCGGATAGACTGGGGATGTACTATTTTTTATCCAGGGCATATACAAACGGCATAACATGTCTAGGAGATGAAAAAAATATTATTATTTCTTCCATATTGAAAAAGCAAAATAAAGATGGATCTTTTGGTAATGATTTGCAAAATGGATTAGCAATCAACGCTCTTTTGGATATGGGCTATTCTGGTCCGGAAATAAAAAAAGGAATTTCATTGATAATAAAAAATCAGAAAGAAGATGGTTCCTGGGAAAATGAAAGTTTTTGGATGGGTATGCAACCATATCAACACAACGGATCACCCGTATTAACAACAGCTATAAATAGTGAAGCGCTAAATAAATATTTGTTTAAATTATAGCGAAGAAACAAACAAAAGAAGCAGATATAAAAATATAGATAGAAATATATATTTTTCCTGGTATATTTTTTTAATAAATAGATAAAATAAGAACGAGGCTATTAAAATAGAAAAAAACAACATTGAGTACATCTTTAATATAATAGGTATAGTAATAATAACGATAGCACATAAAGTTGCAATTATGTATTTCGCATTTTTAAGCCCAAAAACAACCGGAATAGTTTTTATGTTTTCATAACTATCTCCTTCAAAATCTTTTATATCTTTAAGGTTTGAAACAAGAGCATAAGAAATTCCCAGGATGACGATAGCTTTTATAGGAAAAACGAAAAAAGATTGATTCGGGGAAACTAGGAAAAATCCCGACATTGCAACTGAAATAGTAGCAAAACCAATCAAAATAGAAGAAAACAAGAAATGCTTCTTTAGTCTTAATGGCTTGGCGGAATAAATATAGTAGGGGGCTTGCGCTAAAAGAAGCAAAAAAGCGGTGGCATTATTCAAGGTGGCCAGACCAAAGGCGATAAAGATGCAAAGAACAACTTGGGCTGTATGCCATTCTTGTTCTGAGAATTCTTTTTTTACAAGAGGTCTTTCAGGATTTGATATTTTGTCGATCTCGATGTCTTCCGCATCATTGATAAAAACAGCCAGCCAGATATTCAAAGCAATCAATGAAAAAAACAATAATAAGGAAATAAAATTTACGGGATTTTGCAAATTAATACTTCCGAACATTTTTTGGTTTATAATAATTCCAATGGTTGCAATAATAAACCAGTATGCAATTCTTTCTATGCGCAAGTTTTTTTTGAAAGAACTCCAAAGGCGCTTATTGGTTATAAATAGTATTATTATTATTTCAATGAATATATATATCCAAAAGAAACGTGCGATTGCAATCTCATTCCAAAAATTTAATGTAGTCGGAGTTATCAAAAAACTGTCCAGATTATTAGAAATATTTTCAAATGAATTGGTTATCCAGCTGTCTTTTAAAATAAAAGCATAGGAAGATATGGCAGACTGGTCATGAATAAAATTTTTATTTCCGAAAAAAGAAATTATGCTTGGAATCACAGCATCAACAAAAAGGATTGCATAACCTGCTATTATTGAAAATAAAGATTTTGAAACACTTCTTGTTTTTTTATAAATAAAAATAGCTAAGGATATAAAAATGGCATAAGCCCCAATATGCTGACCAAGTGTTATTCCTTGTCCGCTGAAAGGATTCATTATTTTAAAAAAGGTTACTAAAATTTCATTTGTTTCGGTAACTAAATAAATTGGCGGACTAGTCTTGCCTATTGTAAAAACGAGATCAGTCAGTGGTACTAACAAAATAAACAGAAATACTTTTGTTAAAAAATTTAAAACATCTTTGAAGGATATTTTTGTAAGGAGATAAACTAAAATTGAGAGTGCAAGAAAAACAGAAAAATAATATAAAGAAGCATGGACAGCTCTTTCATAAGGCAGAAAATAATTACCTGTACTTTGGTAAGCTAATTTATCCAGGGGCATTCTTATGCCGATTATGCAGAAAACGGTAAATATGACCTTAAGTAAAGAAAAATCACTGTCGTTTTCAGATGCTTCATTATTTGAATTTGACATATGTTTCGAAAGGTTTATCTTAAGAGTAATACAAAATCTTAATATTATTATGAGGCTAAAATTCGAAAATATCAAGGAAAATTCAGCTATGCTAATGCGCAAGGCAGGATATATTTTTCAGCATAAGGAAGGGGCAAAGATGAGTTTTATTAAGCCTCTTGCCAGAAGTGGTTATCCTCGTTTCCATGCATATATTGAAGTCGATGGTGCTAACCTGATTCTGAATTTGCATTTAGATCAGAAAAAAGTGACTTATGGAAGAGCAACGAGGCATCATGGTGAGTATGAAGACAGCGATTTAGTAAAAAACGAAGCAGAAAGAATAAAAAAGACAGCGAATCCATAATTGACTTAATGGAATAATTTGGATAGAATCTTATTTATGCCGCGGTGGTGGAATTGGTATACACGCCAGTCTTAGGAACTGGTAGAGCAATCTGTGCGAGTTCGAGTCTCGCTCGCGGCACCGGCTTAAAATTAAATAAAATTTTTTAAAGGAGGTTAATGTGGCCAGAAGAGAAGATATTTGCAAGTTTTGTGGTCATCCAAAGGAGGATCACACATCGAAGCTTTTTCATGAATACAAGTTAAAGTACAAGGATACTGAAAAGGCTTGGAAAGTGCTAAAGGAAATTCACCCCAAACTTCTAAAATGTTTTGGTTTCAAACCAGCTGATAAGAATTAACAATAAGCCAAAAGAAGAGAGTGTGCTTATTTTTCGCACTCTCTTTATCTAATTTTTTATTCTAAATATGCAAAATATAGTAGTTAAAAAAAAATTTGCAGATATCCGATTAGACAAATTCCTTTCCAAGGAATTTTTTTCGCATACTCGCGGAGAAATTATTAAAAAAATAAAAGAGGAAAAAATTTCAGTTAATGGTAAAAAAACAAAACCTAGCTATATTCTCAAGGAAAATGATATTGTCGGATTGAAAAATTTTTCAAAGGAAGGTGCTGATAAAAAACTTATTAAAAATAGCAAAATTCCTTTGGAAATAATATTTGAAAACAGTGATATTGTCGTTATCAATAAACAAGCAGGAATACAGGTTCACCCAAGTCACAATGAAAAAATAAACACTATAGCTAACGCACTTTTGGCACATTTTCCTGAGATTGCCAAGGTTCATGACGATTCTGTTGGTGGTGAGTCTCGACCTGGCATAGTACACAGGCTCGACAAAGATACTTCCGGGGTTATGGTAATTGCACGCAATAAAAAAACATTCAATGAATTGAAAAAAAAATTTAAAGACAGAAGCATTTCCAAAAAATATGTTGCAATTTGTGAAGGAATTTTTGAAAAAAAGCAGGGAGTCATAAAAAAACCCATCGCACGCTCTTCGAATTACCGCAAACAGATTATCGCCAAAAAAAATACGAAAACAAAAATAAGGCCTGCCGAAACAGAATATAAAGTCATAAAGGAATCAAAGGAATATTCTTTTGTTGAGGTGGTTCCAAAAACGGGCAGGATGCATCAGATCAGGCTTCATCTTGCTTCGATGGGTCATCCAGTAGTGGGAGATTTATTGTATAAAAATAGGGGAGATAAAGACAAAGCAAAACGGCAACTTCTGCATGCTGAAAAATTGGAATTTGAAATTTTTAATAAAAAATATACTTTTTTAGTTCCATTGCCACAAGATTTCATCGATTTTTTGGCTAATATTGACTAAACTTTATTTTTTTATTATTATAAAATAGCTTTTTAATTTACATTTAACTTATTTTCCGATGCCTCCTGAGGGCTGTTTTAGCAGTATGCTCATGTCGGATTGGGATTAAAATATGAACAAGAAATTATTGGAATTCAACATGTTACAAAAAACTTCAAAAATGCCAGTTTTTAGAGCTGGTGATGTGGTTAAGGTTTATCGAAAAATTGTTGAAGGCGGGAAAGAAAGATCTCAGGTTTTTGAGGGTATGATCATTGCAGTTAAAGGTAACCAAAGCTCATCTACAATGATAACTGTGCGTAAAGTATCAAACGGGGTTGGAGTAGAAATTATCGTACCTATCCAGTCACCAAATATTGAGAAAATAGTCCTTGTAAAAAGAGCCAAAGTCCGTCAAGGAAAACTATATTTTATTCGTGAAAAAAGCGCCAAGTCTTTAAAAATGAAATATAAAGATTTAGCTGCTGTGGCCAAGGTTGAAGAAGAGATTGTCCCGGAGGTTCAAGTAGAAACTAAAACTGAAACAGTAGAAAATACCGAAAATAAAGCTGAAGAAAAAAAGGAAAACTAATTATATTTTCTTTTGGGGATATGGTGGAATTGGTATACACACACGTTTGAGGGGCGTGACCGAAAGGTGTGAGGGTTCGAGTCCCTCTATCCCCACGTGTTCAAAAGGATGTTTAGCTCAGTTGGCTAGAGCACTTCTCTTACAAAGAAGGGGTCACTGGTTCGAGTCCAGTAACATCCACCATGCAAAAAAGATAGAGCCGAAATAGCTCAGCGGTAGAGCGAAGGACTGAAAATCCTTGCGTCGGCAGTTCAACTCTGCCTTTCGGCACATTTTAAAAATCAAAGATTGAGCTAAGAGGGACCATAGCTCAGCGGTAGAGCAGGCGACTCATAATCGCTTGGTCATAGGTTCGAATCCTATTGGTCCCACAAGAATTTAAAAATGCGGGTATCGTATAGTGGCTATTATACGTCCTTGCCAAGGATGAGACGGCAGTTCGATTCTGCTTACCCGCTCAGAAGTTCAAAAACGGCCTTAGATTGGGCTGTTTTTGTTTTATCTAAGGCAAAATTAGTCAGTTCTAACCTTGGACATTCTGCCTTTATGGTTTCCAATCCTTTTTCAATGAGTTGGTATTGTTTTCTTAGTGTGATATCTAGCACGCCATCCTTGAGGGTGAAATCTGATCCCAAAGCCCGTAAAATGTTGGTTTTCTCGGTATAATCACCAACATTAAAATTATGTTTTGCATATACCGCAAACTTGAATGTTTTTTCGGTCAGTTCTAACCATTCATCGGCTCGCTGGTTTATGTCATCTAAAGATTGTTGAATCTTGTCTTTTTCTTTCAGTAGGGTCGCTTTTCTTTCCTTGAATTCGTCATCGCCAATTAAATCCTTGTTGGCATTTTCGGGTGAGATGTAGATATCTAACAACTTATCAATCCTATCTTGGCATTTCTTCAATGCTTTTTGTTGGTTTTCAATCATTATGTTCCTATTATCAACTTCGAGTTCGTTATCTCGCCTTAAGATTTTCAAAGCATAATCCAAAAAACTTTTAGGTATAGTGATTTTATCCAACTTATCTGCAATCTGCTTGTTGATGTCGTTGTAGGTAATGGATTTTTGTTTGCAATTAACATTCAACTTCTTTCTAGTGCAGTTATGATAGATGAATGTTCGGACAACATTTTCGGTTTTTATATGCTTCAGTTTTAGTTGGGTAGTAATATGACATCCGCACTCACCGCAACGGATAGTTCCTCGATAGGGAAGAATTTTATGTTTTGTTTGTGGCTTAGTTTTATTTCCCAAAAGTCCTTGAACATAATCAAATTCAGCTTCGGTTATCATCGGTGTGTGATTTCCTTCATAAACCTTACCAGTCCATTCATATTTTCCACAATAAAAAGGATTGGTAAAAATATCGTATCCATGGCTAGCGTGCAGTTTTATTTCTTGCCCCTTGCACATTCTTCGCAAACCCCATTCATTGTTGGCAATCTCGATAATTTTTGAAACAGAATAGTCGCCAGTTAACATCAAGTCCCACATCTTACGAACAATGGGGAATTTTACTTCATCTACAAAAATCTGTTTTTTACCTTGGTCTGTTCCTTTGTCATTTTTATATCCTATCGGTGCACGACCAGGTCTCCAGCCTTGCTCTGCCTTATTCAACAGTCCTCGTCGGACATCTTTTCCTAAATCAATAACATATTGGTTCGCCATTCCAAATTCAACACTCATCATTATCACATTGTCTACGGTTTTGTATTCTCTGCCGACTGTTTGGATGGACTGGATGAGTCCTTGTTGAAGCAACCACATTATCTCACCACCATCAACGGGATTTCTTGCTAGACGATTTAACTTCCAGCATATAATTCCATCTGCCTTGCCTTGTTTAATAGCAGACAGCATTTTGTTGAATTGTTCCCGACCTGGCTTTTTCGCTGATTTGCTCTCTTGAAAAACACCGACAATTTTAACATCGAGATGGCGTGCTAATTTTTCCAGTTCTTTTTTCTGGCTTTCAATAGATTGCGTTTGACGATCTTCCGCTTCGGTACTTTTGCGAAGATACATCAGATATTTTTGTTTTGTTTCCATATTAGTGTGTACAGAATTTATGCCACGGATTGATTATATTATGTTCTCTCTTCTTGTACATGGCTCAGAGTCGACCTTTCTGAGAGGTTTATATATATGTCTAATCATTTCAACCAAAGTTTCCGCACATTCCAAAGACTCCTCGGATGACAGTTTTTGTCCGAATTCTTTTTCATAAAGTGCTTGAAATTTTTTTGCGTCAGCCTTGGTTATCATTTTAATTTAATAAAATAAGATAGATGAATAGGATATTTATAGATTTAGGATATGTATAGTTCCTCTTATTTAGAGGTATATATAGACTAAAGTAAAAATTATAGTATTTACTATAGTAAGGAGGAGAATTATCCTTACTATAGTAAGGTTATTATTCTTCAACGATTTCAATACTGGCATAGTCATAAGCGTCTAAAATAAATTTTCTGATTTTATTCCAAATCGCTTTTTCAAAAAGACAGAATTTGAATCCAGCTTTCTGTGGCATCGTGACATTTAATCCCTCAAACTTGCTTTTCCAAACACCAAAGCCAGTGACCGTAAAGTATTCTCCAGTTTCAAACTTGAAACTCACATTGGCGTTGGCAAGCAAGTTCTCGTGCTTTCCTTTAATCATGTTTATTTTTATCGACACTTCTTTAAGATGTAGGTCGAGCGGGTAGGTGGTAAATGGTTTCATAATTTTCGGTAATTTTGTTAAGATGGTTCAGTTTTATTTTTTTGTTTAGATTTTTCTGCCATTATTCTGTCGACAGACTCATTAAAATAACTCAACATATCAGAGGCAACTTTCCAAAAATCGTCATCGTTAAAATTTGCATTAGGTATTAGTTTCATGTACTTTACAACAAATTCATCAAGGTCAGCCCATAAGTTTTCTTCAATTGACAGTTCTTCATTGATTGATTCCATAAAATTAAAATTTAATAATTAGACACACACCCCGATTTTTCAGTGGGAGAACGACATTTTGGGGAATTTTTCATAAAATATTCTTTAAATTATTTTTTATTTTTTCATTATATTTAACCCACTATTTGATAAAGAATTAGTGGGTTGCTAGTGGTTTAAAAAAACAAAAAAAGACTTTTAATAAAGTCTTTTGATACAACTAAAGAAGTTTTAAGTTTAGGTATAAACCACTCTTTTACCTATAAGATAGCCATGCTTTATCGCTGTCAATTTTAAATTTAAATTTTTTATTAACATCATGTGCTGATAACAATCTCTGCAACTCTTTTATTGTTCCCTCAATTTTAAGTTTCTTGTAATTTTTTTTCAAATATTCATCAGCTTCATCCGATGCATTTTTTTTGGTAAATCTCTTTATTTTTTCAAATAAATATTCCAAAGTTCGTGCTGTTCCAATAGGATTACAAAAAGATTTTAATAATTGATACTTGGCTGTTTCAGCGTTACCAACTTCAATATTTTTCTTATCAACCTTTAAATAACCGATCCCATTTTTTTCAAATGTGGCAACTTTTATTTTACTTGTTTTTTCCTTCAATTTTTCAATTTTATTGTTTCCTATTCGATAACTGGAATATTCTAATATTTTATTCAAGCTTTCTTTGAATTTACCAGCCTCGTTTTTATTTGCCTTAAACAATAATGGATGCGTGGATTTACAAATAATGTTAAATAGTATTTTCTTGTTTTTCTTGCATGAATAATAAAGCAATATATTATGAAGTAGTTTTTGTCTTGAGTTGAAATAATTTGTCTTTAAAGATTCAGCCATATAATTGAGTGTAGATATATGGCCATATAAATCTTTTTTTACACCGCATTCATTTAAAAAATCGCCCATTTTTATGTGAGATTTTAAACTTTCTATGGCATTTATTTTTTTAGCAATAAGTTCCAATGACTGCTCATTTAATATACAGCCTTCTTTTTTAAGGGAGCTTACTGTTATTGCTAATTCAATTTCATTTTTAAACATATATTTATTATTGATATTTTCTCACTAGATAGGCTTAAAAGCAAGATAAATGTTTACTTTTAGCCATTTTTATATTACATTGTAAGTGGTACCATACTCATATAGACACTGAGAGTAATCTCAGTAATTTTGCTTCATCACGCCTTTAAGCGGGCGGCTCGGCGCACATGATGGGGCATTTCGGTGTCTTTTGAGTGTGGTACCCGTCGGGTCGTCCACTCAAGCGGAACTTCTCGACGACTTAATTATTAAGTCGTTTTTTGTTTTTAAAAAACAAATTACACAATAAAAAATATGGGTGTAATTGAATCAATCGGAGCTAACCGAGCAAGAATCATTTTCGATGATTTTTGTGTTAGATTATTTTTAAAATATAAAGGAAACTATTGCTCTGATGTTAGAATATGGAAATTATCAAAATCCAATATACTTTTTGGCATGTTTAATAGTAAAAATTTATACTGGGCTGTTTGTGATGAGGCGGCCAATTCTTTACACGGTTGGTTTTATAAAGAAGGCGATCTACTTAAGTCATTGGCGCATAGAATAGAGCAATGCTCTAATGAGAATGAACTGAAAAGATTGTGTCTTAATCTGGAAAATATAATTGAAAAAGGAATTCCATTAGATATAGGAGAATTTTAATATGGAAAATAAAAAACATCGTCTCCAATCAAATTTCGAATTTATTGCTGAAACATCCTTGCGAGTAGTGCGAGCGTTTTCATATTTCTTTATGGTTGCGATACCCCTTTTGAATTATAAAGATCTGCGATTTTCAATTAAAACTATCTTGATTTGCTTGAGTTTGGTTTTTATTTCTAATAGACTACTTGGCAAAATTAGAAGCAAATAAGGTTTTATCTAAAACGAATAATCGTGTTTGGTCGCGGATTCTAGCTATGCAAGATATAACAAAAAACGACCCTCTCTTTTTTGCGAAGGTCTTTTTTTATTCCTCTTTTGTCACCAAAACACTCTCTTTTGGCTTTAAATAGCCAAAGATATAAAGTTATATGGCTGACCAGCCAAGACATCCTCTAGGGATGAAATAAAGCCTCCAGGGGCAGTGAGAGTGTCTCGCCAAATGGGCTTTTTGGCTAAAATAAGGCAAAGATTTCTTAATTAAACGATAAAAGGTTTTAAATAGCGGAAATTATCGTGTTTGGTCGATTAATTTGTGTAGTATGATAACTGTTTAAAGAATTAATTATTATATAAGTTTATGGGTTAAAAAGCTATATATTGGCATAAGGCAATTTAAGTGATAAGCTAAAAATACAAATATGGCATTATTTAGCATACAAGGCGAGAAAACTAAAAAGATTTTATCTAAAAGCTTAGATTTAGAAAAAAAACTTCAAAAATTATTCGAGAATAATCTTGAAGACGTTTTGAATATCACTTTTTTAGCCCATGAATATTCCACAAGTTTTGGCGGAAGAATTGATACATTGGGAATAGATAAAAACGGATCTCCCGCAATAATAGAATATAAAAAGAACCAAAATGATAATGTAATTAATCAAGGACTCTCCTATTTGCGATGGCTTTTAGATCATAAGGCTGATTTTGAAATATTATGCAGAAATAATAAAGTTGCAGTTGAAATTGATTGGGATTCGCCAAGGGTTATCTGTATAGCAGAAAACTATAATAAATTTGATATTGACACTGCGGATATTTTGCCTATAAATATTGAATTGCTAAGATATAGGATCTATGAAAACGATATTTTATCTCTAGACATAGAAAATTATCAAAAAGTAAGAATTTCAACTTCTGGCATATTAAAGAAAGCAAGAAATCAAAAAGAGAAGCAGAATGTTCTTCAGAAAAATTATTTATTAGAAGATCATCTGAAAAATGCGCAAAAGGAAATAAAATTACTTTTTTATAAGTTGCGAGAAAAGATCACAGCACTTGATGAAAATATTATTGAAGAGGCTAAGGCAAAGTATATCGCCTATAAAACTTCAACTAATTTTGTTGATATTGTGGTGCTTGGCAATAGTTTAAAAATATTTTTAAATGTGAAAAGTGGAAAACTTATTGATAAAAATTCAATAGCCAGAGACTTAACTAAGCCAAAATCCGTTGGTCATTGGGGGAATGGTGATTATGAGGTAAAATTGCAAAGCGAAAATGATTTAGAAAAAGTTTTTGACCTAATAAAACAAAGTTATGGTTATAATAAATAAAACTATGTACCAAGTAAAAATACCTAAGATATTATTTTTAGCACTAGGGACAGCAAGATTTTATTATAAAGGTTATTATAATACAAATGATCTCGCTGGAATTGCAAATAAATATGCCGAACATCTCGTTCGTTTAAGATCAGACAAAAAAGATTATAAGTATTTGGATGATACTAATTTTGGTGGATTAAGAGGAAATTTTTCAACACTTCTTACGTGGAAAGGGTTTGTTAAAAGGGGAAATGCCATAGTAAGTAGATATTATATTGGCAGGGATAAAAGATTGGCTAATGCAGTATGTAATGGTGAAATTATACTAAATGAGAGTAATATGACTGCGTATACTACAAATGAAAAATTAAAAGAACTTTTAGAATTAGAAGCATGGCTTTTCACCGTAAAGGAAACACAGGCACATATAAAAGTTATGTTAGGAAAAGATAAGAGCATACCTCTTTCTAGAGATAACGATAATTTCAAAAAAGTATCTGTCGTAAGGAGTGCAAATGGTCAATATTTTATAAGATCGTTAGTTAACAATTTTATTGATTCAAAAAATAAAGTTCTGGAGTACAGTATAGTTAATTTTTGGGAAGGAAAAAAGTTAAAGAAGAAAAATCTTCATCCATTAATAGTTATTCCTACGAAAGATACTCCTTGGAGTAAAATATTTGCAATAAAAATGGAAGATTTGATTGATAATAAACCTTTGACATTATTGGTTGATTTAGAAAAAGAAATTTGTTTTGATACGGACAATAATAAATACAAGCTATATTCTCTAAGGGAAGCCGTTGACGAATTTACAACTGGAGATGAAAATATACCTCAAAGGCTTTCATATTCCTGGGAAAAAATAAAAGAGGCTCACTGTGATAAAGAAGCTGATTTTTCTGAAATCAAAGAAGATGAATTTATAATTTTTCTAGAGAAATTCCTCAAGTGGCAAAAAGAATTTGAAGTTGGAGAAAAGAAAGTTGTGGGTGTAAATGTATCGAGCTCTGGTGGTCCCGATGTTCACTTAACATTTTCGGGTGGCACAGCCCAAAAATTAGAACTTGAACATAACTGGAAAAGCTACTTAGATCACAGGCATCACGAAAGTAATGCATGGGTAGATACATGGCTTTTTGCAGAAGAAGAATGGAATCCTAAAAGAATATTAAGTTTATACAAGACACATAGAAAAACCAATGGTCAAAGAATTCCTAATGTATTTTTATGTTTAGAAAGAGGAGAACGCAAGTGCTATGAAGCAAATTGGGATGAAGAAACATTTACAGAAATACCTTTAAAATTTTAGTTTACTTAATTGATTTTTATTTTTTAACACAACTATTTTCGAGGTTGTGTTATTTTTTTTCGCTCGATTTTTCATTATTTCAAAATATTCATTGTCATTCTCTATACTTATACTGTTCCTTTTTAATTGATCCGCTGAAGATTGAAGCGTTCCACTGCCGGCAAAACAATCTAAAACCCAGTCATTTTCATTAGTAAATATTTTTAGTAAGTGCTCTAAAACCTTGGCTGGTTTTTGAGTGGGATGTTTCGTTCTTTCATTGCCCATGCATATCGGAGTTTCTACAAAATCAGCCTTGATGTGATTATGCATTTCATTTTGCTTTGTAAAATTGAAAGTATAATCTATTTTTTTTTCATTAAATCCTTTCGTTGCCCATAAAATTGCCTCACATGAAGATAAAAAACCTGTTTTTCTA
This sequence comes from Candidatus Moraniibacteriota bacterium, assembly GCA_035390125.1. NCBI lineage: Bacteria > Candidatus Moraniibacteriota > Candidatus Moraniibacteriota bacterium. The sequence continues at coordinate 90,674 of DAOOTD010000002.1, forward strand.
ATTTGGGGGGCTGGATTAGTTTTGTGCCAAATAATAGTAGCATGGTGTTTAAAATCATGCTTTTCATATATTCTTTTTATATCACTAATATATTCTAATTTGCTAAAAATTAACAAATTTCCAGATTCTTTAACTTTATTTTTTGTATTCTTTATCCATTTATCAGTAAATAATAGATATTCATCATCAGAAAAATAATCCCACTTTCCAAAATCTGATGATCTAGCCTTTCTTCCTTTTAATATCTTGGTATTTTTATTAGCAGTATTGTAAGGAGGATCAACAATTACGGCATCGAATTTTTTATTGATTTTTGGCAAAATATCCAAAGCATCTCCGAATATTAAATAATGTGAATTCATAAAGTTTATTTTTTTAGTCGTTTAAGTGAATCAATATAATAACCCTTGTCAACTTCAGAACCTATAAAATTTCTTTTTAATCTTTTCGCCACAACCGCAGTAGTCCCTGAACCCATAAAAGGATCGAATATAATATCATTTTCATTTGAAGTTGCTAGTATTATTTTCTCTAAAAGCCATTCTGGTTTTTGTGTAGGATGTATTTTTTTTCCTCCCGCAGTTTTTCCTCTTGTCAAAACAGCTTCTCCATACCACATGCACCTCATTTGCTTTCCGTGATTAATCTTTTTCATCTCACCATAATTAAATGTATTTTTTTTAGTTTTTCTTGCCCATATGAAATTTTCATGATCAGCTACAAATCTCGTACAAGACAAATTTGGTGTAGCATCAGATTTGTGCCATATTATTTCATTTAAAGGCTCAAGCCCTATTTTTTTTAATAAGTATCCTGTTAAATAAATATTATGATAAGTTCCTGCAACCCATATTGCTCCTTCATTTTTTAATATTCTATAACATTCTTGTAGCCATTTCTTTGTAAATTCTTCGAATTCAATATCTCCAAAATTATCCCAATGCCCTTTATTTGTGCTTAAATCAGAACCGCCAGATTTTATGAATTTTATCTTAAAATTGCTTTTGCTTAGGTTATAGGGAGGATCTGCAAATATCAAGTCAATAGAGTTGCTTTTAATTTTTTTCATTAATTTTAAGCAATCTTCATTGTAGATTTTATTTATTTTCAGTTTTTTATCTGTAAAAATCATCCTTATTTTTTAATTTATAGATTATAGGTTAATTATAACCTTAAAAGAGAGAAAAATACACCCCCAGGGCAATTTATTAAAAATATGCGAATTCTGTGTTTAAAATGTACCTAAATTGCTTTGACAAAGCACTTATTCCATGCTATAGTTTTTTCTAAAGACGAGGCATAGCTTTAAAGCTTTTAGGTATATCTCGATCGCTCTTATCTGAGTAGCGGCATTGGAACGGGCCGTGAAGAACGGTATAAGAAGAAAGTGGTCGAGCCTTCTTGTGTAATTAAGACATAATAAGAGAGCCATATGCCAAAGAAGCAAGATGCTTCTGGTATGCGAGGATATCGAACTCGAAACGAAGATGGAGAATTGCGCGATAAGCGTGATGATACCCACATTGGGACCATTGAGAAGCAGTACGATATAGATCTCGAAGTCAGAAGTGATATGCACTTAGGAACATATCTTAAGGAGCATAAAATAAAATCCCTTAACGACCTAATTAATGGTCAATAAGAGATTTTAGAACAAGAAGCTATTGCCTCGTCTTTATTTTACCATAAAATAGAGCAATTGTTATCCACAACAAATATGTCTGATGGTGAAGAACTTAAAATCTATATAGACGGATCTGCTATAACAAATCCAGGAAAATTAGTTGGATGTGCGGGAATAGTTTGCTATCCAGAATTCCTTAATATCCCAAACAAAGAGCTCAGATGGTCCTACTCATTGGGGTCAATTGGCAGCATGGAACTTCTGGCTTTGATAAATGCTTTAAAGTGGATTAACAAAAATGTAGCACATCTTCTTGAAAATTCTATAAGTTCAATATTAATCCTAAGTGATTCTGACTACATTGTTAGTTCGGCCAATTCATGGGTCTATAAATGGAGCAATCCATGGAATAAAAATAAATGGAAAAAATCTGATGGTGGTACGGTTAAACACGAGAAATTATGGAAAGAATTTCTAAAAGAACGTAAAAAAACACGGATCAATTTCAATATTACAATTGAATGGATTGAAGGCAAGAGTACCCAAGAGACGAAAAGTGTCGATAAGGCAGCAAAAAGATCAGCAAGAAGTCTGGTGAAAAAGCCGAATTTTGAACAAATGCCTTATAAACAAGGGCGATCTTTACTGGGAAAAAAATCAAAATTAGAGTTATTTCTTGAAGTTGGAGAAACACACTTAATAAGAGTTTACTCTCATTGTTTAGTCAGTAGAAAAAAAGATGCCGAATGTGAAGTTAGATTTGAGGTGATTAAAGACAAAAGCATCGAAGGAAGATTTAAAGCTTTCACATCTCAGAAAATAGGTATTAGCAATATTGATAGGGGGCATTATTATTATGCGACTTTTGCTGACAATAAAATATTGCCGTGGATTGATAAAATAGAAGAAATTGAAGAAAAAGAGGTTGAAATTATTAAGAAAAAGGCAAAGACCATAATAAAAGCGAAAACTAGTTAAGATAAAGCACCTTGTAGGGTTGATTCAATTGTATTAGGATATTAATATGTTTAGACAATATTTTTTACCATAAATCCAGTTCTAACCGTATTAACTAGCCCGCTCAGGTATAAATTTACGGCTTTGTTAAGCCGTATTTTTGTTGTGGTATAATAGAAATATAAAATTAAAATAAAAAAATGCTAAACATTGATTCTGCAAATAAATTAAATCCAAAAGCTATATATTTATTTGCACTTAGATCATTTATCGCTTGGAGCTTACTAATGCTTGTTGTCGTCGGTCTTACAATATTTGTTATAAACATTTTTAATCAGAAAGAAATTATCTTATCATCTAGCACAAAAGTTGGAGTTGGAATTCTAAATGAATACGACTATAGCAAAGCATTTCTTTTATTAATTTGGTTATTGCCAACAATAATTTTGTCTATCCTTAGTTCGCTAATTTGGGGATTTCTAGTCTGGAAAAATTATACTTTTGAAATAACCGAAAATTCGATAAATATCAACTATGGAATTATAAAAAAAACAAAAGATGTGATTTTTTATTTGGATATTGAAAAAATTGAATCTGAAAAACTAATAGCAGAAACATTAACAGGATTGGTAGCTCTAACTTTCTATTGTTCTGAAAATAAAACAAGCTCATTTCATAAAATAGTAAGAAATAGAATTATGCAAGCAACTTATTCAAGTGATTTTGTTGATGGCAGATCAATTCCAGGACTTTCGCCTGAAGAAGCATTAAAATTGAAAGAGACAATCTTGTCGTTCATAGGAAACAAGATAAATAAGAATTAACAATGCATTTAAAATTTTAAATAAGGAATTCTCCCCTAAACTCATTTCGAACATCATCTGCTAATGGGCTCACCTATGAATTTACGGCTTTTTTAAGCCGTATTTTTGTTGTGGTATAATGAAAACATGAATTCTATGAATCCAGAATGGCAAAAGCAAAAGATAGAAAAACAAGAAGCCAAAATTAACATTGGAGATGTTTATTTTAGTGAAGGCTTAAAATCTGTTTTTGAGAAAGAGGAGTTTGAGAATGAAATACTAAAAATAAATAAGGAAATCGAAAAATACTTGGGAGAGAATAAAAATTCAGCCGTTTACGATTTTAGGATATATGACAACAGAAAAGAATATGAAGAATATTTCAGAACCAATTATCCAGAAAAATCTGATTATATGGAAAATGACATGGTTTTTTATTCTCCAGATGAAAAACATAATAAAAATGTTATAGCTAAGTTTATGGAGCAAGCGACCTTAGATCCAAATGATTTAAAGATTCGAAAATATCTCGAAAAAGAAAAAATCAAATTCGATGAGTTAGAGGCTTTGTCTAAGCAGAATTATAAAAATAATATTTATCCAACAATAGCACATGAATTAACTCATTCTCACCCATTTTTTAAAGGAATGGATAATAAATCATCTAGAAGTAAATGGGAACAAGAAATGGTGTGTGTGTTTATTGACCAAAAAATGTGGGAGGAATATGTTCCATCCTATGGCAAAATGATAAGAACAAAAGCAAAAGATCAATCTTTAGGTAGAGATTTGTTTGATGAAATCATTAAAGATTTTGAAGAAGGTGATTTTCAGGTTGAAGACTGGGAAAGGCTTTTTTACAACTTTTTGGAAAACAGACATGGCAAAGAAAAATTAAAAGATTTTTGGAATATTTTGGCCGAACTAAAAGACAAAGCTAATTTTGAACGATGCTATGAAAAAATTTTTAGAGAAAATTTGAAAGATGCTATGATTATATTTCAAGAAAGAATAACAACAGATAAAATTTAAATAAAGCTCTTATTCACAAACCCAGTTCGAACGTCATCTACTAAGGGGCTCAGTTTTCTAAATTATGGCTTGCTAAAGCCATTTTTTGGTATTAGACATTGACATAATTATTAAAAATATACTATCATCAAATATTAGTTTTAGTTCGTTAATATAGATTAATAAATAATTTTACAAAAACAAAAAATATCGAAAGGAGAGAGGAAATGAAATTTAAAATACTCTGTATTCACGATACCAAAGGTATCAATTCTAATGAAACAGTAGCAGACTACCACCCGTTAACACTAGTGGATGTCTCAATGCTGATTCACGTGGCGTATGCCTTTAGAAAAAATGACCAAAAAGTTGCTGACATTCAAGCGCGACTCATTCAGGGGGTTATAGGTATGACCTGTCCATTTCCTGAAAAAGGTGAAATTAACGAAAGGGCAATAATAATTAAACGATTGTTTATGGAGGCAATGAGAAATAATAAACCCCCAGTTTATTCACAGTTAGCTCTACAACTTTTCGAAAACATGATGTTTGAAACAGACGCTGATATATTTACGCCAAAGTCTTCAGAAGATGACATGCTTACAAAAAGCATTGAGGAACTCGAATTACCTATTCGTGCATACAGATTTCTCAAAAGCATCAACATTAATACAATTGGAGAGTTAGTTCAAAAGACAGAAACAGAAATACTTAAGGAAAGAAATGCAGGCCAAAAGATACTTAGCCAAATAAAAGATGCTCTCATTGAGCATGATCTGTATTTCGCCGTAAGAACATAAAAAAATCCAATTTGATATTAAAAAAAGCCGAAAACCTGGATTCAAGTCGTAGGCTTTTTTATTTTAAATAAAACATTTTTTCATAAACCCAGTTCAAACGTCATATACTTAAGTAATTATTTAATAACACTTTAAATTGACATTTAGGCTGTGATCTTGACAAATTAGCGCAGAAAGAGGACAATAGAAAACTAATTAGAGGAAAGTTTTTAGTAATTTTAAAACAAGTTCGAAATTCGAACAGAGAGGTGCAATAATGAAAGAAAAGGTGAAAAATGCATGGTTTTTTGGAAAAGACAGCCCGGAAAAGAACGTTTTGCTTTTGTATTGTATCCTGCTGCAATTCCATACAAGCGGGTACAAAGACAGAGAGGCTCCCCTGAGAATTCTTAGCAAAAAGGAGCGGAACTTTGTTAATGAGAAAAAAAAGGAGGTCAGAGAAGATGGTGAAGGAAGAATACCATTCAGATTTTTTCAACTGATAGTGAAAAAAGGAGATGCATTATTGCAAGATGAATGTGTAATGATCCACTTTTGTCGCTACAAAAACAACTCTTCAATGATTGAGGAACTGAAAAAAGTGGGGAGCAAAAACAACTTCCTGCTGATTAAAAAGAAAAAAAACCTGTTCATATTGAAATTCGAAGAATAAAGGTTGAAAAAGTAGAGCCTCATGAGATAAACACTTTCTCATGAGGCTCTTGTTCTTTGTGTTTTACAATGGTAACATTAGGTAGTATTGTAAAAATTAATGACTTAAATCTTATGCCAAGACAAGAAAAATTCGAAACATTTGTGGGCAAAACCTACAAGGAAGGTAGTTTGGAAAAAAGAAAAGAAATAAGAACTGACTATGAAAATATAGAAGATCAAATAAATTCTTATTATGAAAAGAAAATCACCGCAAAAAATTTAGTTGATAACTTGGGGCTAGTTATTCTTGGTTCACAAGGTGAGCATGCCAGCACTCAAATTTATGCCTATGAAAATTTGATAAAAACAATTGCTGAAACAGAAAAAGAAGAAGACATAGACATAATAGCTGAAGAAATTTTTTATAGCGCAGCAACTGAAAATAATCCAATGAAAAAAGCTTATTTGTTGGGGATATTAAATAATTTTTCTAATCTGGAAAGACTGGAAGAATTGTTTGGTAAAAAAGATGAAACAAACAATTCAGCAGATGTAAAAATTACAGAAGAAATAAATATAATTCAAAAAATCAGAAAAGCTGCACTAAGAATAAAAAAAGAAGGGAAAGTTTCCGAACAAGAGGAAGAAGTGTTAAATTATGTCCTAGATAATTTTCCAAGAGATAATAACGAGTGCGAATCCGCTCGGTTGGTGTCAGCTTATTATAGCAAGGAAAATTATGCGACAAGAATGCCTGCGCTAGGAAAACAAAAATTGCTCGAAGATGAAGTGTGGAAATGTTTAGAAGGAAACGGAATTCCTCGCTATGTGTATGCTCTTCCGGCGGGATGGCATCCTTCTGGCGAAAAATTAGATGAGGCTGATAGGTTTGGTATTAATTTGACTCAACAAGCGGCTATTTTCGAAGGAAAAGAAAAAATATTTATTGAATACGACATGAATCCACGATTATCGCGGCTTTATAATAGAAGAATAAAATATTATAGAGATCAAAAAAATCTCAAGAAAGTTGAAGAACTAGAAAATGCTTTAAAATTGAGGGTGTGGAGAGAAATTGAAAAAGATCCTGAAGCTATGGAAACATTCCAAAATATTGATAATATAGTTATTATCAAAAAAACAATTCGAGATTACGCAGACGATGTTGATATTAATAATTTAATGGAAAAAGACTTCCGTGATGATGCAGTTCGATAATTAGCTTAATGTTTTAAATCTAAATTCTATTTTTAAATAAAAAACTTCCATTTTGGGAGTTTTTTATTAATATTTATTTATATTTAGAGCTTCTGAATAAAAGCAGATAGGGCACATTTACTGCTTTGTTAAGCCGTATTTTTTGTTGTGGTATAATGAAAAATGTAAATTGATAAATAATATGGAAATCAAAAATAAGCTTCTATTTAAAACTGAAGTAAAAAAGAAAATAGATAGATTTATCAAAGAATTCCCTATATATTTTTTTATAAACATCGTTATTAACATTTCTCTCATAGTAATGATATTGGGAAGTGCCTTTTTTGTAGCTTTTAGCCTTGAAATGCTCGGCACCGGAATACATGCATATATAATCTTATTTATTGCTTTTTTATCTCTCGTTTTCAGAATAACCATAAAAGGCTTTTTTCGAAATATTAAAATTCTGAAAAGCATTCAAGCGGGCGACTATGAATTTGGAATTGAAAATCATGAGCTGGATAATGCGATAGAATTTATTGAAGACATGCCGATAAAAAAAGACGAAGTTGAAAAAATGAGAGTAGCTCTTTCTTTTAATAAATTGATTGATGTACTTGAGTACGCGCGTATTATAAAATGTAGCAAAGGCTTATATGATGTTGATTTGGTTTTTAAATATAGAGTAGAAAAAGTTATAGAAGATTGTATTAAAATGTAAATTTGTAAACTAATAGAAAAACATGATTCCAATAGAATTTCTCAGGCAGTTTCGCGTTGGTGAATATGCAATCTTCGATCTAGCAGTATCTTTTCTAGGAATTTATTTATTATCCTCTTTGCTGTCAAAAATGTTTCTTAAAATAAGAATCAATGTTCCTAAACATAACTGGTTGTTTCTAACTTTGCCAATTGGCATTGTTGCTCATCTGATTTTCGGACATATGACACCCATGACTAAAAATTTCCTGGATATTCATGGTCATTATGTTCTAAAAAGCTTAATTGTAGGTCTGTTGATTCTTGGTTTGAGGAATATAAAAATAATTAAGAAAAATAAATAATCTTTTTCCGATAGAATATTTTCATGGAAAAAATAATTATCAAAAACAGGAAAGATCAAAACGTTGTAGTTTTGTTAGAAAGAGCTGCAAATCAAAAAGGATTGGCATTTGTTATGCATGGACTAGGGGGTTTTAAGGAGCAAGAACATATTGAAACATTTGCCGATGCTTTCAAGAAAAAGAACTATACCGTAATTAGATTTGATACAACAAATACAATAGGTGAAAGCGATGGAAACATGGTTGACGCAACACTTACTAATTATTATGAAGACTTAGAAGATGTGATTGATTGGGCGAGTAAACAAAATCTTTATCAACAACCATTTGTTTTGTGTGGTCATAGTCTTGGTGCAATATCCTCGGCTTTATATGCTGAAAAATATCCAGAAAAAATAAAAGCTCTCGCTCCTATTTCCACGGTGATTTCCGGAAAGCTAACAGAAGAAACGCCAAATTTCATGGAAATTGGAAAAGAATGGGAAGAAAAAGGCATAAGAGAATGGGAAAGCAAAAGTCAGCCAGGTTTAGTTAAAAAATTAAAATGGTCGCATGTTGAAGACAGAAGGAAATACGATTTGCTTCCAGCGGTTAAAAAATTAAAAATGCCTGTACTTTTAATTGTTGGTGATTTAGACGATACCACTCCACTTAATCAACAAGAATTGCTATATAATAGTTTACCCGGGAAGAGAGAGCTCCATATTATAAGGGGCGCAGAACATACTTTTAGAGAAAAAGAGCATCTCGATGAAATATATAAAATATTTTTGAGGTGGATTGAAAGTCTATAGTCTAAATGAAGCATTTTCTCTAAACCCAGTTCAAACGTCAGATAATAATGGGCTCAGGTATGAATCTACAGCTTTGTTAAGCTGTATTTTTTGTTGTGATATAATTTAATTATGAAGAAAAAAACGAAAGAAGCTTTTGATTGGATAATTAAAATATTCAGAGATAATAATATACCCTTTCAATTATCCGGAGGCCTTGCTGCTAAAATTTATGGTTCGCCAAAAGATTTGTGGGATATTGATTTTGATATTCCAGATAGCTGTTTTTCCAAGGTGAGAAATTTAGTTTCCAAATATGTTATATTTGGTCCTAAAAAAACAACCGCCGAAGGTTTTGATTGTATGCTTTTAAGGCTGAATTATCATGGGCAGCAAATTGATGTGAGCGGAAATTGTATAAAAATTTTTGATAAGGTTAAAAAGAAATGGGTCAAAGATAATACTGACTTTGAAAGATCAGCCAAAAAAAGAGTGTTCGATAGAATTGTTCCGGTGATATGTCCGGAAGATCTGCTAAAGTATAAAAGCAAACTCTCAAGAAAGGCGGATTCAATAGACATAAAGGCTTTAAAAAAATATCTATTACAAAAAAATAAATAAAGTATTTCTATCTTAAAAGGATAGTGTCATCAACTCTTGTTTTATAAATTATGCAATTTTTGTTATAATAAAGGCGTAAGAATAAAGGCAATAATCAAATAAGCATATGAATAAACCAAAAGTAAATTATGTTATAGATTTTTTAGCTTTTATTTCTTTTATCATCACCGCCCTCTCGGGTTTAGTGATAAAGTTTTTTATGCCTAGTGGAGTGAGGCAGGGCAGATTCCAGGAATTTCTTGGTGTCCAAAAAGGAGCTTGGTCAGAAGTCCACGATTTTTTTGGAATACTGATGATCATTCTTGTTTTGGTTCATTTTATCCTGCACTGGGACTGGATTGTTTGTATGACGAAAAATATATTAAAATCAAATAATTGTGAAGTTAAAAAATAATAATTAATAACAAATCAATGAAAAAGACACTACTCATTGCTTTCCTTCTGATGTTTGGTTTGGTCATCCAAGCTCAGGCGGCAAGTACTAATGCCAATCAGGGGAATAAAACGGGGCAGGAAAATTCCCAGGGGAATCAAAACGGTAATACTGTCCAAGTTCAAGAAAAAAATCAGGTTCAAAATCAAGGGGAAGAAACTCAAGTTCAGACGCAAGAACAGAATACAGTCCAGACAAAGGATAAAAATGAAAACAAAAAACAAGACAATGCCGAGGTGCACAGAAGCGCAGTAGCTAACTTTGTGCAAAATTTATTATCTGTAGCTGATCGGGAAGGCGGAATTGGTCAGGAAGTGAGAGTGATTGCTCAGCAGCAAAATGATATGAAAGACAGAGCAGCGGATCTGATATATGCCGTGGAAAACAGAAACAAAGTGAAAACATTTTTTATCGGTACCAGCTATAGAAATGTCGGGGAACTAAGGAGCCAAATGGTGCAAACAAGGAATCAAGTTGAGCAATTGAAAAGATTGATAGAAAAAACCACCAACGAACAAGACAAGACGGAGTTGCAAAACCAGATTCAAACAATGGAGCAGGAACAAGCAAGGATTAATGATTTTATAACTCAAAATGAAAGCAAATTCAGCTTGTTTGGATGGGCGGTAAAAATGTTTAGATAGGTTTGCTTTTAATAAATAAAAAACACCCGAAAGGTGTTTTTTATTATGTCTCAAAAATCCAATTCTATAATTAATCTGCTTATGTATAAAAATAGAAGAGAAAATTTTTCATTGACAGTTTAATATTTTAGACTAAACTCAAAGCAGTTATTTGTATCTATTTTTTAAAACAGGAGGTTGAAAATGGCAACTAGAGAAATAGCAAAAAATGAAGACAGGGAAATAATCAAAAAAATAAATCGTCTTCAAGCAGATCATGAAAAGGAGGAGGAAGAGCTTTGTTTTTGTGATATATGTGCCTTTTCCAGAGCTCTAAAGGGCGGTCTTGAAAAAAGAGCAAAATAAAAATCAAAGTTCTGCACAGGGGCTATTTGTATGTTTACAATAGCCCCTCATTTTTAATTAAATTTATACAAAGAGAATATTTTTTAGAAATACTTTATTTAAGCCACGAAAAGTGTATTTTTTATTAATTCTCAAAATAAAATGGCTTATTTAAGCAAAAAATATCTTTTAAGTGTTGACCATATAATTATAATGTGCTAATATTAGTTGTTGACAATAATAAACAATAAAGATCCCTAGATTAAGGGATTTTTGGTTTAAATAAGTGTTGACTCGCTTATTGCAGAAGCATAACTGAACTAAAACCTACACTTCTACGTGAAGATTTTTGTTTAGCGAATTAGTTATAGCGGAGTAAATGCAAATCAATAGCGAATAACAATTAAGATATATTGCATGCGTATTGTAAAGTTAGTCGTATTTTTATTAATAGCTGTTTGCTCTGTTTTACCACAAACAACATTAGCTAGTGAAAAAAGTATAAATGTGGAAGAAAATAAAAACACATTCTCAGAAATTATAGGCCTTCTTTCTCCCGGATCCATTACAATGAGAGAAAAAGCCTCTAGAGATAAAATGAAAAATGATTTTATCCTAAAAAAAGAAACCAAATCAGAAGAAGACATAAAAAGAGAACAAGTATTAAACAAATGGAAAGAAAAACAATATAAAAAATGGAAAAACTTGCCCGAAGGACAATTTAGAATAAATGCTTCAGCCTATACGGCAGCAGCCGATGAATGCGGTAAAAACGATGGAATTACAGCCTCGGGGCTAAAAGTGAAAGAAAACAGAACTATTGCCTGTCCCAAAGAATTTCCTTTCGGAGTTAAATTAAAAATAGAAGGAATGGGAATATACACCTGCGAAGATCGTGGGGGAGCGATCAAGGGTAATAAAATTGATATCTACATGGAAACAAAGAAAGAAGCATTTAGATTCGGGCGTCAGCATTTAAAAGCTGAAATTATCGAAGGATAAAAATTGAGAAAGAAACAAAAAACATCCGTTCAAAGCGGATGTTTTTTAATATTTGTGGATTGACCTCGCATAATAATTTTGCTAATCTGAAAGAAGTTTAAAATAATGGTCACATGGCGGAAAGGTTACGCAGCGGTCTGCAAAACCGCGTATGCCGGTTCAATTCCGGCTGTGACCTCATTTTGCCCGGATGGTGGAATTGGTATACACAAGGGACTTAAAATCCCTCGGTAGTAATACCTTGCGAGTTCGAGTCTCGCTCCGGGCACAACTAAAAAAGAGCATTACTGCTCTTTTTTTGTTTTTTCTAAAATCTTTGGAATTTTTCTGAAATCTTTTATGAGCACTTCGCGCATACTTCCATTATAGAGTGCAGCAGCCGGATGATAGAGCGCGTAGAAAACCCGGGAACCTATTTTGGGAAAATTTCGACGAAATGCTTTCCCGTGAACTTCAGAAATTTTCATAAGCGGGAAGAATCTTCCCAAAGAATGCCTTCCCAGCGTTATTATCAGTTTGGGATCAATAATTTCGATTTGTTTTTCTAGCCATGGCCAGCAAGCTCCAATTTCTTCCGGCAGCGGATCGCGATTTTCCGGTGGACGGCACTTTATTACATTGGCGATATAGATATCTTCACGTTTTAAATTTATAGATGCCAGCATTTCATTGAGGAATTTTCCGGCTGCTCCGACGAAAGGAATTCCCATTTCATCTTCTTTTTTTCCTGGTGCTTCACCAATAAACATAATTTCAGCTTCAGGATTGCCGTCCCCAGAGACAACCTGAGAACAACCTTTGCGGAGCGCGCAGTTATTACAGAGAGAAGCGAGCATATTTAATTGTTCCATTTGTTCCTTTTTTGTCATAAGCATCTTATACTAGTTCATTTATTTTGATCAGATCAAATTTGTTATTTTCTGTATGCCACACCGCAAATGTTGGCGGATAAATCTGATTGGCAACATTGCCGGGATTAAGAATCGTACGGTTGTTTATTTTTTCAGTCCATGGCTTGTGAGTATGGCCATGGAAAACGAAATCATATTTTCCTGTTTCGCATAAGTTTTTAGCTGGTTCCGGCTTATGTACAAAAGCAATTTTTTGTTTTTCAATTTCAGCTTCGCCAAAGTCTTTGAATATTTTGGTGTGTTTGTATATATTATTTTCAAAAGGATAATTTCTGAGATAATCATCATCCATGTTACCGAAAACAAAAAATATTTCTTTCTGAAAATTATCATTCAGGAAATCCAGAGTTTCCAGCGACGCCAAATCTCCGCAGCAGATTGTTTTTTCAATTTTATGCTCACGGCAATAATCCAACACTTTCGTGAGATTGGTGATATTGTCATGAATGTCAGAAATAATAGCGATTTGCATAAATAAATAATTTTAATTTTTATCTAAAGTATTCTCCGGCAGTTTTTTCCAAAGCAATTCAAAAATTGATTTCATGGTTTTGCAGACCTCTGTGCTTTCAATGATGGCTGCCATAGATTCTTTGGCTGATATCAAGGAAACTTTTGAATCACCATAAATATCAATTTCAATCGAGAAAGGAAAATCTTTCGAGTCAATAAATTTCATCGACCTCAATTGCTCCTTATCTTTCTCCAAGAGATTTTTTGCATAATATTCCGTCTGGGGGACAATGGCTCTTACGGATATTTTATTTTTTACCCGATCTTTAATGAAGCTGTCCATCCATTCATTGCCCAAAACATCGGCCATGTTTTCAGATCCAAAGGCTAGAAATTCCTGTCCATGTTTCAGGGTGTCTTTGTAAACTTCTTTCACGCCCTCCGGTCCCTCGAAATAGGAAACATTTACTTTGCCTATGTTTTTCTTTTGCATTGCCAAAAGTTCCGGCAAAATTTCTTTGGCTTCGTTAAATTTTTGCTGAACTAAATTTATACATTCCTGGGGAGATTTAGCTATGTAGAAGCTTTTTTTATCTTGAGGGGTTTTCAAAACAAAGCCCCTTTTGACTAATTCTTCTAAAATAACATAGGTTGTTGGCTTTTTTAAGCCGCTTTTGAGGGCAATATAATAGGCTGTAGCTTTTTGTAGAGGCAAAAGAGCTAAGTATACTTTAGCCTCTTTTTCATTTAAGCCCAAATTAATTAGTTTTTCAATGTATTCCATATAATCTATTTTAGCATGTTTTTGCAGTATGGTCAATATTTTTGACGAATATATTATTTATATCAATATTTTGCTTTATTGAAGCAATAAATAGCTAGATTATATATTCTCCATAATTGACTATTTGCTGTTTTTGGTATATAATAAGCTGTTAAGATGAAAATTAAAAAACATCCTAACAAGTTCATTGAAAATCAAATAAGAATTTCTCCGAATATTATGCTATCCGGCCGGAAGCATAATATTAACTAAACTAAAAAAGGAGAAAAAATCATGAAACAAATTACACAACATGGGTTGGGGAGAAAGAATGCGGGTAATTTGCAGACAATCTGGGTTGAACTGCCTGGTTACTGCAATTTAGCATGTTCCTACTGCTTTGCTCGCGGTGGAGAAAACATTGATGTTGCAAATTTGTTGACCTGGGAAAATTATGAATTGATTATCGATGAAGCAAAAAAAATCGGAATCAATTCGATATCCATTCCAGGAGCTGGTGAGCCGTTCATCGCCAAGAATCTTGATCTGGCAATGAGGTTTTTGCATAAATGTAAAGAAGTCGGCATATTTGTAACTTTGTTTACAACTGCCGAATTCATTACCGATGAATTGGCCGACGAGTTGTTTTCTTTACCAGTCGAATTGATGGTTAAGGGAAACAGTCTTAACCCGGAAATGCAGGATCGTTTTGTTTCTGACCCTAATCGTGGAAGAATTATTCACGGCTTTGGGGAAAGACGCAACGCGGCTATCGAACTTCTTATGCAACATGGCTTCAACGACGAAGCTAAGTGTATGGAAAGTTTCGGTTGCAAATCACGCATGGCACTGGTATCGTCGATCATGACGGACGAAAGTGAATTGTCCAACTATGATGAAATCGTAGACATCCTGCGGTTTTGTCGGAAAAACAATTTCATTTTCGATTGTGACAGTGTTCTGGGGATTGGCCGCGGTGCATCCTGCAGTCTTTGTACAGCAGACGAGAGATTGAAAGCCAAAATGATCGAGCTTCAGCGAGTTGATCGCGAAGAGTTCGGGAATTTTTGGGAAATCTCGCAGAGCTATGTCGGGGCGGTGTGTGATCGCTTCCATCACCATTTATACATTAATCAGTATGGCGATATTCGCCCCTGTATTGGTGCAAATGGTGTGGATCTCGGAAACGTAAGAGGCATTTCTTTATTTGATGCTTTTAACAAAACCGAGATGGTCATTATCCGGAACAAGCAATACTCTGGCAAATGCGCAGAGCAGTGTGCGAATTTCGCCGAAGGCAAATGCAATTCTTGCCTCGGTCGTCGCACGAAAGACTTGACCAATGAGAACTTGTTGGCCAAGGGTGCAGTTGAAACAATCGGTTGCTGGAACTTTCGCAAGAAAGTCTAGCAGCTGACATAGGGCAGAGCGATAAAATCATTCTGCCCTTTTCTTATATAAAAATTTTTTTATTTTATCCCCGAAGTTTTTTGATAAGTTCAATATCTTCTTTGACTTTTTCATGTTCTGTTTCCAGAATCATGTCGATATTTTTTTCTTGAGCGAGCTTTACTATTTTTTGAAAAATTTCTGCGCCGATTTTTCCTTGGCCGATGTGTTCGTGGCGATCTTTTTTAGAATTAAATTCTGTTATAGAATCATTGGCGTGGATAAGTTTGATATTTTCAAGTCCTATTTCAGTATTGATTTTTTTAATAGTGTTTTCAAAATTATGCCAATCATAGCCGGACGCAAAAGAATGCTGTGTGTCGAGACATATGCCAACCAGTTTTGAATGATTTACTTTTTTAATTATTTTTGCAATTTCTAAAAAAGAATCACCAATTATCTTTCCGGCACCAGCACTATTTTCAATTAAAAGTTTTGCAGATCCAGTATAGCCGTCCAAAGTTTTTTTGAGCATTTCAATTATCTTTTCGCTTGCTTCATTTTCAGAAAGTTCGCCAGCGCTGCCTAGATGTGTCATGACATATTTTGCGCCTAAAAGAGAAGCACGCTCAAGTTCATCACGCACAACACTCACGCTGCCATAGCGGATACGGTTATTGGCAGAAGCAAAATTAATATAATATGGAGTATGAACAACAACAGCTTTTAGCTTATAGTTTTTAGCTTTTAACTTAAAGTCGCTGATAATTTCAGAAGTAAGTTTAGGGGCTGGTCCGCCCTGAGGAGAGCGGGTAAAAATCTGCATGGTCTCACAGCCAAGATTATGTGCGCGCTCAGGTGCGTTTTGGATTCCGCCTGCAATAGAAACATGACAACCTATGTGCATAGTATTTAGTAGCTATTTTTTAGTGTCTTGTATATATACAAAATACCACATACTAAATACAAGATACAATGCTAAACTATTTCCCAGCCATTCTCAGTTTCTACAATTTTTCCTTTAATTTCGAAACCCGAAGCCAGCTTATGTCCGCCACCGCCAAAAAGATGAGCGATTTCAGAAACATTAATACCTTTATATTCCTCACTTCTGAGGCTGCCTTTTATAATCCCATCTTCTCGTTCTGAAAGAACCAGAGATAATTTTGTTCCTGGAACAGTATTTAAAATAGAAGCTACTTGCCCAATGTCTTCAGTTGTGGCATTGCATGATTCAATATCTTCTTTTGTCAAAACAGTAGTTATAAGCCCATTGGCCGGATTTATTTTTGCTTTTTCAAAAGCACGTCCCCATAATTTTAAAGTGGATAATTTTTTGTTGGCAAAAGTAGCTTTAATGATTTTCGGTACGGAAGCTCCTTTTTTTAATAAATCAGCGGAAATTTCCATGACTCGACTAGTTGTATTTGAATGTTGAAAGTTACCCGTATCTGATAGGATCCCTACCATAAGAAAGGTGGCAATATTTTTTGAAATAATGATATTTTGGGAAATAAAATATTCATAAATTATTTCGCAGACGGAAGAGCTTTTTGAATCTATAATCACAACATCTGCAGTTAGATTGATATCTGGATGGTGGTCTATTATAACTGTGACTGTGTTTTCATTAATTGATGAAAGAACTGATTGAAAACCACGTTCAACACTGTCGCAGCCAATAATAATATCATAAGATTTAAAATCTAGATGTTCAGGGAATTCAAATTTTTGTTCGGTCAGCATTTCTAGGAAGGAAGGGATAGGATCGAAACAGGCAATATCTGCGGTCTTGTTTAAAGAGGTGATATATTCTTTCATGGCCAAAACAGAACCCGAAGTATCTCCGTCAGGATTAGTATGCGCGAAAAGAAGAATTTTTTTAGAATTCTTTATTATATAGGAAAGGGTTTTAAATTCTGTGTCTAGGTTTTTCATGGTAATTATGTAGATCCAAGAAATAAAAATCTTAAATCCGGAAGATTTAAGAAGTTATAAAGATACTTTTTGTTTTTTTATTCTATAAATTCATCAGTATTTTTTCGATTTCATCAGCTTTTTCTTCAGTCGAATCCAAGTGAAAGGTTATTTTAGGAAGAGGACGCATAGCTAATTTTTTATTTAGTAAACCCTGGATGAAATAAATTTCTTTCGATAGGGTTTTCATTGCATATCCCCCTTCTTTATAGGGAAAAACGCTTACGAACACTTGAGTATATCGAAGATCGGGAGTTGTGTCAACTTTTGAAATAGTCAAAAAAAGCCCTGGCTTCAGGCTTAATTCTTTTAAGAATATTTCTCCCAAGTGGCGCTTTATAAGTTTGTTTACCTTTTGAATTCTTTCTGACATATACCAATATAAATTATATTGCAAAATATCCAACTAAATTGTTCTAGTTTTTTCTTCCTCAGCATAGGCTATCAATGTGTCCCCTTCTTTTATCTTGATATTCCCCTGAAAAACTATTCCACATTCATTGCCTTTGCCTACCTCATTAGTAACATTTTTATTTTGTTGTAAACCTTCAAGCTTTCCCTTGCCTATAATTTCACCTTCCCTTTTCACTTCGATCAAAGCTCCCTTGATTATTTTTCCATCATTAACTCTTCCTCCGACAATCATGTCATGTTTTCCTGTTTTAAAAACAGCTAATATGCTGACTGTACCAATGTCTGTGCGGACTATTTCTGGCGGTAGCATTTCAATAATCATCCTTTTAACCTCTTCTACCAGCTCATAGATTATTTTAAATGTTTTTATTTTCATGTCATTCATTTCAGCCAAGCGTTTAGCAACGGGAGTTGTTTCAACATTGAAACCAAGCACAAAAGCCTTAGACGGAGCTCCCATTTTTATGTCTGATTCGGTTATATTTCCAACTCCTGTTTCAATAAGATTTATTTTTATTTCCTCGACTTTTATAGTTGAGAGAATTTGTTCAATTGCTTCGAGGGAGCCCTGAACGTCTGATTTAATGATCAGGTTTAATTTTTGTTTTTCATCACTTTCTATAATGCGTGTCATTTTTTGCAAAACATTCTTTTCTTTCTGTCCAATTATTCCTTCTGAAAATTCTTTTGATTTGATGCGCGCAAGAGATTTTCCATCAACAACCTGAAGGACATCGTTGGTGTTGGGATTGCTATTAAGACCCATTATTGTTACTGGTGTTGATGGAGAAGCACTTGCAAGACTTTTTCCTGTGAAATCTTCCATTTTTCTTATGCGTCCATAAGTCGTTCCAGCTGTTACATCTTGACCAACTTTTAATGTTCCTGTCTTGATAAGAACAGTGGCTACAGGTCCTTTCTGGGGGTCAAGGTTAGATTCTAGCACAATAGCCAATCCATTGCGTTTATCATCCGATTTGAAATCTTCAACTTCAGCTACAAGTAAAATCGAATCAAGCAATTCATCAATCCCTATGTTTTCTTTTGCACTTACATTTACGCTGATGATATCCCCGCCCCATTGTTCAATGAGAATTCCATTTTCAGCTAATTCCTGTTTTACGCGTTGTGGATTTGCCTCTGGCTTATCTATTTTATTTATAGCCACAACCGTAGGTATTTTCTTGTCCTTTAAGTATTCAATGACTTCCTTTGTTTGCGGTCTTACTCCATCATCTGCAGCGACAACTAAAACTGCTATATCCGCGATGCTTACTCCTCTTTCTCTCATTCCAGAAAATGCTTCATGGCCGGGAGTATCCACAAAAGTTATTATTTTGCCCTTTTTTTTGACCTGGTAAGCACTTATATGCTGAGTAATACCACCCGCTTCCCTGGCTGCAACACTGGCTTTACGAATGGTATCAAGTAGGGTTGTCTTCCCATGATCTACGTGTCCTAAAATAGTTACGATTGGAGGGCGTGGTCTGAGATTTTTTCCTGACTCCTTTTCTTTTTTGCATATATCTACAAGCTTTTCAACATCTATTGCTTTGTTGTCAGAAATTTCTAGGTCAACTTCAGTTTCAAATCCTAGATCCTGAGCAATAATAGTTGCGGTATCGAAATCAATCTCTTCATTTATAGTAGCTAGAATTTTATTTTTTAAAAGTTCTGTAATTATTTGAGAAACAGGCAAGTCTAAAAGCTCACTGAACTTTTTAACAGTAATACTTGCTGGAATCTTTATTATTTTTTTCTCTGATTGTTCCATTGTTGAATATTAGACTTACATTTTTATAGGTTTTAATGCTGTAGCTGTTTTTATAGCCTGCTTTTCTTCTTCAGTTAGTTTATACTTTTCTGAATCACCTTTTATTATGGGTTTTGAATAGATACGTGTGCCTTCCCTAGTATGCAGAGAAGAAATTACGATGCCTGAATTTTTTCCGTCTAACAGGGCTAAAGCGAAACTCTGGTCCCCGCCGATATCCTTGAATGGGTTAAAGCGTATAATTCCAATTTTATGTATGCTTTTTTGTCCCAAGGCGTATAATTTATTTGAAATTTCAAACAACTCCTGAATTTCTTTGTCTAGTGTGGAAATTTCTTTTGTTTGAGATAATAAAATAGACTCAAGGTCTTTTGCCTGTTTTCCTGAAAAAAATATTTCGAGATTTTTATTCGTTTTTCTAATTTTGATAAGTGCTATAATAACAAATATTAAGCTTAATAAAGCCAAAAAAGCTCCGGAAACAGAAATAATAGTTAAAATTTGTGGCGTTAGTATCATAAAAGCTTCATATAAGATACATGGCTTATTTTAGCATCTGTTTTGCTGGATGTAAAGAAAAAATGAGAGGGATAACCTTTGTGATTATCCCTCTAAATTTTTCTGCGTATCGTTACAGCCAAGGGGATTTAGCCCTTGGGAATGCATGTATAATGCACTCTAGATAAGAATATTTTCAAAGAGAAAAAATCTTATCTTAGATTTGGAGATCACCCCCTTTCATGCCAATTCTGTAACAATAAGAAGGAACTAAAAATTAAAAAATTTTTCATAATAGTACCTCCTACTCAGTAATAACAAATCATTTTCCAGCAGTTCTTGTTTGTGCGAATTATTACCATTGTATACCGCACATTAATTTTGTTCCGCATTCTCCCCCGGAAATGGGGATGATGTCTATCGTAATAATTTTGAATATTGCATTTCCTCCTTTCGAAAAATTTTTTAATAACAATTTCTTTATTCTATTTTATATTTTTCAAGAAATACTGTCAAAATTTTTTATAAAAGCAGGCACTAAAAGCCTATTTCTATAAGTATCTGCAAATATCTTATGTAATAGAGGATTCTCGTTCTATGCTAGACTATGAAAATTGGCGGAAGAGGTGAGATTCGAACTCACGAGAGCATTTCTGCTCCGCGGCTTTTCGAGAGCCGTGCCTTCAGCCAACTCGGCCACTCTTCCTAATTTATTCGCTTTTTGAAATTTATTGCGGAGTATGCTTCTGGGGAAATAGCTTTCTCGCCACATTTCAAATGCAGCTCATTGAGCTAATCCAGAAACTATGCCAGTTAGCGTATACATTTTGTCATTTTTTGTTTTTGTTGTAAACTATATATATAAAAAAAGATATAAAAAATATGGAATATAATAAAAATGAGTTAGGAAAATTTCTTGATCCTGGTGCGATTGTAAAACAGTTAGAAATAAAACGGGGCAGTATAGTAGCTGACTTTGGATGTGGTCCTGGATATTTTTCAATACCCTTTGCAAAAATAATAGGAGAAGATGGAAAAGTTTATGCGTTGGATGTTCTGCCTCAAGCATTGGAGGCTGTTGCGGCTAAGGCGAAAAATTACGGAATTAACAATATTATAACCAGTCGCGTTAACCTGGAAAAAGAAAACGGATCGAAAATGGAAGCTAATTCTCTAGATTGGGTTATTTTGAAAGATATGTTATTTCAAAATCAAAAAAAGGATATAATTATAAAAGAAGCATACAGAGTTCTTAAAAATAATGGTCAAATAATGGTGGTTGAATGGAACCAGAATGACTCAACTGTTGGTCCTGAATCTGAATTAAGGATTGCTGAAAATGATTTGAAAAAAATGTTTTCAGATCATGGATTTTTAATAGGCAAAAACATTAATGCGGGAGATTTTCATTATGCATTTGTTGCAATAAAAAAATAATTTATTTCCGGGTATTTATATAAGAAAATTTAATGAATTACAAATATGGAAATAATAAAAAAATACAAAAAAAATAAAATGAAAATAGTAATGGCTTTTCTTTCTTTTGCTATGATACCATTTTTTTCCGGCTGCGGGAGTTCTTCGTCAGCCGGATATCTAGTTCCACTTGAAATATGGGGACCACTCGATGATTCATTGGTATATAGTGATATTGTAGACCAATATAAAAAAATAAATCCATATGCCGGTGAAATAAAATATAAAAAATTTAGCCAAGATACCTATAGAGACGAACTTATTGATGCACTTGCCAGCGGGCAAGGCCCCGATATATTCATGATAAACAACTCATGGTTTCCGTATTTTGAGAATAAAACATACCCTGCGCCAGCGCATCTTGTTAGTGAAATTGATGTGCAAAACAATTTTCCCGATGTCGTTTCCTCGGATTTTGTAAGTAACAAGAAAGTATATGCAGTTCCGCTAAGCATAGATTCTCTGCAGATGTATTATAATAAGGATATGTTTAATGCAGCAGGTATTTCTTATCCGCCTAGAACTTGGGATGAATTTAAAGAAGATGTTCGTATTCTTGTATCAATAGACAATAGCGGAAACATAGTCAGATCGGGAGCGGCAATTGGAACCGCTAAGAATGTAAACAGATTTTCAGATATTTTCAGTATGTTGCTATTACAGAATGGGGTCAAAATGCCCATGAAAAATGGTGATGCAATAAATTTTGATGAAGGAATAGTTGGGCCTGATGGAAAAGTTATAAAAGCAGGAGAAAAATCACTAGAAATGTATACACAATTTGCAAGAATAAATAATCCTGACGGTACAACAAATCCTTTTTATACATGGAATTCACAGCAGGATAATTCGATAGAAGCATTCGCTTCTGGATCAACAGCCATGATGCTTAACTACTCATGGCAGAATGACGGAATCAAGAATAAAAATTCCAAATTGAACTACTCGATAGCTCCTGTTCCGCAGGTAGATCCAAACAAGCCCATTACAATAGCAAATTACTGGGGATATGCAGTTTCTTTGAATAAAATACCTACCAATACATCTAGAAATAGTGCGCAAAAAACAGCAGTTGTTTCTAATGATGTGCGCGCTCATGAAGCATGGCAATTCTTGAAATTTTTGACTCTAAAAAATTCAGGTAAAGTTACGCTCTATAATGCAAACACAAAAAACAGCAAAGACTTCGCAGTAAATTTTGATCCAGCAAATAATTATCTGGAGAGAACTAAAAAACCTGCCGCGCGTCGTGATATAATTGAATCACAAAAAGCAGATGCGTTGCTTGGAACTTTTGCAACCGGAAACCTTATAGCAAAAAATTGGTACAAAAAAGACGCAAATGCTGTAGAATCGGTTTTTTTGGAGATGATAAATTCAGTTAACAGCGGCAAGGCTCTGGATGAAAGTTTATCCATAGCGAAGAATAGAATAAATCAAATGCCAATCAATTAATTTTTATGATCAGAAATAAAACAAAAACTATGGGTAAAATATTATTTATTTGCATAACTTTTGTTTTTGCACTTTTTCTTTTGTTTTCACCTGTTGCACATGCAGCTATTATTACTTGCGGAGCAACCTCAGATGACATGTGCACTTTGTGTGATATGGTTGCAGGATTCAATACTATTATCCAGTATCTAATGAAAATTTCAATCGGTGTTGCGCTGCTGGCCATATCCATAGGAGGGATTTTGTATGTTGTTTCTGCCGGTGAACCTGGAGCTGTTGAAACGGCAAAAAAAGCAATCAAAAACGGAATCATCGGATTTGTTATTGTTTTTTCAGCCTTTATTATAATCGGTACAGTGATAAGTTATTTAGGAGTACAGGAAGGAATGGGAATACGTTCAGGAGTAACCTGGGGGACATTTGACTGTACAGCAGCAGGTGTTCGATAGTAAACCAAAAAGTAATTTATCGTTAGATTTTATTAATAATTTTTTTAAAAAAATGATAAAATTTAAAAAAAATAAACTATTTTTAATGGCCGTTTTTGTTTTTTTGGCAATGATTTTTTTAAACCCCGTTAACGTATTTGCAGAAGATGCGGTAGTGAACTTTACTAACCCTCTAGGAGATATTACTACTCTAGAAGGACTTGTATCTAATTTACTGTCAGCCGTTCAAAAAATAATAGTCTCATTGGCTTTGGTTTTTATTGTGGTGGGTGCGATAATGGTCCTTGTTTCAGCGGGAAGTCCGGAAACTGTGGAAAAAGGGAAAAAAGCTATTACTATGGCAATAGTAGGTCTCACAATTGGAATTGCAGCCCCATCGATATTAAAAGAAATCGCGAATGCTGTCGGTTGGAATTGTCCTGAAGGAGCTACAGATTGTGGAACTCTTACTGATGCACTTAATTTTTCCGATATTGCACTAAATGTTCTTAGTTTTCTTTTAGGTATAGCGGGAATACTAGCCATGATAATGCTGGTCATTGGAGGTATCATGTATTTGACTTCTGCTGGAGATGAAGAAAGAGTAGAGCAGGGCAAGAAAACATTCAAGTATTCCGTAATCGGAATCATAGTCATTATGAGTTCCATGATAATAGTAAGACAAATTGCTAATCTTTTTTTATAATCAAATTACGCCCTTAAAAAATAAAAAAGAAAAATAAAATGCTTATAAATGTTCCACAATATATAGATGTCGAAGATAAAATTGCAGGTCCGCTCACAGCTAAGCAGCTGGGGTGGGTTATAGGGCTAGGCATTACTCTTTTGGTAATGTGGAATATGTTGCCTAAGGTTTTGTTTTTTATTATAGGCATACCACTGTCCATTGCATTTTTAGCCTTTGCTTTTTACAAGCCATATGGTCAGCCACTGGGTAATTTTGTCATTTTTGGGATACTATATTTTTTCCGTCCAAAAATATATTTCTGGCAAAGAACTCCTCAGAAAAATATTCCCAGCAAGCAAAAAACAAAAACTGAAGAGTCCCGTCCGCCAGAAAAAAAACTTGATACTGAATCAATAATGGATTTAGCAAGGGTCATGGACAGCGGTGGTTCTGAACGCAATGAAAGGATAGAAGAACTTTTAAAAAACGTTCCAATTAAAAAGAAATAACAAAAAAACCATGGAATTATTGCACTCAAAAAATCTAACCAAAGGAACTTCCGGAGGAGGAAGTACCCAAAAATATGTCGACGTTGAAGAAGTCCGTGATGGGGTAGTTATACTGAAAGATGGATCTATGCGCTCAGTACTTTTGGTTTCTTCAATTAATTTTGACTTAAAAGCTACAGAAGAACAAGATTCTATTATTAATCAATATCAAAACTTTCTTAATTCACTAGATTTTCCAATTCAAATAGTGATAAGTTCGCGTAAACTGAATATTGCTCCTTATTTGGAATATCTTAAAAAAAAGGAAACACAACTGACTAATGAATTGCTGATTTTACAGCTGGAAGAATATCGTAACTTCATAAAAAGCCTTACCGATGTTTCAAGTATAATGTCTAAATTCTTTTATGTGGTGGTGCCTTTCTACCCAGTTGAAAATGTTAAAACAAGTGTTTTTGACAGATTTTTCGGAGCTGCAAATACCCAGATGTCTGCTATGCGGAGAAGAGAACTTTTTGAAACTTACAAAAATCAGCTTTGGCAAAGAATAGAACATGTCAGTTCTGGTTTAAGCAGTACTGGCGTAAAAGCTGTTCCGCTTAAAACTGAAGAGCTTATAGAACTTTTGTATAATTCATATAATGCTACGACACATAATAATGCAATAATAAGAGATGTAGACAAGATTGAACTCAAATAAAAAAATAATCCAAATTAATTTAAAATAAGTAGCTTCTCAGAAAGAGATTCAAATCTTATTTAATACTATAAATGCTTGGAATAAACAAAAAAAATGACAAAAAACAAACTGTAAAAAGGGATCCGATTTTAGAAAGTGAGGAATTATATCAGCGTGGTGTTGCAACTATAAAAGATCTTATCGCCCCTTCTGCAATGAAGGTAAGTTCAAATTACTTGCAAATAGGCGAAACGTTTGCCAGAACCGTTTTTGTTGTTGCCTATCCTAGATATTTGCATACAAACTGGTTTTCTCCGATTATAAACATTGATTTTTCCATGGATACTGCGATGTTTATACATCCTATTGATACAGTTGAAATATTAAAAACCCTCAGGAAAACATCAACCCAAGTGCAATCGCAGATTCACATGGAAGAACAGTCGGGAAAAATCCGAAATCCAATTTTGGAAACAGCCATTGAAGATATAGAAGATTTGCGCGATAAGCTCCAGCAAGGAACTGAAAAATTTTTCCGCTTCGGGCTCTACATGACTTTATATGCAAATAATTTGGAAGAACTTGAAAAAATACATTTGCAAATAGAAGCACTTCTCGAGGCGCAAATGGTTTACATCAAGCCAGCGGTGTTAAAAGCTGAACAAGGTTTTTCCTCTACTTTGCCATTGGGAAATGATGAAATAGATATTGCTAATAATCTCAATACAGCACCACTTTCTACGACATTTCCTTTTGTATCTTCAGATCTTTCATCTAATGAGGGTATTCTTTATGGGATTAATCGACACAATAACAGCCTTATTCTTTTTGACAGATTCCAAATGGAAAATGCCAATATGGTAGTTTTTTCTAAATCTGGCGGAGGGAAAAGCTATACTGTGAAACTCGAAATATTCCGTTCGCTGATGGTTGGAACCAATGTTGTTGTCATTGATCCAGAAAATGAGTACAAATATTTGTGTGAAACAGTAGGGGGAACTTTCATAAAACTTTCACTTAATTCTCCATATCATTTGAATCCATTCGATCTTCCTAAAATTGGCGATGAAGAAGATCCTGAAGATGTTCTTAGGAGCAACATAGCCAGTCTTATAGGACTGCTTCATCTTATGCTTGGCAATGTAACTCCCGAAGAAGATTCAATTCTGGATATAGCTATTCGTGAAACATATGCGATGCGTGATATTACTGCCCGAAGCAATTTTAAGGCTCTTAATTCATCTTCTTTTCCGACCATGTCGGACCTTTATGCTGTTATTCGAAATTCAGAAGGCGGAGAATCAATAGCAAAAAGATTGGAAAAATACACAGAGGGTATTTTTGCTGGGGTGCTTAATCATACAACAAATGTACAGGTTGATAATCAAATGGTTGTCTTTAATATACGCGATCTTGAAGAACAGCTTAGGCCCATTGCCATGTATACAGTCTTGCAGTTTATCTGGAATGAAATGCGGTCTTCACTTAAAAAAAGAATTGTAGTTGTGGATGAAGCTTGGGTTATGATGCAAAATGATGATGCAGCATCTTTTTTATTTGGTATTGCAAAGCGTTGCAGAAAATATTATACAGGCTTAACAACAATAACTCAGGACATAGCAGATTTTATGACCTCGCGCTATGGAAAGCCGGTAGTAACTAATTCGTCATTGCAGCTGCTATTGCGTCAGTCTCCGGCAGCTATAGAAACAATTTCTGACACCTTTTTTCTAACTGATCAGGAAAAGTTTCTCTTATTGGAAAGTGGGGTTGGAGAAGGAATTCTTTTTGCGGGAGCAAAGCATGTTGCAATAAAAGTTATTGCTTCATATCCTGAAGATCAAATCATAACATCTGATCCGCGCCAATTGATTGAAATTGAACAAGCCAAAAAAGAATTGGAAGAAGATGAATAAAAAATAGAATCTTTATTGAATTAACAATTTATTATGCCTGAAGATATTGCAAGAAATTTTAAAAACAACAGCGATAACCTTGATAGAGCTAGGCGAGAAAGGCCCAGCTCTTTTAGCAATGGAAATCCTGTTGATATGACAAAAAATATTTCTAAAGCGGCTATAGCTAAAGGTTTTTTCCCTTTACTGAAAGAAATAGATCTTTCCAAAGATATGCCATTTGTAGCTGCGCTTCTGGGTGCTTTAGGAAAAGATGTCTCTGACTTTGTTTTTGCTGAAACAATAATACTTTCCATGCTTACCTCAATTCTTTGTTCTATATTTATTTTCATGATGTTAATTCTTGCTGGTTCTGGGCGAAGAAATAAGTCGGCAAGAGGCTTTGCTAAAAAAGCACTTACATTAATAGGAGGCGGAGCAGCTGATTCATTGCCCGGAGTAGATTTTTTACCAATTGAAACACTTACTGTCGGAATGATATATATTATGGTGTTGGCAGAAAGAGCAAGTGAAAAAAATAATAAATTCAAACTCTAAATAATATATAGGCTTCACAATTAATTTTATAGCTGATCAGCTAATAATTAAGCACAAAAAAGTGTCAAGCTGATCTTTTCTTTTTTATTTATGTCTTCTAAAATATATTCTGCCGCAACTATAGGTCTGGACGGAGAAATTGTAGAAGTTGAAGTTGATATTCTAGGATCCGGCCTGCACAATTTTTCAATCGTTGGTCTCCCGGATATTGCAATCAAGGAGTCGCGTGATCGTGTTTCGAGTGCTATAAAAAATAGCGGATTTAAGCCACCACATCAGTGCGGTCGCATTACGGTGAATCTAGCTCCGGCAGACTTGCCAAAGGCCAGCCCTATTTATGATCTTCCTATCGCTATGGGATTTTTGCTTGCGACCAAACAATTGCAATTTGATTTTAATGGCAGGATGATTGTAGGAGAACTTTCTCTTGACGGGCGCATACGTCCTATACAGGGAACTTTACCTATAGCTCTCTTGGCAAAAGAAAAGGGGTTTAATGAATTATATGTTCCATTAGAAAATGCAGCTGAAGCCAGTGTAGTTAAGGGAATAAATATTGTACCTGTAGATACTCTTTATTCTTTGGCTGATCATTTTTCTGGCAATAGAAAAATTGATTATTTCCCATCATTAGACGGGGATGTCCTATTTTCAACAGCAGATTATGAAATAGATATGGCTCATATTAAAGGTCAACAACATGCCAAGCGTGCTCTGGAAATTGCAGCAGCTGGTGGGCACAATGTTATTTTAAACGGACCTCCAGGATCAGGAAAGACTTTATTGGCTAAGGCTATTCCTACTATTCTCCCCCAGTTAACATTGGAAGAAGCATTGGAAATAACAAAAATATTTTCAGTTTCCGGAAAACTTAGGAAAGGACAACCTCTAGTTACTTCAAGGCCATACAGAAATCCACATCATAGTGCCAGTAGTGTTTCTTTGATTGGTGGGGGGAGTTATCCAAAGCCTGGAGAAATAAGCTTAGCGCACAGGGGAGTTTTGTTTTTGGATGAGTTTGCTGAGTTTCCTAAAAGTGTTTTAGAGAATTTGCGCCAGCCACTTGAGGATGGTATGATAACAATCTCAAGAGCCAAAGGATCTTTATATTTTCCAGCCCGGTTTATTTTGGTGGCCGCTATGAATCCCTGTTTTTGCGGGAACGCTACTGATCCGGAAAAAATATGCACATGTACGCCAGCACAGATTTCCCGGTATAAGCAAAAAATTTCTGGACCAATTATGGACCGCATTGATCTGCACATTGAAGTGCCACGTTTAAGTTTTGACAAGCTTCAAGAAGGAATAAGTGAAGAAAAAAGCGAGCAGATACGTGCCAGAGTGGAAGCAGCCAGAAAAATACAAGCTAAAAGATTTGAAAATTTGTCGGTAATTTCTAACAGCGAAATGTCTTCTGATCAAATAAGACAATTTTGTCCTTTAGACGAAGAGTGCAAACAGCTTTTAAGAAATGCTGTATCAGCTCTAAAGCTTAGTGCCCGAGCTTATCACCGTATAATAAAAATCGCGCGTACTATTGCAGATCTTTCAAATAGTGAAAATATTCAGCCGGCACATATTGCCGAAGCCATTCAATACAGATTCAAAATGGAATGATAAGAATTTCAAAAAAACTAAAATACATCTTTTTTTTAACTGGACTGGCAATCCTTTTTTTCTTTATATTCAATAAAGATAAAAATGATATTGCTATAAACTTTAATTCTGAAAAAAAGAAAATTGAATTGACTGATAGCAATATCACTTTTGAATTAATGTCTGCGGCCAAAACTGTAGAAGATTTTATGAACGAGCAAAAAATAGTCCTGGAAGAAAATGATTTAATTGTGCCTGATAAAAATAAAGAAATTTTTTCTGGTACTCATATAATCATCAAACGAGCAAAAAACATAACAATTAAAGAAGCGGATAAAAAAACTAAAACGCATACTCTTTTGGATACTATCGAGCAAGCTGTTTGGGAGAATAAAGAAATAACTTTGTCCGATGATGATATTACGAATCCATCAAGGCGAGTATTGGTCAAAGAAGAAATGACAATTATTGTTACACATGTTGTCATAAAAGAAGAAATAAAAAAGCAGGATATCGATTTCAAAACAATTTCTAATGAAGATGATAAATTAGGTTGGCGCGTTAAAAAAGTCACCCAAAAAGGAATAAAAGGCACGCGTGAAATAAAATATAAAGTAGTTTATCATGACAATAAGGAAATATCGCGCAAAATTCTGGAAAGCAATGTTACAAAAGAACCAATTGAAGAAATTGTTACGCAAGGAACATATATGAAATTAGGCAAGGCTAATAAAGGACAGGGTACCTGGTATGCCTGGAAAGGGGGACTTTTTGCTGCCAGCACGACTCTTCCGCGCGGCGCATATGCCAAGGTGACCAATGCGGAAAATGGCAAATCGGTCGTTGTCCAAATCAATGATTATGGCCCGCAAGGTAAAGGACGCATTATTGATTTGGACAAAGTTGCTTTTGAAAAAATAGCTTCATTAGGTGCGGGAGTTATTGGAGTCAAAGTGGAGCAAGTACTCAATTAGTTTATAAAGTTATAAAGTTCATAAGGTTCATAAGGTTCATAAAGTTATGGAAATCAAAGCGAAAAAATCTTTAGGACAGAATTTTTTGAAAGACGAGGCAATTTTGCAACGGATTATTGAAAGTGCGAAACTTTCTGCTGATGATGTTGTCATTGAAATCGGGCCGGGGCAAGGAGTGCTGACGGAACTGCTGACTGAGGTTGCCAAAAAAGTCATGGCGATTGAATTGGATGACCGACTGGTTGAAATGTTAAATAACAAGTTGCGTAACAAAGAAAATATTGAAATTATCCATGATGATATACTAAAAATAAATCTTCCAGAGCTTATTTTTAACAAGCTGAAGAAGCTGAAAGCTAAGGAAGTTAAATATAAAGTTGTCGCTAATATTCCATATTACATTACTGCTCCAATTATTAAATTATTTTTAGAAACCAAATTTCCACCGAGTGAAATGATTCTGATGGTGCAGAAAGAAGTAGCGGAAAGAATCTGTGCCAAGGCAGGAAAAATGAGCATTTTGGCAGTGTCGGTGCAATACTATGCTCAGCCGGAATATTTATTCACTGTGTCGAAAGAATCTTTTGAGCCGATGCCGAAAGTGGATAGTGCAGTAATTAGAATCATAAGAAACAAAAAACCTGCTTCGCCGGCAGGCAGACGAGAAACAAGAAACAAGCAGGACGTTAAAAAATTTTTTAGAATTGTGCGGGCGGGATTTTCAGCCAAAAGAAAAACTTTAGCTAATAATCTTTCTAATGGATTTCAAATAGACAAAAAAACTTCTGAAGAAAAATTAATCGCGCTTGGTTTTTCGAAAAATACTCGCGCTCAGGAACTGACAGTGGAAGATTGGAGGAAAATAGAGAATATTTTATAAAAATAAATTTTATATGGGCATAGTCTCTGAATTAAATGAAAAACAAAAAGAAGCGGTAATGACAACAGATGGACCGCTTTTGATTATTGCCGGAGCGGGGTCGGGCAAAACCAAAACACTGACACATCGGGTAGCCTATCTGATTAAAAATCACGGAGTCAATCCGCGCAATATTTTGGCAGTGACTTTTACTAACAAGGCGGCGGGGGAAATGTGTGAAAGGATCATGCGAATTTTATATCCCGAGGCAGACAAAAATTATAAATATAGTTTGTATAACAATTCGAATCTGCCAACCATTGGAACGTTTCATGCAATCTGTTCCAAAATACTGCGCAGTGAAATAGAAGTTTTGGGATATGAAAAATCGTTTCACATCATTGATGACCAGGATCAGCAGGCTTTAATGAAAAAAATTCTAAAAGAAATGGAAATAGATCCACAGCAGTTCAATCCAAGAGCAATTCTATCAACCATAAGTAAGGCTAAAAATGAGCTGATAAGTAGGGAAGAATTTGAAAATCAAGCCCATGGATATTACGAAGAAATTGTGGCTAAGTGCTATAAACGCTACCAATCACATCTTAAAGAAAACAACAGTCTGGATTTTGATGATATTCTTGTTTTTATAGTAAAAATTTTTCAGAATTTTCCTAAAGTGCTGGAAAAATATCAGAAACAATTCAAATATATTTTAGTGGATGAATATCAGGATACCAATCGGGCGCAATATTTATTTATAAATATGTTGGCCGGGAAGCACAGAAATTTATGCGTTGTGGGAGATGATTGGCAAAGTATTTATAAGTTCCGAGGCGCAGACATTAAAAATATCCTCAATTTTGAAAATGATTATCCAGAAGCCAAAGTAATACATCTGGAACAGAATTACCGTTCAACCCAGGTTATTCTGGATGCGGCCTATGGTGTTATTTCCAAAAACATAAATCGCAAGGATAAGAAACTTTGGACGGAAAAAGAAGCCGGGCATTTGGTAACTTCTTTTGAGGCTGAGGATGAATGCGACGAAGCTGAGTTTGTCGCAGATGAAATAAAAAAAGGAGGCATGCCTTATAGCAAATACGTAGTTTTATACCGTACCAATGCACAATCACGCGTTATTGAAGAAACTTTTCTAAAAAAATCAATACCCTATCGAATTATCGGAGGCATTAAGTTCTACCAGCGAAAGGAAATAAAGGACGTGATTGCTTATCTTAAATTAATTTCAAATCATAGTGACACAATTTCATTGGAGAGGATAATCAATGAACCAAAAAGAAATCTGGGTCTAGTTACATTCAAAAAGTGGGTAGATATCGCTAAGAAAAAAAATTTAAATCTTATTGAAGCCGGATTAAAATTTTCAGAATCTGAATTTAAATTTCCAGAAAGTCTGCAACTAGTAAATTCAAAAATTGATGCAATAGCTAAGCTCTGCGACTTTATAAAAAGAATGAAAGAAATCCAGCCGAGAATAACATTAGCTGATTTTATTGAAAAAGTTTTTAAGGAAAGTGGATACGAAAAAATGCTGTTGGATGACGGAGTTGAAGGTGAAATGCGCTGGGAAAACGTAAAAGAACTTATAACCGTGGCGCATAAGTATGATGAAAATAAAGCAGAGTATGGAGATATTTTAAGAGCGTTTTTAGAAGAGGTTGCACTCACATCTGAAGCAGACAACGTTGACCAAAATCAAGATGCAGTGTATCTTATGACTCTGCATAGCGCTAAAGGTCTAGAATTCCCTGCGGTTTTTATAGTCGGTTTGGAAGAAGGAATATTGCCGCACTCCAGAAGCATGCTTTCCTATGAAGAAATGGAAGAAGAAAGGCGTTTGATGTACGTAGGCTTAACTAGAGCCAAGGAAAAAATATATCTTTTATTCACGCGCCAACGCAATTTGTTCGGTTCAACGCAGATGAATTCTCCTTCCAGATTTTTGGACGATATACCTGAAAAACTTGTAAAACATAACTCATGCCGTGAAACAGAAAAAAAGATATTTGAATCGCTTTTAAAAAAGAAGAAGAAATCAGAAAAAAAAGCGAATTTTTTCAAAGGGGGAGAGAAAGTCAAACATGAACAATTTGGGGAAGGCATAGTTGTTTCGTCTGTTGGCGACATTATTACAGTGGCATTTAAAAAAGCCGGAATCAAAAGATTGTCGGCAGAATTTGCAAAGCTTGAACAAATTTAATTTTTTTTATTTCTTTTTTCCGTGAAACTGCTTGTGTATTTCTTTGAGTTGCTTGTTGGTAATGTGCGTATAAATTTGAGTTGTCGTTATGGAAGAATGTCCCAACATTGTTTGCACGCTTCGGATGTCAGCTCCATTAGAAAGTAAGTCTGTGGCAAAACTATGCCTTAGCGTGTGCGGATGTACATTTTTCACGATACCTGCTTTGGCTGCATAAAATTTTACTATTCTTTGAATTGAACGTGGGGTCAAGCGCTTTGTTTTTTCGTTTCCAATTCCCCCTTTTTCGGATAATCGAATAAATAAAGCCGGATCCAAGTCCATGCGCTTGCTCAAATATTTTTCCAACGCCTCTTTTGCAGTATCAGAAATGAAAACTATTCTCATTTTATCGCCCTTGCCAATCACGCTAAATTCTTGTCTGGAAATGTTCAATTGGTCGCAGTTTATATTTATAAGTTCAGAAACACGAAGTCCTGCCGAAAAAAGAAGCTCCAAGATTGCCCTATCGCGCATGGACTTTATGTCTGATCCTTCTGCGGCATGCAAAAGGCGGTCAAGCTCACCACTATCAAGAAACTCAATTTCATGTGATGGATTTTTACCAACTTCCAATTTTTCAGCGGCCAAACTTTTAATATCGCGCTTGGCAAGATATTTCAGAAAACTGCGGATGGCTATTATATGATAATTTTGAGTAACTTTTTTCAGTTCCTTGCCATGGCTATCTTTCTGCCGGTTCAGATATAAACGGTAGCTCCTTATAAGCTCAGCAGTGATATCCTTGGGTTCGGATATTTTTGCCCAGGTCAAAAAGCGCTTGAGATAATGATGATAATTCTCAATAGTCTTCTGCGAACGGTTACGTTCAATCTCCAAATATTCAAGAAATTCAGTCAGAAGGTTTTTTAATTTCATAAATTATTTCCGATTATTCATAAAAAAGCTTTTCATGCCTTTTACGATCTAATTGTACTCTTTTTTTGAAATATAAAAAAGATATAACCCCAAAAAATGGCTTAAAAAAAGGAAAAAAAATAATTTTAAGACAAAACATCTTTGACAAAAATATCCCTAGGTATATACTTGAAACCAGTTAAAAATTAAGGTTGCGGGTGATGAGTAATGACATGAGGCGGTTTTTTATCATTATTCTCTAAGCCTGTCAACCAACCGAAAGGACTTATTTATTAGCAAAAAATCCATTTTTTCTTATATATACGAATCAATCAGAAAAATTGACCTCAAGGGCTTAAACACTAAAATTCATCTTAAACAACGCTCAATAGCAAACTTCATAAAGGAGCACAGAACCATAAAACTGCTCCACGTTTTGCGTAATTATTCAGCCTTTGCAGTGGTGGTATCAAGTTCACTTCTTGTTTCAGCAACAAATGTTGCCTCAGGCAATAATTATGGCAAACTTCTTTTTGGTTATTGGGATGCATCAGCTGAGACCATTCCAGCGGTGAATGGCAGTAAAATAAGCGGACAGGTAAATAAAAAAAATGATTTAGCTCTTGTTCCCCTTTCCAAATCAAACACATCCATTGAACCAGAAAAAAAAGAAGATGATTCAAACAGGAGCATTATAAAGGATGACGGAATAATGCTGGTTTCTGGCGGAGCCAATCCGATGAAAGATCCTGAAGAAGAGGGCGGGGTTAAAATGTATATTGTACAATCCGGTGACACTCTCGGTTCAATCGCTGAAAAAAATGGAGTTTCGGTTAATACTATTTTGTGGGCAAATGACATCAGTAATGCCGACTCCATAATGCCAGGAGATACTATGTTCATTCTGCCTGTTTCAGGAGTAAAATATGTCATAAAATCGGGAGACAATCTTGATGCTATCGCTAATAAATTTAAAGCAGAAAAAGATAAAATAATAGCCTTTAATGATTTGCCAGCGAATGGAGAAATAAAAGTGGGAGAAGAAATAATTATTCCTGATGGCCAGGGAGAAGCTCCTAAGCCAGCTGTTCCAAGCAGCAGCCAATCCTTAATCAATAAGAGGCAATATGCGAATACTGCAGGAGGAGTTCCCCAGATTACGGGCAGAATTCTTTCAGGGAAAGCCGGCACTGGTCATAGATTTCCATATGGATATTGCACTTGGTTTGTCGCCCAGAAACGTTATGTTCCCTGGGGTGGCAACGCTGGAACATGGCTGTACCATGCAAAAGCTGCCGGGTATGCAACCGGAAAAACTCCACGACCAGGAGCTATCGTAGTGACTACCGAGAACAGATATTATGGTCATGTGGCTTATGTTGAAAAAGTCAGCGGAAACAGTTTTACTGTTTCTGAAATGAATTATGTCGGTTATGCAAAAACAAGTCGCAGAACAATCTCAACTTCAAGCAGAGTTATTAAAGGTTTCATTTATTAAAATTGGCTGGTTAAAACAGGTTGAAAAAGTTAAATTTTATATATAAATATAAAATATTTTCGTGAAAATAAATAAAGCCCCGTTTTTGTTAAAAGGGGCTTTTTATTTTTTGATTAAAGTTATTGCCTGACATTACGAAAGTATGCTATAATTTTCACATATAGAATTAGATTGGAATCCTAATGAATCTGATCTCGAAAAACAAAAAATTTTTCTGCAAAATCAAATTATTTTTTGGAATTTCCAGGGTTAAACTGGCAAGTCTTTTGCGGGACAAAAAATTCCAAACTTTTGTGGTCGCCGGATGCATTTTTCTTTGCGTCTTTTTTTTGGCGGTTCATGGGGTCTTTGCCGCTGACGCTGTTCCTGAAAAACCCGAAGAACCGGGTTTATTAAGTAAATTTTTTGGGGGAATACTTGATGGGGCAAGTGCAGTTTTTGTCACTGCCATATCCTTTATCTTGAGTGCAATTCAAGGCGTTATGAGTTTTCTAATCGGCGTGGCAGCTTCTCTTTTTTCAGCAGTTATTAATCCTGATTTAATTTCCGGAGATAAAGGTTTATTGAACAATAATCCAGTTGTTAAGGATATCTGGATTATGGTGCGGGATACTTTCAATATGTTTTTTATTCTAGTCCTTCTTTTTTCCGCCTTCTGCACTATTTTCCAGATCGAAAAATGGAACCTTAAAAAAGTCTGGCTCAACATTCTCATCAATGCCCTGCTGGTTAATTTCAGTTTTCCAATTGCATGCTTTTTTATTGATGTTGCGAATGTAGCTATGTATTATTTTGTTAATTCTATGTTTGGTGACAATACTGGCGCAGTTACAGGAAACGCAATTTTTGCCCAGTTGGGGGATGAATCAAGACTTTCGGCATTGTGGGGCCATGATGCTGATGGAACTACGATGCTAATGTATCAGGTTATGAATATCATAATGTCTTTTATTTTGGGAATAACACTCTTGGTTTGTGCAGTTCTTTTTGCTATAAGGCTTATAGCCCTGGTAATCCTGGTTATGTTTTCGCCGATAGGTTTTGTCGGTTACATTTTTCCCGCAACCAGTAAATTTGCAGACGACTGGTGGAAAAATCTTTTCAGCTATTCTTTTTTTGGTCCGATAATGATTTTTGTCATAGGAGTTGCTGTCAAAATAAACCAATCAATAGGTGAAAATATATTTAAACAGTCGGCCGCTGACAATGCTGCATCGGTTCCTGGCGCAAGCGAATGGATTGCCAGTGCTTCCATGTTTGCTATTCCCATAATCATTTTGTGGATGGGCATGGGAGTAGCAAAATCATTGGGAATCGCAGGGGCGGATACAGTGGTTGGGGCAGGACAGAAATTTGCAAAATTTGCCGGTACAGCTACAGCCATGGCAGCTGGCGGAAATTGGGCTGCAAAGAATTGGAAGATGTATAAAGAAAAGCGTGATGAACGCCAAAAAGAGATTGACAAGAAACGTTTTGGGGGAAGCTTCGCCAAAGGACTCAATAAATGGGAAGATACTGGAATTGGTTTTGCAGGTGAAAAAATATCAAAAGGTATTGGAAAAGCTACTGGTGGCAAATGGACACCTAAGTTTGGAGAAAATGCTAAGGCAAGAGTCAAAGGATATCAGAACACGGAATTTGATGAATTAGCTAAAAAACAGGCTGAGAGAATTAAGAATTCTGAAGACACTGGACATACTGCACAACAAATGAATGATTTTATTAAAAATAATAATCAAATAACAGACGAATCAAAAGATTCAGAGGTAAATGATTTCGTTGGCAGATACAAACAAATGAGAGAAGATCCAGGAGCAAAAGCTGCTTTTGAATATAACATTAGAAACAATGCGGACAATATAAGGCAGTCAATTGAACAAGGAAAAATAGAGGCACAAAAATTAGTTGATAATGGTACTTTTGAAGAGGGATCTAATGAACATAAGGCCGCAATGAATTCTTTCCAAAAATCTCACATGGAGTCAATTGTAAAAAATCACTGGGCTCATTTAGCTCAAGAAAATAAGAACGCCCAGAAAAGGAAGAAAGGCGAAAAAATTAAGGATGATGAGCATAAGGCACCTCCTCCACCTCCTCTACCTCCTCCACCAAAACCTGCAAAACAGAGAGCTGGTTTTGTTTAATATACAGATAAAAATGTCAAGAATATTTTTTAATAAATTGTTATGGATATAGATGCTATAAAAGACAGACTGACGAATAAATTTTCTTTGCCGCACGTTTCTTTTGAACAGGACACGATAGAACAAAAGAAATTGCTTGCGCTGTATGTGCTTGCTTCTGATAGCCAGCTTGTGTTGTTGCCGACTTATTTTGCTTTTTCTTATCCCGCTTTCATTGCCGGTCTTAATGAAAAACATATTGAATATATAGCCAAAAACGCTCCAGCTGATTACAAAAGAGAGCTTATGAAAGCAATCAGCCAGAGCTACGTGCTGAAAGAAGTTTTTGAAATTGCAAAATCCATGGATGAAGATTTGGGCAGAAGCAGCACAACTAATCAGGACAGAATAAAAAATGTCATGCGGTATATCAGGGATAACAGAGTAATTTTTGAATTCTAAAAAACAAAAAATGACAGTCATATATACAAATCAAAACAACATCTCTCCCAAAAATAATGCCGGCCAGTATGATTTGAATGAGGAAAGGAAAATAGCGGATGAAATAACCGAAGAGATAAAAGAAGACCTTATTGAAAAATGGAGAACAACATATGAAAATGCTGAAATTTTTCCGTATAAAATCAGTGCCATGCATTCGGATGTCCTTGATTTTCTCTTGGGATTTGATCTGATTTCCATTTAT
Source organism: Candidatus Moraniibacteriota bacterium (assembly GCA_035390125.1). Lineage (NCBI taxonomy): Bacteria > Candidatus Moraniibacteriota > Candidatus Moraniibacteriota bacterium. The sequence continues at coordinate 129,304 of DAOOTD010000002.1, forward strand.
GACAATATAGCCAGACAGGCAGGACTTGATATGAAAGGCAGAAGCATTCTTCCTCAAGTTGTGTGGAGCGTTGCGCAAAGCAAAAAATGGAGTGAGGCAGAACAGGAATTGCAGAAAAGAATATTGCTTCCCCCGAATACTAAAGCTTTGACTTTGCAGCTTCTTGAACAAAACATAATAAGCAAACTTATCATGCTTTCGGCTAAGCCTTCGGCCAAAAAAAGTCCTGCCCAGAGCGAAACAGAAAGAAGAATCCAGTTGCCGCTTTCAGAAGCATTGCAAAAATACAAGGAACTGGGAGAACAAAACATTACTATCAATCAGCTGAAACTCAAATATTTTCCTACGCCTGTCAGGCCATCTATAAGAAACTGGATTACTGATTTCCATGACAACATGGGAAGCGGAAAGCATGGTACAGTCGATAGGGCGAATTATTTATTTCACAGCGAAAATGGGAAAAAACTCACGCCCGTAGAAAGGCAGAAACTTTCATTGATTCTTAAATCACTGGACGAAAAAACTCCTTTAATCATCGATACGGAACTGCAACGGATTATTTTCACAGAAGGCAAGGTTTTTCCAAATGAACAAACTGAAAATTTGCCAAGCCGGAGCGGACAAACAGCAGAAATAAATATGTATTCAAAAAATGAAGAGTCTAATAGCTTTGCTGCTATAGAAGATAATTATCTGCAAGTTCCGAAATATCAGCCGCCCCAAGAAAATAAAAAATATTCTCCCAACTTCAAGGACTTGACGGAGCCGAGCGTTTTGCCGGAACAAAAAATAGTAAATTCAAATCAGGATGATTCAAGAGGTTCGGTTGTGGATGAAGGCAAGGTAAGTTTTTCTTCTCCGCAAAAGTTTTCAAATGAAAAAGAAAATGAAAAACCAATAAGGCCTGCTAGTACGATTAGCCAGCAAAAAACATTTATGACCCCAACGCCACAAGCAGATAGAGAAAAAACATTTGGAAATAAAGCATCTGAAATAAAACCGTGGGTCATCAAGCCGTCTGCTTATTTTAATGAAGAAAAAACGGATGAAGAACAAACTTTACAGGCAAAAATAAGAGGAAACATTGTTGATTTAAAAGGCTGAAAATTATGGATATCATAAATACAGCATATGCAGGAGTTATTACAGACGCTCCTACAGTAAGAGAAATTGGAGCGAATGTTCTGTCTTTTTTATTGTCAATAATGGGAATAATTGCTATAATATCATTAGTTGTCTCTGGAATAATGTATTTTTTTTCAGCCGGCGACTATAAAAGAATAGAGATTGCAAAAAAATCCACCAAATACTCAATACTGGGAATCGTCATTGCCTTAGGAGGAATGATAATAATCAGATTTATCGGCAGTTTTTTAAATTAATCAGGATTCAAACGAATAAAGGAAAGTTTAAAATAAATAAAAAAATTTATAAACTAGAATGGGAGGTGTTACTATGCTGAATAAAGTTAAAAAAATTTTTTATGCAATCGCCAGTTTAATCGCAATTGCTCCATCAGCAGTTTTGGCTATCAATGTGCCTGATGCAGATCTTCCGGATGCAACCCTTACAGATATAATCACTGGTTTTATGAACTGGCTTTTAGCTATCGTAGGTATTTTAGCAGTTATAGGATTCGTTATCGCTGGAATTATATATCTTACAGCTGCTGGAGATGAAGACCAGATCGCTCGTGGCAAGAAAACCATGATTTACTCGTTGGTAGGTATTATCGTGGCTCTTATGGGAGTCATAATAATCAAAGCGGTGCAGTCAATGTTGGGCGGTGGCAGCAGTTTCTAAATTTTTTGTATGCATATAAAAGCAGAAGGCGATTCCTCGGAATCGTCTTTTTTGCAAAGTGTACATAATTTAAGGATTATGATATAATTAAATTATAATAATAATTTTTTATACTTTAAAAAAATGAATATCAAAAAGAAAACATTGGGTACTATTATTTCAACAATTCTACTTTTTCCAATGTCTGTTCTGGCCGCAGATGGAGAAGGATGGCAAATAGGAGATGATTATGGTCTTCCTACGGGAACCATAAGCGGAATTCTCGAGGGTCTTTTGAATTGGCTTTTGGGAATTTTTGCAGTCTTAGGAGTTATAGGCTTTATAATTTCAGGAATTATGTATTTAGTGTCCGCAGGTGATGAAGACGGAATTGCACGAGCTAAAAAAGCTATGATTTACTCGCTGATAGGAATTATTGTCGGCCTTTCCGGTATTATCCTGATAGCAGCTGTGGATAGCTTTTTAATGGGTAGCGGTACATTCTAAAATTCTTAATGACCTATTTTTATCACCAATAATCTGCTAAAAAAATGATCAAAACAAGAAAAAATATCTTTCTATTTTTTGTTGCAATATCTTTTGTAAGCTTGTTTTTTGTGAGTGTTGATATAACAAAAGCTGGGGATGCTGAATATGCTAGTTGTCTACTGGGTTGTTCTCCTACGGATACTGAGTGTACTCGTGCATGCAGAGCTCTTAGAGGAGATGGTGAAGGAGATTGCGGTGCAGGCTTTACACCTGTCGGCGGGGTTTGTTTCCCTGATGAAACAGGGTTGCCAGACTCTCAGGATATTCCGGGAATTCTTTCCAGCGTATTAAAATGGCTATTGGGAATATTTTCAACCATTGCGCTCATCTCATTTGTGATATCCGGCGTGTTATATATTACTTCATCCGGCGACACCGACCAGATCGAAAAGGCAAAACGCAATGCTTTGTATTCTATTTTAGGCGTTATCGTGGGTCTTTCTGGGTATATCATAATTGTGGCGATTCAGGCTGCTCTGGGAGGAAACAGTACGTTTTGATTGACATTTGCGAGGATTATTGCTAATATTAAAACGGATGGAAAGAAGTGGGTTCGCATGGATGCGGACTCTTTTTAATAAGAAATAATAATTTTAAAAATAATTTAATCTTATGCCTAAGCGCAAAAAAATAACAGATGAAAACAAAAACCCAAGCGGCAGGCTGGGGGAATTCGGAAGTGCTATAATGCAAATTGCTGAAGAAAAAGGCATACCGAAAAATGTTGTTATTGAAACCATAGAAGCGGCTTTAGCGGCTGCTTATAAAAAAGATTACGGCAAGCGCGGACAAAGAATCAGGGCTGAATTCAATGAAGTTTCAGGAGAGGCTAAGTTTTTTTTAGTGAAGGATGTGGTTGATGAAACCTTGAGGGAATTTATCAAGCCGGGGGAAGAAAATGAGATAAATGAAGAGGAAGTCTCAGGAGAATTGGAAGATGGAGAAAGATTGATGCGCTACAATCCAGAGAGGGATATTGTGCTTGAAGACGCAAAAAAAATAAAAAAGAACGCAAAAGTCGGAGATGTTATTGAAATAAAACTTGAAGATAAAAGCGAATATGGACGTGTTGCTGCCCAAACTGCCAAACAAGTCATCATACAAAGAATACGCGAAGCAGAAAGAGATTCGATGTTTTCTGAATATAAAGAAAAAGAAGGCGAAGTTATAAGCGGGACGGTACAGCGCATCGAAGGCAGAAATGTTTACATAGACCTCGGCAAGTCTGTGGGAGTTTTGTTTCCTTCAGAACAAGTTCATGGAGAAATATTCAGAATCGGGCAAAGAGTCAAGGTATATTTATATAAAGTAGAATCTGATCCTAAAGGACCCGGAATTACACTTAGCCGAACTCATGCAGATATGGTGAAAAAACTTTTTGAGCTGGAAGTTCCTGAAATTTTTGCCGGTACAGTTGAAGTAAAATCAATCGCCCGTGAAGCTGGATCACGCACAAAAATAGCAGTTGCTTCAACTGAAGAAGGAATAGATCCGATTGGTTCCTGTGTCGGTCAAAAGGGAATACGTGTGCAAGCTGTAATCGAAGAGCTGGGTGGAGAAAAAATAGATATTATCGAATGGAGCGAAAAACCGGAAAAATTTATTGCAGCGTCAATCAGCCCGGCAAAAGTTATTTCTGTGGATATCGATGAGAATAAAAAAGAAGCCAAAGTTTTAGTTCCTGAAGACCAACTATCCTTGGCTATAGGAAAGCAGGGGCAAAACGTGCGCTTGGCTGCAAAATTAACCGGATGGAAAATAGATGTAATTGGGCAAGCCACTCAAAACAACGAAGAAGAACAGGAAAATATTGAAGAAGGACAGGTTGAAGAATAAATTTTTTAGTTTATTAATTTTTTAAATAAATTCTATTTCTATTTTGTCTTGCATGTATCAAAAAAGACAATGGGAATAAGATAAAAATTATGTCAGTAGAAATCTATGCGATTATCGCAGCAATGCTTTCGATCATTTTTGCTCTTTATCTCAGCTGGTTAGTCGACAAAATGCCGGCCGGAGAAGGAAAAATGGTTGATATAGCAAATGCCATCAAGGAAGGAGCAAAGGCATTCCTTAACCGCCAGTATAAAACTGTAGCCTATGTGGCAATTGTTGTAGCTGTAGCCCTTTATTATTTTCTGGATTTCAATACCAGTCTCGGTTTCTTGATTGGAGCTGCTGCTTCAGCTTTAGCTGGATATATAGGCATGAATGTTTCAGTTAAAGGCAATGTCAGGACAACGGAGGCAGCTAAAACGGGACTAAAAAAAGCATTGGATGTAGCTTTTAAAGCTGGATCAGTAACTGGTCTTCTGGTTATTGGTTTGGGACTTCTTGTGGTAGCTGGTTTTTATTGGTTTACGAATGGAGATATAAAAGCTTTGGTTGGAGTTGGTTTTGGAGGCAGTTTAATCAGCGTGTTTGCGCGGCTTGGAGGAGGTATTTTTACCAAAGCAGCCGATGTCGGAGCTGATCTTGTTGGAAAAGTAGAAGCTGGCATTCCTGAAGATGATCCTCGCAATCCTGCAGTTATTGCTGACAATGTTGGTGATAATGTAGGTGACTGTGCCGGAATGGCAGCTGACCTTTTTGAAACATATGCAGTTACGGCTATTGCGGCAATGATTCTTGGGTCGTTAACTTTCACAGCATTTGGCGGCGCCGTAGTTTTTCCTTTAGCGATAGGAGCTGTTTCTATCATAGCTTCAGTTTTAGGCGTATACTTCGTTCGTCTTAGTGATAAGGATAAAGATAATGGAGAAAAAATAATGGGAGCATTGTATAAAGGCTTGATAGCTTCTTCTGTTTTTGCACTTGTTGGCTTTTATCCAGTAACAAAATATTTAATGGAAGGAAGTGGAACGGATTTTATAAGTGTTTATTTAACTGCCGTAATCGGAATTTTGGTAACAGCTGGCATGGTTGTCATAACTGAATACTACACTTCAAAAAGCTATCGTCCGGTGAAGGAAATAGCCAAGGCTTCAAAATCCGGACATGGAACTAATGTTATTATGGGTTTAGCTATGGGTATGGAATCAACGGCTATGCCAATAATAGTTATTGTAGCTGGTATTATGGCTTCTTTCTGGCTAGCTGGACTTTACGGAGTGGCAATTGCTGCTATGAGCATGCTTTCTATGGCAGGAATTATTGTAGCTATAGATTCTTTTGGTCCTGTAACTGACAATGCAGGTGGTATTGCTGAAATGTCAGAGCTTGGTCCTGAAATCAGGAAAGTTACTGATGCTCTTGATTCAGTTGGTAACACAACAAAGGCTGTCACTAAAGGATACGCCATTGCTTCAGCTGGGCTGGCTGCTGTAGTACTCTTTGCTTCCTATTCGCAAGAACTTATTGAGAAAGGTGCAAAAATAACTTTCGGGCTTGATAATGTTAATGTTTTAGCAGGGCTATTGATTGGCGGTATGATACCTTATTTATTTTCCTCTATCAGCATGCGCGCAGTTTCAAAAGCTGCCGGCTCTGTAGTAGAAGAAGTCCGCAGGCAGTTCCGTGAAATCAAAGGGATCATGGAAGGGACAGCTAAACCTGATTATGCCAGCAGCGTTGATATTGTGACTAAAGCAGCCTTGAAAGAAATGGTTATACCGGCAATTCTTCCGGTGGTTGCTCCAATAATAGTAGGTTTTATTCTTGGTCCGGAAGCCCTCGGAGGTTTATTGGTAGGCTCAATAGTTACAGGAGTTTTTCTGGCTATTTCTATGACTTCTGGCGGGGGTGCTTGGGATAATGCCAAAAAATTCATTGAAGATGGGGAATATGGTGGCAAAGGATCATTTGCCCATCAAGCTGCAGTGACCGGAGACACTGTCGGAGATCCATACAAAGATACAGCTGGTCCTGCCATCAATCCGATGATTAAGATCATGAACATCGTCGCCTTGCTAATTGCTGGATTTATTATCTAAAATTTTAATGCGGAGGTTATTTTTTGTTTTTCTTTTTTCTAGTTTTTTTATTATGAAATTGCAAAAAATAATTTTTTCCCAATTGTTAATATAATATTATGCCTATAACATCAGAAATTAAAAAACTTCCCGATTCTCAAAATGAAATCAGGGTCCATGTTCCATGGGATGAATGGAAAAAATATATTGATATGGCGACTGCGGATTTTTCCAAAGAAATAAAAATAGAGGGATTCCGCAACGGGAAAGCTCCACGTGATATAGTTGAAAAAAAAGTTGGCAGAGGCGCATTACTTGAAGCTGCTGCCCAACGTGCGATTCAAGAAACGTATCCGAAAGTCGTAAAAGAAAAAAAGGTTGATGCAATTGGAAAACCGCAGGCTGAAATTTTAAAATTAGCTGAAGAAAATGAATTAGAATACAAGATTATCTGCACAGTTATTCCTGAAGTTAAAATGAAACCATGGAAAAGTTCAATTGAAAAAATAAATAAGAAATATGCCGAGAAAAAAGCTGATGTTTCAGAGGATGAAATAAACAAAGAAATCGATAATATTGCCAAAAGCCGCGTGCAACACATAAAAGTAGAGCGTGAAGCGAAGGACGGAGATAATGTTATTTTAGATTTTCAAATCAAGAAAGAAGGAGTTCCAATTGAAAACGGTTCTAGTAAAAATCATCCGCTAATTCTTGGAAGAGGGGTTTTCATTCCTGGATTCGAAGAGCAGATAGTAGGTATGAAAGTTGGGGAAACAAAAGATTTTGAACTTAATTTTCCCAAAGATTATCACGAGAAAAATTTGGCTGGCAGTCCCGCTCAGTTTACGGTGACGGTAAATGAAGTTCAGGAAAGAAAATATCCTGAATTGTCAGATGAATTTGCTAAGTCATTGGGAAAATTTAAAGATCTGGCAGATATGCGGAAAAGTGTGGCTGAAGGGATGAAAGAAGAAAAGCAACATGAACTTAAAAATAAACACCGTGCTGAAATTATAGATATCCTGATAGAATTTGCTGAAGTTGATCTTCCGAATTTGCTTGTGCATGAAGAACTGCATAAAATGATCAATGAGTTCGACATGCAACTTCAAGGTATGGGCATGTCTTTTGACCAATATTTACAGCAAATAGGAAAAAAAATTGAAGAATTAGAGCATGAATGGGAGCCCCAGGCGATTAAGCGCGTGAAAGCCGCATTAGCTCTTGAAGAAATAATTAAAGAAAAAGAAATTAAAGTTGCCAGTGAAGAAATAGAAGCTGAAATGAATAAAACTCTGGCGCAGTATAAGAAAATTAAAGATGTGGAAAAGAATATTGATTTGGGAAAATTGTATAACTATATCAAGGGAATGATGCAAAATGAAAAGGTTTTAGAAATGTTGGAAAAAATATAAAATCTTTTTATTTTTTTGTCTTTTGGAATTTATAATTAATAAGGAACAATAATTATGAAAAGCCAGTATCTTATCCCCACCGTAATTGAAAAAACTAATTACGGAGAAAGAGTTTATGATATTTATTCCCGTTTGCTTAAGGACAGGATAATTTTTTTGGGAACTGCCATTGATGATAATGTTGCGAATTCTGTAATTGCTCAACTTCTCTTTCTTGACCAGCAAAATCCCAAGGAAGATATAAAGCTATACATAAACTCCCCAGGAGGAATTGTAAGCAGTGCGTTGGCAATTTATGATACTATGCAATATGTCCGTTCTGACGTACAGACAATATGCATTGGAACAGCAGCTTCGGCTGCATCCATGCTTCTAGCGGCAGGAAAAAAAGGAAAGCGTTTTATTTTGCCAAATGCTGAAGTTATGATTCACCAAATAATGGGGGGAGCTCAAGGGCAAGCCTCAGATATTGATATTCATGCCAAACATATTCTTAAAATGAAAAGTTTACTGAATCAGATTTTGGCAAAACATACTGGACAGAAAATTGCTAAAGTTGAAGAAGATACTGACCGCGACTATTTTATGAATGCTAAAGAAGCAAAGGAATATGGGATTGTAGATAAGGTGATATCATAAAAATTATTGTTTTTCATGAATATAAAAATCTCCCATGCGGGAGATTTTTTTAGCACAATTTTTTTAAGTACTATTTTAATATTGACAATAGGCTTTCTCCATTCATTTCAGGTGGTTTCTCGATATTTAAAATTTCAAGAATAGTAGGTGCAATATCACTAAGAAGTCCACCAACTTCACTTTGTTGGCGCGCTATTTCTTCTGGGCTTTTTGAGCGATGATTATTGGCTGTTATAAACCATAAAGGGACGGGGTTAGTAGAGTGTTCTGTGTCAACCTGTCCTGTATGGGAATTTTTAATTTCTTCGATATTCCCATGGTCAGCTGTTATAAGCAAACATCCTCCATTTTTCAGAACTTCCGGGATTAAACGTGAAAGATTTTCATCTATAGTTTGGACAGCAACCATACAAGCTTTCTCATTTCCGGTGTGTCCGACCATGTCAGCGTTGGCATAATTTATAAGCATAAAATCGTATGTATTTTTTTTGATTGCATCTATCACTTTTTCAGTTATAATTGCAGCACTCATTTCTGGGGCTTCATCAAATTTTGAAACTGCGGGAGACGGTACAAGTATTCTGTCTTCACCTGGCCATGGTTCCTCCTTTCCTCCATTAAAAAAATATGTAACATGTGCATATTTCTCTGTCTCAGCGATCCTGAGTTGCTTAAGTTTGTTTTTGCTAAGTATTTCCCCGAGGCCTTTTTCAAGCACTATTGGAGGAAAAGCTATTTCTACCGGAAGATCTGCTTCATATTCTACCATAGTCACAAAATCTATTTTTAACATTTCGCGTTTAAAATTCTCAAAACCCGGAAGTACAAATGCTTTAGTCAGTTCCCGGGCACGATCTTCGCGAAAATTAAAAAATATAATTGCATCACCATCATTTACTGTAGTTATTGGTTTTCCATTTTCAATAACTATTGCGGGTTCTATATATTCATCGCTAATTTCTTTAGCGTAAGAATCTTCTAAATAGCTTGTAGGATCAGAAATTTGAACACCCTTGCCTTCTGTTATTAATCGATAGGCTTTTTCAACTCTATCCCAATTGTTATTCCTATCCATTGACCAATTTCTTCCACAAAGTGAAGCAATTTTACCTATACCTAGCGATTTTATATGATCCTGTATGTCTTTTATTGTTTTCACTCCTGAAGTGGGCGGAGAATCCCGTCCATCAGTAAAGGCGTGGATAAAAACCTTGTTATTAAGCTCTTTTTCTTTTGCCATTTCTAAAATAGCAAAGAGATGGTCTAGATAGGAATGAACACTCCCTTGTCCTACAAGTCCCATTATATGAAGATTGGAATCATTGTTTTTAACTGATTCCATGGCTTTTAATAATGTAGGATTAGAAAAAAAAGATCTATTTTGCACAGAAAGAGTTATGCGTGGCAGATTCTGATAAACAATTTTTCCTGCACCCAAGGTTATGTGTCCGACCTCACTATTTCCGCACTCTCCCCAAAAAAGTCCAGCAGAAATGCCTGATGCTTGGAGAGTCGTTGTTGGATAATTATTGTTAAGTTTTTCTATAGTAGGGAGTGTTGTTTCCTTTAGGACGTTTCCTTTGGTATTATTACTTATTCCCCATCCGTCAAGAACGACAAGTACAACTGGTTTCATTGACATATATTGATTACCAAAATTAAATATTTAATATTTTTTTACATTACTTATAATAGCATTTATAGAATTTTTTGACAAAAAGTTTATTTTGCGTTAGCATGGTAAAGCATATGGACGCCTTTGCGTCAAAATATATGCGTATCAATCAACTGAATAGTAACGCACTTGTTGATTGTTAGTTTCTATAATATATAAAAACTTGAACGGCTCGAAATGATTTATAACACAGAATAGACATTAAAGCACGATTTTGCACTATCATGAAGTCTATTTTTACTTCAGAAACAAAAAAAACTTGCATTCAGTCGTAAAGCGCATAGCGCTTGCTTTAACTTTGTGTTGCAATTCATTCGTGTCGAATGAAAACTTATGGGAATATCAATATTATTTGCAATTGTCGGCGTAGTAGCCGGTAGTCTTATTGGTTATGTGGGAAGACAGATTATCGCGCGCAAACGTCTAGATACTGTTGAAGGAAAAATTGAAAAAATGGTCGAAGAAGCTGAGAAAAAATCGCAGGAAACTGTTTTAAATGCCAAAAATAAAGCAGTTGAAATTCTTGAAGAGGCTAAAAAACAGGAAAAAGAACGTGAAGATCAAATATTAAGAACTGAACAAAGACTGGAAAAACGTGAAACCATAATTGATCAGAAAACCGATGAGATAGAAAAAAATCATAAAATGCTTGAACAGAAAGTTGAAGAAGTAAGAAAAATAAAACAAGAAGCAGAAGATGCAAGAAAAAAAGAGCTTGATAGGCTTGAAAAGATAGCCGGTCTTTCCAAAGAGCAAGCTAAAGCGATACTGCTTCAACTTACAGAAGAGGAAAATCGTGAAGTAATTGCCCAGCGTATTGCAAAAATAGAAAAAGAAGGGCAAGAAGACATAGAAAAAAGAGCCAAAACTCTAATGACAAGTATTATTCAGAAATATGCCGGATCTCATTCTGCAGAAGTAGTAACTACAACTGTTTCTATACCTTCAGATGAGGTTAAGGGGAGAATAATTGGAAGAGAGGGGCGCAATATTAAAGCTCTTGAAAAACTTACAGGAGTCGAAATAATTGTTGATGATACTCCTGAGGCTGTAGTTATTTCCGGATTTGATCCTGTAAGAAGAGAAATTGCGCGTATAGCCTTGGAAAAACTTATCAATGATGGGCGTATTCATCCTACTAGAATTGAGGAAGCTGTAGATTATGCTAAGGAAGAAATTGATACCAAGGTTAAAGAAGCAGGAGAAGCTGCCACTTATGACTTAGGTATAGCTGGGCTTGATCCAAAAATTGTTAACCTTATTGGTCGCTTAAGATACAGAACAAGTTTTGGACAAAACGTTCTCCTTCATTCATTGGAAGTTGCACATCTTTCTGGAGCATTAGCTGCAGAACTGGGGGCTGATGTTGCTGTTGCAAAAAAAGCAGGTCTCTTGCACGATATAGGCAAAGCTGTTGATCACGAAATACAGGGAACCCATGTTGAGATTGGCATAAAAATAATGGAAAAATTTAATATGCCTAAGGAAGTTATTGATGCGGTAAAATCACACCATGAAGATTATCCTTTTGAAACTCCAGAATCTTTTATTATTGCTGCAGCTGATGCGATTTCTGCCAGTAGGCCAGGAGCCAGAAAAGATACTTTAGAAAAATATCTTAAAAGACTGGAAGAACTAGAGTCAACTGCAAATTCATTTGCCGGTGTTGAAAAAACATATGCAATTCAAGCGGGGAGAGAAATAAGGGTTTTTGTTAAACCTGAAGAAATCGATGATCTCGGTGCATTAAAATTAGCCAGAGAAATTGCTGATAAAATTGAGCAGGATCTTAAATATCCCGGAGAAATAAAAGTAAACGTACTTAGAGAGACAAGGAGCGTAGAGTATGCTAGATAGAAATTTATAATCTAGAATCCGCTTTTTTGTAATGTGTATAACATTATTTGCTTTATTTGCGGGATAAATAGTATAATAATGTAAGCTGAATAACCAATAAATAAAATAAACCCTGTTAAATATCTAATGGATTAGTGACTATGCAGTATAATTTAATAAGGGTAAAAATAGAAAGGATGGTGATAATATGGCAAATATAAACAAAGATGCTCTTATAGACTCAATTGCGGCTAAAACTGACCTTTCAAAAAAGGCAGTAGAAAGCTTTTTAGAAGCTCTTGAAGAAAAAATCACCAACGAAATCCGCCAGGGAAACAAGGTAACTTTGACAGGATTCGGAACTTTCCGCGTTTCTAAGCGAGCTGCCCGTGAAGGAATCAATCCTCAGACAAAAGAAAAAATACAAATTCCAGCCATGACAGTTCCTAAATTCACTGCCGGTAAATCTCTTAAAGAAGCTGTTAAATAAATCTGTCTTTTTTAAATGTAAATTCAAAAGATGGAAATAAAATCCCCTTATGGGGATTTTATTGTAAAAAAATGCGACTATTGCCAAAAGATAATTATTATGTTAATAATGTAAGAAGTTTTGTAATTAATAATTTTTGTAAATTTCGCCCTCCTAATGCTCTCAGGATGCGAAATTTCATAAACTGAAGTGCCAATCAAAAAATCAGCCAAAAAATACATGCGCGTAACTGAAAGAAAGACACTCAAAAACAGGAAAATTAAAGGTGTCCTAAAAAATGCTGTGAAACAAACCAAAGAATATCTTTCAGCGGGAAAAATAGATGAGGCGCAAGCATCTCTTAAGGTTGCAATCAAGGCCATCGATAAAGCTGCGCAAAAAAAGGTAATTAAAAAAAACACAGCCGCCAGAAAGAAATCCAGACTTAATGCCTTAGTTAAAAAAGTCGCTCTCAAAAAATAATCTTCAAAATATTAAAAACATCCCGATTAAGTGGGATGTTTTTAAATTTCTCTGTCAAATCGTGACACCTCTATTTAATCAGGAGAGAAGAATAAAGAAGAAAACTTTTACAGGGAAACAATAAAAATATCTAAAGCTAGAACAGGGTCAATTTTTCCGATTTTGGCGTCCTGATCTATTTGAGCAAGGTCACAAAATATTTGTTTAGCTTTTTTTTCACCTAAAACCTTGGCTTGTGGAAGTGTTTTTCGGACAACATAAGGGTGAAGTTTAGAGGTCTTGGCTATATCATAAGTATTGGAGATCCCTTGCCACAAAAAATCGCCAATTTTCAAAATAGTTCTCAGTTGGTAGGCGTACATAGAAAGAATATAAAAAATATCCTCCCCTTTTTCCAATTGTTCATGCAGGAGTGCTAAGGCACGATTCTTATCTCCACTGCAAAGCGCTTCAATTGTTTCAAATATAGTTGAATCAATTTTGGATTTTACCAAAAGCTCGATATCTTCTTCTTTTATAATTCCGCTGCCCTTATAATTTATAAGTTTTGTAATCTCATTGCTTAAAACATACAAATCATTTCCAGTAGCGGCTAAAAGCATATTAAGAGCATTTCTGGAAAAAGAAACATCAGAGGATATTTTTTTGGCGTAAGCCAATACCCAGTTTGCGAGATGTGCTCCGTCATAGGGAGAGAATTCCTGACTTTTAGCATGGGCAGATAAGAATTTAAACAAGGAACTATTTTTCTTCGGGCTGTCTTTCTCAAAAAAAACAATTATCGCATCATTATCATTTTCTAATTCATCTCGTGATTTTAAAAATTCTAAAACATCTTTTTGTTTCTCAATTGATCCGCTGAGCAAAATATTTTTAACTATTATTAATTGCTTAGTGGAAAAAAGTCCCTGTGCCGACAGGATATCAGATAAGTTTTTAATTGCAGAAGCATTGTCATAGTCAAGAACGCTCAGGTCAGTACCTGAGCTGTTCTTTTCCAGATATTTATTTTTAAGGGCGCTTAATTTTTCTAATGAACGGAAAGTATCAGCGCCGTATAGAAAAATAAACATATTTACGCAGAAGGAGTCCACCTTAATGATTGTCCCGGGTCTATAATGTTAACCCAAATTTGTCCGGGAACGAATCTTATTTCTTGTCCTGATTCATCATAAAACATGAGTTTGCTTTCAACTTTGCTTCTATCTTTTTTCCAAGTGCCTTTGTATTGTTGGCCGTTCATGTAGTAGAAAGCAGAGCCTGAATCAATAGTGTCAAACCATGGGTCTCCAACTTGAACATTAACATATTGTTCTCCAACCTTGATTGGAGCAGCATCGGCGATCATAACTACCACGTTTTTTGGTGCAATTCTTTCTTTAGTGTTGCGATCAGTATCAGCCACATCTCCCCAGGTTCTAAGATATGAATTGCTGGCTTTGTCATAATCATATTCAACATCATAAGGTTTAGCGTAGGCAACCCTAAGATTGCCGCCATTTGGTCTTTGGTCTAAAGCAATCTCTGTTTGGTGCGGATATCCTACAAATTTATTCTCTGTGCTATATCCAAAAGATTTAGCTCCAACTAAAATTTCCGAAAATTTTGCATAGCCGGAATCAACTCCTCTTTCCATTCCTTCTTTTCTGAAGCAGTATTGTCCTGCTGATTTTCCGGCATCATTATTGCAATTCATGTTATCAATAATTCCATTATTAAGCACATCCCTGAATTGCTCTATATCAGCTCTTCCCCAATGCACATAAATTGAATCTAGGCTTTTAGCGATATGCACAAAATCGTGTCTTGCACTCCTGAGAGAGCCAACTTCTTCCGGTAAAGTGCATCCATATACTCCCATGAGACGCGTGATACTGCCATAAACAGCTTGCATTTCGATCACCATATCAGCTTGTGACAGTCCGGCTAGAGGACGGGCAGGAACGTCAGCTGGTTGCATTACAGCAAATGTCCTTTTATTCCAGTTATCGCAGCCAATCCCTGTGATGGGACTGACATCGCCTTGATTTGATGGCTCGGTGGATTCGGGAACATTGGTTATTTGGATTTGTTTACCTTTTTTGCTTCTTAACATTTGCCGACCCTTAGCAAAATAAAAAACTCCGCCAACGATAATTGCGGCAATAAGCACTATAATGGCTATTTGTTTCCTGTCCATTTTATTTTTTTTGTTAAATTATTAATTTTGACACTTTGGACAATAAAAAGCACTTCTTTGGCCCAAAGTCATTCGCTTGATTATTGTAGCACACTTAATACAATTTTTTCCAGCTCGACGGTAGACTCTTAATGCTTTTTGGAATTTTCCCGGAGCCCCGTCTGTATCTCTATAATCACTGTCAGATGTTCCACGCATTTTTATGGCTTTTTTAAGCACAATTAAAGTGGCTTTATATATCTTATTAATTTCATTTTTTGATAAGGATGCAATTTTTCTTTGCGGTAAAATTCCGGCTGAATATAAAATTTCACTGCGGTAGATATTGCCTATTCCTGCAATAAGTTCCTGTTCCATAAGCACTAAACCAATTGACTTATTTTTCCTTTTATCTAGAATTTCATTAAATTTTTTCAGAGCGAATTCTTTGCTGGTTGCATCTACGCCAAGTTTATTTATTTCTTTAAGGTTGTTGATTCTATCTGTATCTTCTAAAACAATTTTAGCGAATTTTCGAACATCAGAAAATTCCAAATTAATTTTATTTTTATTTTTTTTAATTTTCCAAATATGATGAATATAGCTGTTTACCTTATCATTAAAATAATTTTTGTCTTTCGTCTTTTGTCTCTTGTTTCTTTCTTCTGGTTTTACCAGCAGGTGTCCGGTCATTTTAAGATGAATGTATAAAGTTTTTCTATCTGATAAATCAATAAAAATATTTTTTCCAATTCTTCGCACTCCCAATATTTTTCTATTTTTTATTTCTTTTTTAAAATTGGCTAACGTCTTATTTCTGATGGCCTTTGGCCAGTCACTCCAAAAATCAGCTATCGTATAGCCGACAATTTTTTTATTCAGATCCGAAACAATTGTTTGTACTTCGGGTAGTTCTGGCATAAATCAGTTTTTAGTTGGTCGTTTATGGTTTTTAGAGATATACAAAGTATAACACTTATATAAAAAATAAAAAAAGTGGGCAGTCATAAGTTCTGACTGCCCACGAGAGGGGTTGAAATTAGAAGGCGATAATCAGACCTAACCGAATTTTATCAGTTATATCTGTTTCCCTTTCCATTGTGGTCACTGTTGTTGATTCCGCTATTGTTTCTACCGCAACTTTTTTAACATTCCATTCGCGAGAAACTCGAATGTAAATGCTTACATCTTTGGTTATTTGGTAGACTGCCCTCGGGCCGAAGAAATACCAATTGTGTTCGTTTCCTTCCCACCAATGATCATAACCGAAATCAATTCCAGCCGAAAGCTTATCGGTAATAGGATACATAACTCGCACAAAATTATCGATGTATCCATTTTCCTGACTTGTTATGCTGAAGTAATTTCGGGCATCCACTAAAACCTTGAATTTCCCGAAACTATCTGCATACCAAATTCCTACCTGGAAAAAATCACTGCCTGTATCGTTAGTGGACAATCCTACTAAAGCCGACAACGGTCCTTTGGAAAACTGGATTGAGGGCTTAATTGTGAACGAGTGACTTTCGCTGATATAACTGGTTTCCAGCAAACCGGAATACTGTTTGTATTTCCAGAAAGCGTTCAAAGATTGGCCAGTTATATTTTCTCCTTTCTCCGGATAGACAAAGTCACTAATTCTAATATCGATTGATCCGGAAATTTTTTCGGAATTTGCATCCTGGGCGAGAGCTGAACCTGCCGTCAAAAACATTACACATATCCAAATGAAAAACTTTTTCATATTTTCCTCCTTTACCGGAGGAAACCTCCGGTTATTCAGTAATTAAATTTAATACTTTAACTTTGCACTGAATAACCGAAAAAATTGGAACATGATCGATTTGACGGCAGAATTCTTTCAGCCGCAATAAATTTTTCTGAATCTTATTAATACTACAAGATAAAACAACTTGCAGATTAAAAGTTTCAACAATCAGTGAATTAACATCTTGCTGGCCAACATTTTTTTGACTTTGGTTATCGCTAGATATACTCATCCGCGCTAAGTGCTGACCTTGATCCGCAATTTGTTCCCAAGCAGTTTCGGGCAAAAAGTTTTTGGCTTTTGCTTTTGTTTCCGCCTGCACTAAATTCGGAATGAAACTGATCAGTAATGTGGCAATTAATGCCAGAGCCAATCCGTGTCGCGGTGTTAAACCTGCTTCTGCCAGCTGGTTTCTCCAAGAACGTAGAGATAAAGCATTTTCTCTGAACTCTTTTATTTTTTGAATTTCTTCATTTGATAAATAAGTAAAGAGATTTTGCTTGGTTCTTCTGTACTCGGCTTCAACCAAATAATGCCGTTCCTTTTTCTTCACCCACTGGATAAAAATATAACCAATTACTGCTGGGTAAGAAATCAGCATCAGCAAAAATCTCAACGGTCTAGGGAACATGCTTTTTTCTTTGTCCTTATTTTCGCTCGCCCAAATAACGAACAGCATGAAAGCAAATGGCATAAATCTAAAATAAACAAACAAAAACCATTTTAAAACTCCGCGCCAGCCAAGAGCCTTCAATTCATCTTGAGCTTTTTCTCTTGGAATTCGAGCAGGATCAATAAATTCCTTGTAATCTTCCCGTGCTTTTTCCAAGGCGACATAATCTTTTTTAGTTTTTAAACTATCTCGGCTGATCTGATTCAATTCTGATACACCAGAAACTGTCCCAAGACCATCTATGCCCATCTCTTTACCTTTTCGGGAAAAATCTTTTAGATCGCTAAAATAATCAGTGACTGTATAAACTTCTCCACGAGATTTTTTTTCTTTTGCCTTGGTTACTTTTTCTTCCATGTATTTATGAAGAATTTGTTGTCTTTTAAAAAGTTCCTCTCTCGGTATATCTGGGACTTTAGCCTCATTCTCTTTATGAAGTTGCCAGCAAGATTGCGGCAATCCTGTAAAGAAAATGAACAAAAACAGCAAACCCAGCTTCATAAACCACGGTTTACGGATAATACGCATCTTGCTCACCACCTTTCATATTTTATTTTGTTCTTAAAGAACAAGAACAAATAAACATAGCATAAAATACTATGTTTGTCAATATCTAAATGATTTATTGGTAGTTGTAAAAAGTATTGATTTTAAAGTTATATTTCTCCCCAATTATCTCCAATTTTGACATCGGCAACGAGAGGAACTTCGAGCTTGATGATATTTTCCAAAATTTCTTTAACTTTTTTAGCAACTTCTTCAGCAATAGCTTCTTTAACTTCAAGAATTATTTCATCGTGAATTTGCAGAATTATTTTAACACTATCATTTTTAGAAAATTCATTATGAACACCTATCATGGCTATTTTCATTATATCGGCAGCTAATCCCTGGATTGGCATATTGATAGCCATGCGTTCAGCAGCATTGGCAACTTGCATGTTAGGTGAATTGATTTCCGGAATATTTCGGCGTCGTCCCAGCAATGTTTCCACATAACCATTTTTTCTGGCAAATTCGCGAGTATTTTTCATGTACCTAGCTACATCCCCAAACTTTTCCATATAAGTGTTTATAAATCTTTGCGCTTCTTCCCTTGAAATCCCAGCTGACTGTGAAAAACCATAGGCGCTCATACCATAGATAATTCCAAAATTAAGAGCTTTAGCGCCTGAACGCATTTTCTCAGTAACTTGCGAAAGAGTTACTTTATTAATTTCTGCTGCAGTCAGCTTGTGAATATCATCTCCGCGATGAAAGGCCTCAATAAGTTTTTTATCATTGCTAACATGAGCTACACAACGAAGATCTATTTGAGAATAATCAGCGCTGATTAATTTATACCCGTCTCTGGCAACAAAAGCAGTTCTAAGCAACTGACCCAATTCTGTCTTAATCGGAATATTCTGTAAATTTGGTTCGGCTGAAGAAAGTCGGCCGGTAGCAGTCACTGCCTGATTGAAGGTGGTGTGGATACGAGAATTTTTATCAACAAGTTTAGGTATTGTGTCTAGGTAGGTTGTCTTTAATTTGAAAAGTTCCCGATATTCTTCGATCTTTTTTATAATCTTATGACTGTCTTTTAATTTTTCCAGTTCATCTGCTGCAGTAGAAAAACCGGTCTTACCTTTTTTTATATTAAAAGTCGGAAGTTTTAATTTAACAAAAAGAACTTCTGCTAGCTGTTGTGGTGAATTAATATTGAATTCTTTACCAGCCAAAGCATAAATTGATTTTTCAAGATTTTGGAGAGTACCTGATATTTTTTCTGAAATGCCTTTGAAAATAGTAGTATTTATTTCAATGCCTTCGAGTTCCATTTTGTCCAGTATTTTCACCAGTGGCATCTCAATATTATAAAAAACATTCTCTAAATTTCCTGGCACATGTTTATTTTTTTTCTGTTCTTCGCTGATGCGAGCCATTTCTTTTTCCATAGAAAGCTTAAGCTTCAAGGCATAGTCAGCTTTTTTGCATGTTTCCATGGCAGCATTTTCCTTATCTTCTTCACTGGCAACCAGTGACAACTGAATTTTTTGTTTTTTCCCAAAATCAATTTCTTCTCCCAATTCTGACATCGCAAGCTTTTCCAGTGTTATTTTTTCTCCCGGGTTCAGGACATAGGCGGCAATCATCACGTCCCAATAAATATTTTGCAGATTTATATTTGCGCTAGATAATTGTTTGAATATGGATTTCAAATCAAAGCCAATTTTTTTTATGGCAGGATTTTCCAAGATGTTTTTTATCTCCGGATTTATATTATCAATAGGGAAATAAGCCGAGCGTCCGGTTTTGTAGGAAAGGGCGATGTCATTTAAAATTCCATTATTAATTTCTGTGGCAATGGTAATTTCTTTGACATCTTTCAGTTCGGAAATAATCTCGGCGATATTTTTTTCATCAGCAATAAAATATTTGAAATCTTTTACTCCGGTATTTCCATTTGCATATTCAGGTTTAATCTGCTTGCCAGAATCAGGAAGTCTCTTAATAAGGCTGTAAAAATTAAGCTCGCTGAAAAGTTTTACTATTTTGTCGCGGTCAAAATCATGCAGCCTGGATTTTTCCAAATCAAATTTTATTGGCGCATCCAGGGTTATGGTGGCCAATTCTTTGCTTAGAATAGCGTTGGACTTATCTCTTTCCAGTTTTTCTTTAACTGCACCCTTAATTTCATTGATATTTTTATAAACCCCATTAATGTCTTTGTATTTTTTAAGCAGATCAACAGCCGTTTTTTCGCCTATGCCTTTGACGCCCGGGATATTGTCTGATGGATCACCCCTAAGTCCCTTGTAATCAATAAGCTGCTCTGGTTTTAAGCCATAACGCTCGAAAACTTTTTCCTCGTCATATATAACAGCATCGCTTAGGCCGCGTTTCATAGTATATACTTTTGTTTTGTCATCGATAAGCTGCAACGTGTCCATGTCGCCGGTCACGATAATTGTTTCAATTTGCTCTTCATTATTTTCAACTTGTTTTGCAACAGTTCCAATAATGTCATCGGCTTCAAATCCAGCTTTTTCATAAATGGGAATATTGAATTTTTCCACGACCTCTTTTACTCGTGGGATTTGGGCATAAAGCTCATCATCGGCTTTTACACGGTTAGCTTTATATTTCTCAAATTTTTCATGGCGGAAAGTCGGTCCTGCCAGGTCAAAAGAAGCAGCCACATAATCCGGCTTGAATTTTTCTATGACACTAAGGAGGGTCGAAGAAAATCCGTAAACAGCATTGACTAGTTCGCCTTTTTTGGTGGAAAGAGGTGGCAAAGCGTGATAGGAACGATGAATAATCGCATTCCCATCAATTAAAATAAGTTTTTTCCCGCCTTGGGATAATTTTGTCTTTTTTTCCATATATTCATTATACATTCAAAAGAAGCTTTTTCAAACAAAAAACGGGCTGTGCAAACACTTAACCCGCTTCAAGTTTTAGATCAATTTATTTTTTTATTGTCTGTCCCAATTTTCTATTTTTTCAATCTGTTCCTTGATACTCTTTGATTCTATAATTGTCCCATCAGGACCAATGGTCCTTATTTTTTCCTTTTTTTCCGCCTCGTTTTTCTCTTTGATATCTAAATCATCAAAATCATTTAAATCTGGTGGAATAGGTTTTAAAAACATGTCTTCTTTTCCCATATTAGTTTTTTTTGGTTTTTGCCAAAATAGTTAATTATTATAAATAAAAAAGAACGGGGAAAACTCACCCGTTCTTGTCTATGCTACCATTGTAGCATACTTTTTGAAAAAAATCAAGTTTTTAAAGCATTACGCCTTCTTTTGGCAAGAGAAATTGTCATTTCCTTTTCTCTTTTTGTGGCGTTGCTTTCCAGAGATTTTTTTTCTGCATAATTAATTTGTTTTAACAAAACTTCTTTTGGGTTTTTATATATCTTGCCCAAAAGCACTAGTGCTTTTTTGTCTGCTTCTATGCAACTGGTTTCATGTGATTCACGATCTTTTATTACATGTCCGATCTCATGTGAAAGCATTGCATATACAATTTCAACAGCCGCTTCTTCACAAATCATTTCTTTAACTTTTATGTTTATAAGAATGAAATGTTTTCCCAACCCTTCGTTAAAAATGGTGTATCCTAAAAAAGGAACATCAGTGACAAAAATAAAATTTATCATCCCTTCTTCCATAGGATCAATCAATTTTAAAATCATTTCTTGTATTTTTTCGCTTAAATCAGAATCATTGACTCTTTCAAGCATTGCGCATCACTTCCTTTCTTGATTTATTTTATTTTTAAAGAAGACCATAAACATTAGCACTATTCATGCTTTTTGTCAATGGGTGTGGCAAACTCTATTCATTTAGGGATATTTTTCTTTCCTTATCTCTTATCCATTTAAAATTAATCCAAAGAGAATTTTTGGGGATTATTTTTTTTACTCTTTCCGCCCATTCGATAATGACGATAGAGTTTGGTTTCCCAGCGAAATCTTTCCAGCCTAATTCTAATAAATCCTTAGCTTCAATACGGTAAGCATCAATATGATAAATAATTTTTGATTTAATTTTATATGTTTTTATTATATTAAAAGTTGGGCTGGTAAAAGGGCCTTTAATTTTAAGTCCTTTTAAAATTCCTTGTGTGAAAGTAGTTTTGCCGGAACCTAAGTCTCCGGAAAGGCAGATTATTTCTCCGCCACGAAGTTCCTTAGCTAATATTTCGCCAATCTTTTTAGTCTGAACTGATGAAGTTGTAACAAATGATGTAATGGCCATATAGCAAAAACATATAACATAAAAGAAAAATAAGCAATAAAAAACGGCAGCTAAGACAAATTTTTGTCAAAGCTGCCGTGGCAGGTTCCTTTAATACCTATAGTGTCTATAATAACGTCCCTGATGATGTGTATATGGATAACTATATGAATGATGAAAAAAAACATCATTAACAGCACCAAGGAACAGTAACGCGGCAACAGCACCAACCACCGAAGGATCAATAGTCAAAACGGCCTGTTGCCTGACGCCGTACGAGTCAGTTACATATCTGTTTTGTACGGCACAGCCGCTAATCGCATTGAATAATAAAACTGCCAGCAAAATAGTAAAAAGTTTTTTCATTGCCCAAACCTCCTTATATTTTAAAAAACTTGTGATTTTCTATTAAACTCAAAAATTAATATTTTGTCAAGACTAGAAGTTTTTTATTGACATTATCGAATAAGCTTGCTAATTTATATTACCATGCTAATTTAATCAGCAACTATCGTTTTATATAAAAAGTTCAACATATGAGTCTTGATAGCGCGCAACAACTTAATAATGTTTTGAATAATGCCAAGAACATCTTAATTTTTATGGGACGTGGTTCAGAAGGTGACTCGATAGGATCAGCTTGGGCAATATATTTCTTTCTGAAAAAAATGGGAATTCAGTCAACTGTAGTAACTCCTGATATTAAAAATAATTTTGACCGTTTTTCTTTCTTAACAAAACCAGAAGAAACGATAAGCAGTCTAGCTGGTGCGCGTGATTTTGTACTTTCATTCAATACTGAATTCAATAAAATAACTAACGTACGTACTGAGCGCAATAATCAACAATTAAATATTTTTATTACTCCGGAAAAAGGCTCTATTGATCCGCGTGATTTTTCTTTCATTCCTGCAAAATTCAAATATGATCTTGTGATCGTGCTAAATAGCCCAGACAAAGAATCTTTAGGAAAAGTTTACGAAGAAAATCCAGACATTTTTTATGAAGTTCCGGTTATAAATATAGATTATCATGCCGATAATGATAATTTTGGACAGCTTAATATAGTTGATATAACCGCTTCTTCAACTTCTGAGATAGTGGCTGACCTAATACAAAAAATTAACGCGGAAAATTTGGATGAAACTATAGCAGAAAGCCTGTTGACCGGAATCATTGATGCGACAAACAGTTTTCAGAAGAAAAACACTACTCCGAAATCATTACAGATATCTGCGGCCTTGATGGCTAAAGGCGCAAACCAACAAAAGATAATTCGCTATTTATACAAAACCCAGCCATTGCATCTTTTGAAGCTCTGGGGAAGAATAATGGCACGTTTATATTGGGAAGATGATATTAGTCTGGCTTGGGCACCTGTATATATAGAAGATTTTGTACAGAGTCGCAGTAATCCGGATGATATTACATTTATTCTTGATAAAATTAAAGACAATTACTCTGCAGGTAAAATTTTTATGGTTCTTTACAATGAAATGCCTGGAGAAGTTTGCGGAATTATAAAATGTAACAATGCAGAACAATTAAAAAAGATAGCTGAAACATTAGAAATATCTGCTAACGGTGACACATGTCAATTTAAGCAGGAGGCTGTCGATACAGTAGAAGCTGGCCAACGCATAGTTGAAAAGATAAGAATGCAAATAGCAGATCAGCAATAAAAATACTTAAAGGACTTTTTCCTGGTTAATGATTTTTTAATTGATAATAGATGTCTCTTGGATTAATCCTACTTGTGGTAGGTTTTTTATTATGATTATTTTTTGTAATTTTTGTCTATTTATAGTACAATTACACTAAACTTGAACGGAATAGGAATATTTAAACAAAAAATAATTATGGTAAAAGTTTCTGATAAACAATTAATTAGAGACAAGGAAAAAGAAACACAAACCGGGAAGCTTCTGAAAAAAATGAGTGGCCAGTCAGAAGAGGAAATCGCATCCCAGCTAGCTGCTGAATGTGGGCTTGCTTATGTCGATTTGAATATTTTTCCAGTGAGCTCAGATGACATGCGTTCTATTAGTGAAGAAGAATCAAGGAGGTACAAAATGATAGTTTTTCAGAAAGCTGGCAAAGAACACAGAATCGGGGTTGTCAATCCTACGAGTCAAGAAACCATATCTTTTATAGAAAAACTTAAAAATGAAAACGGATGGTTAATTCATTTGTATGTTATTTCGAATTCTTCTTTTAATAAAATATGGAAAAGATATGCTGCTATACCTTTTCTGGAAAACCTGGAATCAATGCAGATATCTCTCAGTGGCAAAGATTTAGATGATTTTGATAAAGAATTTGGAAATTTACTCGAATTAAAGAAACGTATAAATGAAATTCCCACTTCTCAGATAATTTCTATAATCATGGCAGGGTCCGTAAAGATGAAGGCAAGTGACATACATTTTGAACCGGGTGAACAAGAAGTACGTATGAGATTTCGCATAGATGGAGAACTTCAGGATATAGCTAGTTTTCCATTAGACACTTATCATTTCATTTTGTCACGTATAAAAATGATGGGTAAAATGAAAATAAATGTACGTGATATTGCACAAGATGGCCATTTTTCTGTTGATATAGAAAATGGCAAAATAAATGTAAGAACCAATATAATTCCCGGAAATCACGGAGAGTCAATAGTTATGCGTATTTTGAGTCAGGCTGACATAATGTTGGGAATTGAAGATTTGGGATTGAGGGGATTAGCCTATGAACGGTTACAAAAGGAAGTTTCAAAACCGCATGGCATGATTTTAACAACAGGGCCTACTGGCAGTGGAAAGACTACGACCCTTTATGCTCTTGTTAATAAGCTCAACACCGCAGGAGTTAAAATTATAACAATCGAGGATCCAATTGAATATGAAGTTAAAAATATCTCTCAAACTCAGGTTGAAAAAGGAAGAAGCTATACTTTCGCAGAAGGGCTCAGAGCCATTGTACGTCAAGATCCAGACGTTATTTTAGTAGGTGAAATCCGTGATGATGAAACAGCAGATATAGCTGTTAATGCAGCTTTAACCGGTCACCTTGTTCTTTCTACATTGCATACAAACAATGCCCCGGCATCAATACCAAGGTTTGTAGAGCTTGGTATAAAACCTAATTTAATATCACCTTCAGTGAATGCATTTATTGCGCAAAGGCTTGTACGCAAGCTTTGTCCACATTGCAGAGAAGAATATGCTCCGGCGCGTGAAACAATCGATTCTATTAAAAAGATTCTTTCTATAATTTCACCTAAGGCAAAAGTAGAAATACCAAAAACAGTTGAAAAACTATATCGTCCAGTCGGATGTTCTAAATGCCACAATATTGGATTTAAAGGACGCATTGGAATCTTCGAGATCTTAACGATAACCGAACCAATAGAAAAACTTATTTTGGAAATGGGTAGTGAAAGGGAAATAACACAGGCTGCGCTGGAAGATGGAATGATAACAATGGCGCAGGATGGAATTTTAAAAGCTATCGAAGGACTGACTTCCATGGAAGAGGTTTGGCATGCAACAGGCCAGACAGAATTTCTTGAAGAAATATATACAAAATTAATGGAGCAGTCGCTATCCAGGTCAGTTGAAATTCACGAAGAAGATCTGAAACTAGTTTCAGAAAACATGACCTCAATTGAATCTTTAGGTAAATTCTTACAAAACTCCAATCAAAAAGAAGTGGCTAATTATATTTTTGCTAGCAGTTTATTACTTAATGTTGGAGATATACACATAGAACCCGAAGAAAAAGTAGTAAAAATAAGATACAGAATGGACGGAATTTTGCAAACAATTGCAGAAATTCCAATTAACGAGTATCCCAGTTTGTTGGGAAATATAAAATTTTTAAGCGGATTCTCTTCTGAAATAAGGGGAGGAGTCATGGATAGTCGTTTTACTATTGCATTAGAAAAACCATATAAAAATATAACTGAAACAAAAGTAGATGTTCGTGTATCAATAATACTTGGGGGGTATGGAGAGACAGTCGTTATGAGGCTTCTAAATAAATCATCTGTTGCTCTTGATTTAGAGAAACTCGGTATTCGCAAGCAAAACATGGAAAAAATAATTGAAGAGACGAGAAAACCAAACGGAATATTTTTAAACACAGGGCCTACAGGATCCGGCAAGACCACGACACTTTATAGCATTATGAAGATTTTAAATAAACCTGAAGTGAAAATAATAAGCGTTGAAGATCCGATTGAATATCAGCTAGAAGGTATACTTCAAACTTCTGTTAATGATAATGAAGGATATACTTTTGGCACCGCTTTGCGCGCGCTTCTGCGTCAAAATCCCGACATTATGATGATTGGTGAAATTCGCGATGAAGAAACAGCCAATATAGCAGTTCAAGCTGCTCTGACTGGGCACTCTATCCTTTCTACTCTACATACAAATAATGCGGCTGGTTCTATACAACGTTTAATTAATATGGGAGTACGTAGTGATGATTTAGCAACAGCTGTCAATGCTTTGATGGCGCAAAGGCTTGTGCGTAAGCTTTGTGATTGCAAAACAAAAAGACAAATGACGGAAGAAGAAAAGAATAAAGTCAAAAAAATACTTCAGAACGTGTCTGACAAATCTGGAGTGGCTATTCCACCAATAGAAAGTGTTTATGAACCAAAAGGCTGTGATAAATGTAATGGCGTAGGATATAAAGGCAGAACAACAATAAGCGAGGTTTTTGTAATCGATCGAGACATAGAAGAATTGATTATGCAAAGCGCTTCCGCCACACAGCTTCAAGATAAAGCAGTGGAAAATGGAATGATAACAATGGAACAAGATGGAATTTTAAAAGTTCTGGAAGGCGAAACAACTTTTGATGAAGTGGACAGGGTAGTATAGATAGCTTTTTAGGCGTTAGCTTCATTAGCTTTTTAGAAAATATAAAATACAATTTTTTCGACAATTTTAAAAGGCAGGGATTTTTCAATCATCTGCCTTTTTTAAGCATAAAAGATTTAAGGCAGGGCGAATATCTCGCTCTGCCTTTGTTCTACTTGGTAGGTTCAGCCCAGGTTGGGTTAAATGATCCTCTCCGTTCGACAAATTGGATATATCCAGACTTGCCGATGGATTTTATGGTCATTGGAGATTTCTCTCCTTTGATATTTACTTTCATTCCGGGAGCCAGAGCTTTCTCCTTGACGGAAGAGAGTCTGAAATTTTCTCCTTTTTCTTTTCTCTCTCGGTCTATTTTCACGTCAATGATCCTCCTAATTGAGTTCATCTCCTTTCGACTCCGTTCTTTCTTAAAATCAAATCCGGGCATGAACTTCCGGATTATATTTTTGTATCCCTCATTTGTAAATATCATTTTCTCCCCCTCCCTTGTTTTTTGTTTTTATTGATCTGTAGACAAGTCCCAAAAGACGGATCCTTCGGGGAAGGAACAGTGTCGAGGAACTCCGCAGCCGAAACCGCAAAGCCCATATCTTGGCAAAAAAGTTCCCAAATTGAGGACAAAAGATAGAAGCCCCCAACTGCCTACAGGTCAATAAAAACAACAAGAGATAAGTATTTTTTCGTTGATTTTAGAGTTTAGCACAGCTTTGTTTTTTTGTCAACTCCACGCTAAATTTTGTAATCATGGTATAATATTAACGGAAATGTCGAAAACTTGGTTTAGGGGTCAAGCCGTGCTAAAATAAACTTATAGAAAGCGAAAATTAGCGTAAAAGGCAATAAGATAGCTTACTATAACTATACTATATAATACGCCAGAATAAGTGATTTTTTTCAAAATATATGATTACAACCTCAAATGAGCAGGAAGAGGACAAAAATTTAGATACGACACTTCGTCCACAGAGACTTTCGGAATATGTAGGACAACAGAAAATTCGCAAAAATCTGCAAATGTTCCTTGATGCTGCCAAGAAAAGAGGAGAACCAATCGAACATGTTTTATTATATGGACCAGCTGGGTTAGGAAAAACTACTTTGGCGCATATTATTGCCAATGAAATGGGAGTAAAAATAAGAGTAACATCTGGTCCTGCTATTGAAAAAGTAGGAGACTTAGGATCAATACTGACAAATTTACAGGATGGCGACGTTCTTTTCATTGATGAAATACACAGGTTAAATAAGCTTATCGAAGAAGTTCTTTATCCTGCTATGGAAGACTATAAGCTGGATGTGATTATTGGTAAGGGTCCTTCTGCCAGGACATTGCAGCTTGATCTTCCAAAATTCACTCTTATCGGAGCAACAACTAAGCTTGGATCAATTTCGAATCCACTCCGAAACAGATTTGGAGCTATCCATCGCTTGGAATTTTACGACGAAGATGAGATGAAGCAGATTATTAATCGTAGCGGAAAAATATTGGGTGTGAACATAGATGAAAGCGGTGCTAAAGAAATAGCTAAATCCAGCCGCCGGACGCCACGTGTAGGCAACAGGATGATAAAAAGAGTGCGTGACTTTGCCCAAATAAAAGATCATAAAATAATAGATTCAATTGTGGCAAGAAAGGCTTTAGCTATGATGGAAATAGATGAATTGGGTTTGGAACCGACCGACCGTCACATCTTAGAAACTATCATAAAAAAATTTAACGGTGGCCCGGTAGGCATACAAACAATTGCAGCGGCTACATCTGAAGAAATTGAAACTATAGAAGATGTTTATGAACCATTTTTAATCCAGCTAGGATTTTTAGCCCGTACGCCCAGAGGAAGGATAGCAACTAATCTGGCTTATGAACATTTAGGTTTTCCTATCCCAAAAGATAGTCAAGAAAAATTGCTTTAATTTTCTTTATTTTTGGTGAAAAATAATATATAATAACTTTATAAATTGTTAAATTATGATTGCAATTTTTCAGATATTATATTTTCTTGTCTTTTTCGTTATGTTTTTAATGAGTATTTTTATCGTTTTTCATATTGTTTTTTATTCATATACCCAGGTCTCTAAAATAATAACACTTGTAATATTTGTTCCAGTGTCAGCGGTCCTTTTATTTACAAATCTTGCATTGTTTTTTTCAATACCGCTCGAAAATGTTTTTTCAGATATTATAAAATAGTTTTTTATTCAAATTAACAAATATTTTTTTAAATTTTCCATTATGGATGGATTTCCAAAATATAATTTTAAAGATTTACGTCAAGATGAAAAAATTATCAAAGTTCTTCACCGCAACTGGTTTTATCTTTTTCAGCAATTCTTCATTTTAATTCTAGTAGCGTCTGCTTTTGTGGCTAGTTCTTTTTTTGCTCCTGTTTTTTTTCCAAACTTTCTTGAAAAAGTTGACAAATCAGTCATTCTTTTTGCTCAAAATTTTTTTATACTTGCAATTTGGCTTTATGGATTCATGATTTGGATAGATTATTATTTCGATATTTGGATAATAACATCTGAGCGGATTATAAATATAGAACAAAAAGGGATGTTTTCCCGTGAAGTTAGTGAACTTAGATTCCAAAAAATCCAGGATGTTACCACGAAAGTTGTTGGATTCATACCTACTGTTCTTAATTACGGTGATGTAAGAGTTCAAACAGCAGGAGAAGAAAGGGAATTTATTTTTCTTACGATTTCTAATCCATATGATATTAAAAATCTTATAATGAGCTTGCAAAAGCAGTGTGAAGAACATTCCAAAAATGAAATAGAGGAAATGCTCAAAGCAAATTAGGAAAGTAAACTGAATAAAATTCGGGTGAAAACAAAAAGAAAAATAAAAATAGCATATTTTTTTTGCATACTGCTAATTATACCGGCAGCTTTTTTTGTTTTTAATTATTCATGTTTTGCCAACGAAAATCCTATAATAAGCGCTGTGCAAACTAAAGGAAATAATGCCAACGATGATTTCATAGAAATATATAATCCAAGTTGTAATGACATTAATATCTCCGATTGGAAAATAATAAAAAGAACGGCTTCTGGAACCGAATCATCAATAAAGGTTATAAGTCATGGAACAGTTATTAAAGCAAAAAGCTATTTTCTCTGGAGCAATTCAGGATTTTCTGAAACAGTACGAGCTGATCAGTCAACAGTATCTATCTTATCGGATAACTATAGCATTGCCTTATTTAATGACGATAAAATTACTGATTCAATAACCTGGGGAATTAATTCAAATCCATTTTTTGGGAGCTATTTTTATTCTGAAAACTTACTTAAATCCCAAGTTCTTAAAAAAGATGCGGATGGTGATTTTTCAACGGAGATAAATTATTTACCTAAAAACTCTTCAATTGTAAATGAAGCAGAATTGTCTTTATGCAAAAAAGAAGATCCTGTGTCTGTTGAATATTCAAATAAGCTTCAAATTAGTGAGTTATTGCCTAATCCAGAAGACGGTGATGAAGAATATATTGAATTTTACAATAATTCGGATGAAAAAATTAATCTTAAGGGTTGGTCTTTACATGACGCATCAAAATCAGGCGAATATGTTTTTTTATCAGCCGATTACATGGAGCCGGAAGAATATTTTGTAATTTATAAATCAGATTTTAAATTTGCGCTAAACAATAGTGGAGATGAAAATTTAGTGCTTTTTGACCCAAATAAAAAAGATATTTTTGAAGTCTCGTATTCTGGCAGTAAAAAGGGTATTTCATATAGCTTTGATGGGAATGAATGGCATTGGAGCAAGTTTCTGACTCCGGGAGAAGAAAATAAATTTGAAAAAATTCACAAGGGAAAGCCGGATATTGACGAAAATATATATGTGAATGTGTATGCTAATTTTAAAATTGGTAGACTTTCCAAAAAAGCTAAAGTGACATGGGACTTTGGAGACGGACATAAGAGCTATCTTAAAAAAACAAAACATAAATATAAAAAAGCTGGAAAATATGAAGGCAGTGTAAAATATTCAGAGGGCAGCGAAGACAGGATAGAAAAATTTACTATAGAAGTCGTGAAAATGAAACATCCGGAAGTTAAAATTATTTCGGTTAATGCTAATCCCATAGGTAGCGATACGGAAAATGAAACTATTACGGTAGAGAACAAATCTAAGAAGAAAATAAACCTCAATGGCTGGAGTATAGCGACGGGCTGGAAAAAACTCATTAATCATCCTATTTCGATCGATTTTGAAATTAAAGCTGGAAAAAGCAGAGAAATTACCCGTGAAATTTCCAAATTTACTTTGAATAATACGAAAAACGAAATAGAACTTCGCTATCCGGACGGAAAAGTTGCCTATGATTTAAAATATAAAAAGAAAAATGACTCTATTAAGGAAGGAGAAATTTATACAAAAAGTAAAGGCGGATGGATATGGGTTGGTAGTAATAAGCAGGTAGAAAGCAGTAATCAGGAAGCAATAAATAGCGAGCAGGAAGATATAAATATAAATGGAAGTGATGATATGGAAAATATTTCAGAAGCAGATATTATTTCAAAGCCGATGTTTG
Source organism: Candidatus Moraniibacteriota bacterium (assembly GCA_035390125.1). NCBI lineage: Bacteria > Candidatus Moraniibacteriota > Candidatus Moraniibacteriota bacterium. Next base: position 160,813 of record DAOOTD010000002.1, read on the forward strand.
AAAGAGAAAATAAATTGGTTTCAAACAATAAAAAAATATTCAAAATAGAATTATCAAATAATTATCCGCGTGTTTTAGGCGAAGAAACAGTCAGAGAAATTGATGGTACTTATTTTTTCACGGCAGAACTACCAAGGCAATCTCATTACATGATTATTTTTATAAAAGATTTATTTACGGTAATAAATTTAAAATTAAATTTTATAATAAACTTTTTCCTAAACTGAAAAAAGCTTATCTAAAAAAGATGCTTTTATTTTCTCTAAGTAAAAATCATAAATAATTACGAGCTTTACAAAAAAGCCCACCTTCACTTGCATAAGCTATGGCGGGCAGGACAATAGAAGTTACGCTAAACCTTCTTGCCATATTACGTGGTTATTTCATCTACTATTCTGATAAGTTCTCCAATTGAGTGCCAATTATCTTTGGGTATGTAATCGTGAGCTTTTTGGGCAAAAGAATATAAATTCATTTTTTCTCCAAAATTAAGAAACCTTGCTTCTGAAGGCAGAAGTTTTTCGTATTCAGGCTTGATGTCATTGGGAATCCATTTAATAATTGAGTTTAAAATAGATCTTAGTCTTTCCAATTTTTCTCTCATTTTTCAACTCCTTTCTCTTTAAAATTAAAAGAACTTTTCTATTTATGTCCGTTTTAGCTTAATACAATATTTAAAACAGATTATTACAAAATTATAAGATGTTTACCTTGAAATAGATTTTTATGAGTGATAATATTAGTTTGTATAAAATATAAAAAATAAATCTATGTCCGGACATTCGCATTGGGCAGGAATCAAACAAAGAAAGGGCGTTAACGATGCCAAGAAAGCGAACGTATTTACCAAATATGGACGGCTTATTTCTATTGCCGCCAAACAAGGTGGCGGCAATCCGGATCATAATTTTTCCTTGCGTTTAGCTATTGATCAGGCGCGGTCGGTCAATATGCCAAAAGACACCATCGAACGTGCTATTAAAAAAGGCACAGGCGAACTCAAAGATGGATCGGAAATTGAAGAAGTAATTTATGAAGGCTATGGACCAGGCAATGTGGCAATGCTGATCAAGACGGCTACTGATAATCGCAATCGGACCTTCAGTGAAATTAAAAGTTTATTCACTAAAGGGGGAGGTAAACTAGGCAGTGAAGGCAGTGTCAAATTTATGTTCAAACAAGTAGGCAGTATTGAAATCTTAAATGAAAATAGAAATTCAGATGAAATTGAAATAGCAGCTATTGAAGCTGGAGCAGAAGACATGGCTTATGAAAAAGATTTTATTATTATTTATACGGCCACAACGGAATTACAAAATGTCAAAGAAAGCTTAGAAAAGAATGGGATTAAAATAGAAGGTGCTGGATTGATCTATGTGCCGTTGCAAAAAATAGAACTTCTTCCTGAGGCTAAGACAGCTTATGAAAATCTTTGGGAAAAATTGGATGAGCATGATGATGTACAAGAAATTTTTGACAATCTTTAATTGTTTATCAGATGAAAAAAAAATCAAAAAATATTGAGAAATTAAGAGTTCTCGGTATCGATCCCGGATCAGCAACTGTTGGTTGGGCAGTTTTAGACGAAAAAAATGGGAATGTAGAATCTGTGGCTTATGGACACATTTCAACTTCACCCAAAAATAATACCGCAGAAAGACTTCTTGAGGTTTCTAGCGACTTAGAGCAGATAATAAAAAAATATAAACCAGATGAAGCGTCTGTAGAAGAATTGTTTTTCTTTAAAAATGTAAAAACAGTCATGAAAGTCAGCCAGGCCAGAGGAGCTATACTCTTGACTTTGGAAAAAAATCGTGTTAACGTATGCGGTTATACTCCGCTCCAAGTCAAGCAGGCTTTAACAGGATATGGACGGGCGGAAAAAAAGCAGGTTCAATCGATGGTTAAAGAGGTATTAAAGCTTAAGAACATTCCTAAGCCAGATGATACAGCCGATGCAATTGCAATTGCTCTCTGTCATTTGAATAGTAGAAAAATGAAATCAATAAAATGTAAATAAATACGAATTTGAATTTAAAATTAATTCAAATTCCTAGAAATTAGAATAAAATTATGCAAAACATAAATCCTTTTATAAGCTACCTTGTTAATCAAGGGGTGCCTCTTGATACTGTCATCTTATTATTAATGCTGCCTATCGTTGTCACTCTCATAGCTTTTTTTCGTCAAGTTATTGGTATTAAGGCATTTGGAATTTATACGCCAGCTATTATAACATTTGCTTTTTTAGCTATGCCACAACTCAGGTATGGCCTCGTAATTTTCATAAGTGTTATCTTAATGGGTATGCTTATGCGCTTCATGCTTAAAAAACTGCGTATATTATATCTGCCAAGAGTTGCCATAATGCTTAGCATAATTGCTGTTGCAATTTTGATAATGCTTGGTTTTGGAGGCTCTATGCACAGAACAGGCTTAGCTTCTGTTTCAATTTTTCCTATATTGATAATGATTACAATTGTAGAAAAATTTGTTGCTACCCAAATAGAAAAAGGAAATAAAGTCGCCTTAATTCTTGCTGCAGAAACTTTAATAATTTCAATAGCCGGTTACTATTTAGCAAGCTGGCCATTTCTTATAAAAAGCATAGTAGCATTTCCGTGGTTAGTTCTTTTTACGATACCGGTCAATATATTACTTGGCAAATGGAATGGTTTAAGAATAAGCGAGTATATAAGATTTAGAGAAGTTTTAAAAAACATAAAGTAGAAAAATGTTTGATTATATAAAAAATGCACATAAGTTGCTTGGCATGAATGCTCGCAATCTTGAATATATACGTCAATATAATCGCAAAAATGCGAAACGCCTTGCTGATGATAAAATCATGAGCAAGCGTATATTAAAAAAAGCAGGTATTCCCGTGCCAGAACTTATTGCTAAAATTAAATCAGTTGAGGAATTGGATGATTTTAACTGGGATCAATTGCCAAACTCTTTTGTTTTGAAGCCCAGCCGAGGTTTTGGTGGCGGTGGAATTTTAATTGTGTATGGAAAAAAGAAAAATAAAAGTGACATTTGGATTAAAGCTGATGGGTCTACAATCACAGTTGAAGATATTAAAAGCCATGTACTGAACATATTAGATGGATCATTTTCACTTTCTAATCTTCCTGATGTTGCATTTTTTGAAGAAAGGCTTGCACTTCTTAAACTCTTTAAGCCCTATGCCTACAAAGGAGTTCCTGATATTCGTGTAATTGTTTTTAACAGTATTCCTGTAATGGCAATGCTTCGTCTTCCAACCAAAGAATCAAAAGGAAAAGCTAATCTGCAACAAGGTGGAATAGGAATAGGAATAGACCTGGCATCAGGTATAACAACTACAGCAGTTTTGGGAAAAGGTAAAATTATTGACTATGTTCCAGGAACCAGACTCCTGCTTTCAGGTATAAAAATTCCTTATTGGAAAGAAATTTTGCTTTTAGCTGTCAAGGCACAGGAAATTTCTGGCATGGGATATTTAGGTGCTGATATTGCCATTGATAGAGAAAGAGGACCAGTTTTCTTAGAGATAAATGCACGTCCAGGGCTTTCCATACAGATTGCAAATTTATCAGGATTAAGAGAGCGGCTGGAAAGAGTAAAAGGAATTAAAATCAAGTCAGCTGAAAGAGGAGTTCGTGTAGGAAGAGACCTATTTGGAGGGGAAGTCGAAGAGGAGTTGGAGGACATTTCTGGGAGAAAAGTTATCGGTACTATAGAAAAAATAAAAATTATTTATAAAGACGGAAAAGAAATTGAAGTTGATGCCAAAATAGATACTGGAGCTAATTCAACATCTATAGATTATGAGCTAGCAAAAGAAATTGGTTTTGGCGAAACAGTTGATGAATTTTCTAAAATAGATTTATCACAATATCAAATACTTCCAGAGAATGAATCTGAAATCAAGAAAGATATCCTAGCAAAATATAAAGAAAAAATTACAAGTCTGGAAGATGTCGCAGTTATTTTTTCTTCTAGCGGCTCATCAATAAGACCGGTTATTAAAGTAAGTTTTATTATGGATGATATAGAAATAACATCAAAAGCAAATTTAGTAAAAAGAGAAAATCTTAAGTGTCCTGTCATTATTGGAAAAAGAGATCTGAAGAAATTTCTAATAGATGTGAATAAATAAATTATATGAAAAATAAAAAAATAAAAAATGTAGTAGTTATATATTGGGGAAATGATTGGAATTGCAAGATACCTATTTCAAATGAAATTACCCGGCATTCATTTGAAAAATGGCATGAAATGGGCATTAAAAAAGGTATTGAGATGTATCGAGCTTCAATCAATTGGTATGATTTGCGGAAGAATGTTTTTATAAAATCCTGGGCCTTTCGGAACAAAAAATGGATAAAAATTGAAAAAAACATAAGGCCAGATCTTGTATATGATAAGGTTGGAGGAAAGCGCGACTTTAAGTCTTTTGAAAAAAAATTGCACATAGCTAAGAATGTTAAAATGTTCAATAACCCATTGTTTAGAGTGATGGTCAACAGTAAACTTTCTCAGTATGCAATTTTTGGAGAGTTTATGCCAAAATCATTTGTGGCTATGGACAAAAGCGAACTTATTCAAATGTTTTCTAAAATAAAATCAAAAAAAATAGTTATAAAACCACTTTATGGATCTGGCGGGCACGGAATTGTTATTGATGAAAAAGAAAAAGCAATAAATAAAAAATACCAGTACCCAGTGCTTGTGCAGGAATTTATTGTTAGCGAAAAAGGAATTCCCGGTTTTTCAAAAAAGAAAGAGATTTCGGACCTGCGTTTAGTTTTTATGAATCACAAATTAAGCTATGCTCTTTCACGTATTGCCAAAAAGGGTTCTTTATTCACGAATTTACATCAGGGTGCAAGTGGAACTCTTGTTCCTGTGAAATATATACCCAAAGAAGTAGTTAAAATTGCAGAGAAAATAATTAAAAAACTAAAAATTTTCCCTGAAGCGCAATATTCCTTGGATTTTATTTTTTCAAATTCAGGAAAGCCTTATTTTGTTGAAATGAATACTACACCTGGCATAGATCTTATAACGGTTTTAGGTGACGAAAAAATTAAGCGAAAAAGCTTCGAAGATATAATTAATTTAGCCTAATGAAAAAAAACAAGCTATCTGTAGCTATAGTTGCTCCATCTTTTTCGGAAATAGGTGGTCCGGAAGTGGCTACAAAAAACATGGCCCATGCTCTAAAAAAAAAAGGAGTCAATGTTGTACTTTTTGCTCCGAGTGATTGGAAGATCAATACTAAACATATAGCAACATTGGAAAAAAGCATTTGCAACATGTCTTTATCAGAAAAAATTGGAAAGGTTGAAGAGCTGAGAATAAAAAGTCAGATGGAAATTATAAATCACCAGCAAAAATTTGACATTATACATCTTAATTCTCAAAAAGACGCTTATTTGGTTTCTAAACATATAAAAAAACCTTGTTTGCTGACATTTCATAATAAGATTACTGAACCTATTCTATCTCAGATAAAGAAAAACGGTGTTTACGCGGTTGCCTTGTCGTCTTCTCACGGAAATAATTTGCCTGTCGATGCGGTTATAGAAAACGGAATAGAAATAAAAAAAATAAAACCTTCTTTTAAAAAAGGAAAATACCTTATGACTGTTGGAAGGCTTACTGAACCAAAGGGTATAGATATAGCTATTAAAATAGCAAATAAAGCAAATAAAAAGCTTTTAATTTTCGGACGTGTTGGGAAGTCTTTGGATAGGAAAAGATATTTTAAGCATAAAATAAAACCTTTTTTAAATGATAGAATTGTATTTATGGGTGAAGTTTCTCAGCTTGAAATTTTCAAACATTTAAGAAAAGCTGAGGCACTGCTTTTCCCTATCAGGAGAAACATAAAAGTTTGTCCTTTAATTATAGCTGAATCGCTTGCTTGCGGAACGCCTATTATAGGAACACCCATAAACCCAACGCCGAAAATCCTTAATAATCCTAAAATTGCCTGCTTATCTAAAAATTTAAATGTTATGGTTAAAGCCGCTAAACTAGCCGGAAGATTTGATAGGAAAAAATGCAGAGAAGTTGCAGAAAATATTTTCGACAGTTCTATTATGGCTGAAAAATATATGTCCCTGTATAAAAAAATTATTAGCAAAAAAAGATTAAGGATAATAGGTGATTTTCTTGAAAAATAAGATGCTTTATGTATAATTAAGTTAATTCGAAAAGCACCTAAATAATAAAATTTTAATTTTTTATTAAAATGATACCTATATTTATACCGAACAAATTTAAAAGTATTTCCTCCCAAAAAAGATGGAAACTTGCAGGGAAAATTGCCCTCTGTGTTTTTGGGGCAATATTGATTTTTATAGCAAGTATTTTTATATATTTTGCCAAAGACATACCTAGTACGACCTCAGTAAAAACGCGTCCTGTTATCGAGTCTACAAAAATATATGATAAAACCGGAGAGCACTTGCTTTATGATATACACGGGGAAGAAAAACGCACTATAATACCATTTGAACAAATTCCTGATACAGTAAAATATGCTGCAATTTCTCTCGAAGATCAAGATTTTTATTCTCATCACGGAATAAAAATTTCATCTATTGTTCGTAGTGCCCTTAAAGACATTATTAAAGGAAGTGCTGCACAGGGCGGATCTACAATTACTCAACAATTCGTGAAGAAGGCTCTTCTTACAGATGAAAAGACATTAACTAGAAAAATTAAGGAGGTTATTTTATCCATAGAAATTGAAACTAAATATTCAAAGGATGAAATTTTAGGAATGTATCTAAACCAGATTCCTTATGGTTCAAGTGCGTATGGAATTGAAGCAGCGGCTCAAACTTTTTTTAACAAATCAGCTCGAGAAATAAATTTACCGGAAGCTGCTCTTCTTGCTTCTTTGCCAAATGCGCCGACATATTATTCTCCCTTTGGCCTGCACGTTAATGAATTAAAGGCACGTCAGGAATTGACATTGCAAAAAATGGCTGACCAGGGCTATATAACAAAAGAGCAAGCTGATGAAGCTAAAGGTGTTGATATCCTTTCGGAAATAAGTCCCAAACAAGACAATATAGCAGCTCCTCATTTTGTTATGTATGTTAAAGATTATCTAGTTAATAAATATGGAGAACAAGTTGTTGAACAAGGAGGTTTGAAAGTTTATACAACTTTAGATTGGGATATGCAGCAAGCGGCCGAATCAGCAATTGCTGAAGGAACCGCAAAAAATATTGGAAATAATGCTTATAACGCGGCATTAGTAGCTGAAGATCCGAAAACAGGGCAAATTTTAGCTATGGTTGGATCTAAAAACTATTTCGGAAAATCAGAACCACAGGGATGCGTTTCTGGAAAAAACTGTAAATTTGAGCCTCAAGATAATGTGTCAATTCGTAATCGACAACCAGGTTCATCATTTAAACCCTATGTTTATTTAACAGCCTTTACAAAAGGATACACTCCGGAAACCCTCCTTTATGATACAGAAACAAGTTTTACTGCCAGTGACTCTTCGCAGGAAGATTATAAGCCGAAAAATTATGATGGAAAATTTCATGGTTCATTGCAAATGAAAAATACGCTAGCTATGTCGCTTAACATTCCTGCTGTAAAAACTCTTTATCTTGCTGGGGTTAAAAATTCTATACAAATTGCTAAAAACTTAGGAATAACAGGGCTTAATCAGCCAGAACGGTATGGATTATCGCTAGTATTGGGTGGCGGAGAAGTAAAACTTATCGATCATGTTAATGCCTATGCCTCACTAGCTCGTGGTGGTGTTTATAAAAAGCAGACGTTTATAACGCGTGTACATGATAAAAATGGAAAAATTTTGGAGGAATATAAATCATCGGATGGACAACGTATCGTAGAAGAAAAATATATAGGAATGCTTGATTATATAATGTCAACAAATGATTTGCGTGCCCCGGTTTTCGGTTCAAATAACCCCTTTAGGTTTGATAATCGTCCAGTAGCTGCAAAAACAGGAACAACAAATGAATTCAGAGATGGCTGGGCAGTAGGCTATACTCCTTCAATTGCGGTTGGAGTTTGGGCTGGAAATAATGACAATTCACCAATGAAAATGGGAGCCGATGGTATTATAGTAGCAGCTCCAATATGGAGAAATTTTATGGATAAAGTTCTGGTAAATTATCCTATAGAGCAGTTCCCTAAATATGAAAAAGAAGATGCTGGTAAAGATATTTTAAATGGTAAGATTAATGAACAAAAAGACGTTAAAGTTTGTGAAATTCCTGGAAAAGACGATGAATACTGTTTAGCAAGCGATGCATGTCCCGAATCATATGTTAAAAAGAAAGATTTTTCTGATGCGCATACCATATTGTATTATGTCAAAAAAGATGATCCTCGCGGAGAATATCCTGAAAATCCAAAGGATGATCCTCAATTTAAAAATTGGGAAAAAGGAGTTAAAGATTGGCTTAAAAAGAATAGTAAAAACGAGAATGAACCAGCCCCAGAGGAAAAATGCACAGAAAATGATTTTGCAGAAATAGAGCCGGAAATCTCAATTTCTGTCAGTAGGGATGGGTATGAACTTTCAATTTCAGCAAAAATTGATTCTCCTTTTAATGTTGATGAGGTAAGGTTCCTAGTGGATGGAGACGAGATTGATTCTATGAAATCAAGTCCATATAAAACATCCTATGATGCTTCCGGTAAGTCGGGATCAACATTAGAAATAAAGGCTACGGTTAAGGATGAAAAAGGCAAGACAGATTCTGTTTCTAAAAACATATCAATTCCTTAATTAGTAAATATTATTATGATTTCTAAGATAAAAGGTACAATTGAATTTTTGCATGACAACTATGTTGTTGTAGATGTCAACGGCATTGGCTATAAAATTTTTGTGACATCACATACCCTCGGTATTATTGCAGGGAAAAAAGAAGCAGATTTTTATACACACACCTATGTTCGCGAAGATGCCCTAGCTTTGTATGGTTTTCTTGATATGGAAGAACTTGAAATGTTTGAACTTCTTATTTCCATTTCGGGGATCGGTCCGAAGGCAGCTATGGGAATATTAACAATCGCCGATCCAAAAACAATAAAAACAGCTGTTCTTAATGATGATGAATCGTTGCTGATTAAAGTTTCTGGTATCGGTAAAAAAATTGCTAGCCGTCTAATATTAGAACTTAAAAATAAAGTCGCAGGCGTTTCATTGGGTGAGAAGACCCAGATAACTGCCGATAGTGATGCTATAGAGGCTCTAGTTTCAATGGGTTATTCAATTTCTGATGCAAGAGAAACATTAAAAGGTGTTTCACTAGAAGTTAAAGATGTCGGGGAAAGAATTAAAATTGCCTTGAAAAATTTAGGCAAAAAATAGGAAAACATGCTATAATAAAAAAACAAAACTTGCATTATGGTTTATAAAAAAAATAAAATTAAGATGCAAACAATAAGAAGATATTTTTTTATGAAAAATAAAGGATCAATTCTCGCTTATTCGCTTATCATCCTGACAATGATGGTGGCAATTGTTGCTACCATGTCAATATCAACAATGCTTGAAAAGAAATCAGCTAGTTCTACTGATTTTTCTGTTCAGGCTTATGCTGCTGCAGACAGTGGAATTCAACTAGCAATAAAAAAAATAAACGGCAATATAAAAGATGAAAAAACAATAGAGCAATTGTTTTGCCCAACTGGCGATGGTTGTGAATGCAAAGATGGAAAAGTGACGGGGCTTAAGGATGGCGGTCTGGACTCTTATGACATATCATTTTTTTCTGACGATGTTAGTGTTCCTTTAGGCTGTGACATACCAGCATTAGGAGAAAACATAAAAAATATAAGAGCTTTAGGAAGATATAAAGATGCAATACGCTCAATAGGTGTTTCAGTGTCTTTGTTGTAAAGCTATTTCTTCTTTATTGCAGCATTTTTATTGAATTGGAAAGTTTTTATCTAGAAGGCTTTAATCAATCAAAGCCTTCTTTTCTTTTATACAATTTTATTGCTATAATAAATTCTATGGATGAGAATAAAAAAAATGAAAATTTTCTGCAATCGCCGGAATGGCGGATGTTTCAGGAAAGTGTTGGAAAAAAAACTTTTATTGTTAAAGAAAGCGGTTTTTCAGCAAGCATTATCAAACATAGGTTGCCTATAATTGGGGCGTATTTTTATTGTCCTCGTGGACCAATTTTAGAAAAGGGGGATTTAAGACAAAATGTAAAATATATTGAAAAAATTATCCAATTAGCTAAGGAAGAAAATGCCAGTTGGATTAGGATTGAACCTGAAAATAATGAAATACTGGAGTTGCTTAGAGAAAATAAAAAAAATGTTATAGTTATGGCACCTCACAACATGCAACCAAAGCAAATTTTCATTATTGACATCTTAAAAACAGAAGAAGAGCTTTTAGCAGAAATGAGACAAAAGACCCGTTACAACATACATTTAGCAGAAAAGAAGCAATTGAAAATTTTCATTTCAAGAGAAGAAAAATATGTCCAGCGTTTTTGTGACTTAGTTAAAATTACTGCAAAGCGTGATAAAATTTCTGTTCATCTTGAAAATTATTACAAAAAAATGATTGAAAAAATTCCGGAAAATATGCTTAAACTTTATTGCGCAGAATATGAAGGTAAAATTATTGCAGCTAACCTGGTTGTTTTTTTTGGAAATACTGCAATTTTTCTTCATGGTGCCTCTGATAATGAGCACAGAAATGTTATGGCGCCATATCTTTTGCAATGGAAAGCTATTTTAGATGCTAAAAATAGTGGTTGTAAATATTATGATTTTGGAGGAATAAAAATGTCGAATGGATGGGAAGGCATTACAAAATTCAAACTTGGATTTTCACCAAATACCCAGCCAACTGTATTTCCAGGAAGCTATGACATTATAATAAAAAATCGAAAGTACTTATTCTATAAGATTTTTAGTTTATTTTTTGGCATATATAAAAAAATAATTAATAAAATTAAGGTATTTTTTATTTAATATAAAAAGCTAGAATTAGTTGACTTTTTATTTTTTTTATAGTAAGTTTATCATTACCTAAAAAAGTACTTTAAATCTAAAAAAGAAAGGGGGTGACCTTTATGGCGCTCAATATCTCAAAGGAAGAATTTGTTTGGAGTTATATAAAATATCATAATGTTCCTGTTTTCAAGCGTTCATATGAAGTTGCTCAATATTGTCATAGAAATCATTTCAGGCAGGATGGAACTCCATATTTTGGGCATCCAAATGAGCTTTGTTATGTTCTGCTTATTAACAATATGGAAGATGAAATCATGCTTTCTGATGGCATATGTCATGATATTGTTGAAGAATGCAGAGACCAAGAAAACATCATCATAACCAAAGAAGATCTTCTGAAGGAAATTAAAAATGACACAGTTGTGGAAGAAACTTTCATTACCACCAAACCTTATAAAAAAATGACCCCTATTCAAATTAAAGAGTATTTTAGTCTGATAGAAGAAATCACCAGGTTAGTGGTCAATAAACATGTGGATCGCTTTATAAATATGCGAAGAAGCATGTTTGGAAATTTTGAAAGGGAAAGACTTGTAAAATATGATGTTGAAACGGTTAACCATGTTTTACCTATGTCGGAGAGAATCATAAATAGTGGTCTATACCCCGAATATGAAAATATTCTAAGAATGTTAAGGAGCGGTATCAAAGGTTTACTAGAAGGCGTACGTGCCCAAGTTAAGCTTATGAATGGTAAGAATTAATTTTTTATAAAAATAAATAAACATAATGGCTTGTTGATTATTCTGCAAGCCATTTTCCATTTTATTTACACCTAGGTTATAATTAGCATAGATATGAAAAAAATAATCCCACAATCTATAAAAAATGTCTATCATCTGAGTCAGGCGATTATGGCTAATTTTTTGTATGGCTTTCCATCGCATAGGATAAAAATAATTGGCGTGACAGGAACCAATGGAAAAACAACCACTGTGCAAATGATTGCTAAAATTTTAGAAGAAAATGGGTTTAAAACGGCAGTTGCCTCAACCATAAATTTTAAATTAGGCAGTGAAGAATGGGTTAATAAAACAAAATTTACAACACTCTCTTCTTTTGCTGTACAGAAATTTATAAAAAAATCAGTTCAGGCAGGTTGTAAATATTTGGTTTTGGAGACTTCTTCGCATTCCCTTGATCAATATAGAGTATGGGGTGTTAAATATGAAACTGCTGTTATTACTAATGTCACCAGGGAGCACCTAGACTACCATAAGACAATGAAAGAATACAGAAAGGTTAAATCAGAATTATTTAAAAAGGCCAATAATGCAATTATAAATTTAGATATGGAAAATCCGGGAGAATTTTTAAACATTTCTACTGGCAAAAAAATTACTTATTCATTAAAAAACAATAAAGCTGATATTTTAGCGAAAAATATATCATTAAATCCATCAGGAACTAAATTTTCGGTTAAAAATACAGAAATAAATTTAAAATTGCTAGGAGAATTTAATATAGAAAATGCACTGGCGGCTATCTGTGTGGGCATTTCTGAAGAAATAAACATGGAAATAATAAAAAATTCCTTAGAAAAAATAAAACTAGTGCCAGGTAGAATGGAAAATATCCCGAATAAAAGAAAGATTAATATTATTATTGACTATGCGGTAACTCCGGATTCTTTAGAAAAACTCTACCAATTAATAAATCATATCAATACCTCAAGATCTAAGATTATTGCCGTGTTTGGTTCTTGCGGTGAAAGAGACCGCGGCAAGAGGCCGATAATGGGAGAAATAGTTTCAAAATACGCTGATTATATAATTGTTACTAACGAAGATCCATATAATGAGAATCCGATTAGAGTAATTGATGAAGTTGCTTCAGGGATTAGAAACAAAATTGAAGGAGAAAAGTTTTGGAAAATTTTAGATAGAAAAGAAGCAATTAAAAAAGCCCTGATTTTATCGAAAGAGGGCGATTTTGTTATCGTAACTGGCAAAGGGGCGGAAGAAACCATGGCGGTTGGTAAAAAAAGAATTCCTTGGAATGATAGGAGAATTATAGAGGAAGAATTAGAAAGTTTAAGCTAGCAGGCTTATAAAAACTAAAGTGAAAACAAATCCTAAAATTGCACCGACAATAACCTCACTAGTTCTGTGCCCCGTTCGTTCTTTCAAGCGAGGAAACTTGCTCTCATCGAAATTAAGTTGCTGTATGAGCATATTAAGGTAACGTCCCTGGTCTCCCAGGTACATGCGTATTCTTGTCGCATCGTCAATAATAATAAATGCTAGTGCAAAAGTTACAGCAAATGAACCAGAGTGGAAACCTTCAAAATAGCCTACTGATGTTACTAGAGAAATTGCAAAGGCCGTATGAGCCGATGGCATGTGTCCATGAGTAAAAAGGTAACGAATATCCCAACCATGTTTTGTGCTATAAATTATAAATTTGATGGCTTGTGTAATAATACCGACAAAAACAGGAATAAGAAAAATGGCATAGGAAGTAATAAATTTCATATTTTTTTTGTATTATTTTCTTACTGGTTAAATTATAGCATGATTTTTAAGTTGGTGGTATAATAAATATATTAATAAATCCAATCATTTAAGCGGTAAATATAAATTTCTTTACAACTTTAAATGATAAAAAAATATGAGTATTGGAATAATTATTTTAATCGTTGCAGCTTTTTTGGTTGTAGCAGGTATCGGAATTTACAATGGGCTGATAACATTAAAAAATCGCGTAGATGAGGCTTGGAGTGATATCGATGTTCAACTTAAACGCAGATATGATCTTATTCCAAATTTAGTTAGTACTGTTAAGGGTTATGCGACACATGAAAGAGAGCTTTTTGAAAAAGTTACTGAAGCTCGTGCAGCTGCTATGGGAGCTGAAACTCCTGCTCAAAAAGAACAAGCGGAAAATGTGCTGAGTGGAACACTAAAATCATTGTTTGCAGTGGCTGAGAATTATCCAGATCTTAAAGCCAATCAAAATTTTCTAGAGCTACAAAGAGAGCTAACTGATACGGAAGACAAAATTCAGGCTGCTCGCAGATTTTACAATGGCAATGTTAGAGACTTCAATATTAAGATCGAAACAGTTCCAAGCAATATTATTGCTGGAATGATGAATCTTACTAAGCGTGAATTTTTTGAAGCTGAAGAAGGCGAAAAAGAAGCTGTTAAAGTCGAGTTTTAATTATGTCTACACTTTATAATCAAGCGGATAAAAATATCCGTTTAACTTGGATATATATCACCGGTTTTCTCGTGTTTGTGATTGGAGTTGGGTACGTTTTCGCGGGAGCGATGGGCAACAGCTCTATTCTTTATGGTGCTGTAATATTTTCAATTTTAATGAGTTTCGGTTCATATTGGTGGAGTGATAAAATAGTGCTGGGAATGAGCAGGGCTAAAGAAATAAGCCATGATAATAATCGGGAAATATTTCATATCGTGGAAAATCTTTGCATTACAGCTGGGCTACCGATGCCGAAAATATATATCATAGAAGACAGTGCTCCAAATGCTTTTGCAACAGGGAGGGATCCGAAACATGGAGTAATTTGTCTGACAACCGGAATAATACAGAAATTGGAAAAGGTCGAGCTAGAAGGAGTAATTGCGCATGAACTTTCCCATATTGGTAACCGAGACATTCTTCTTTCCACAGTCATTGTTGTTTTAGTTGGTTTTATAACTCTTTTAGCTGATTGGTTTCGTCACTGGGCTTTTTTTGGCGGTAAATCACGTGATAGTGAGGGAGGGAGTCAACTACGTGCAATTTTGATACTTATAGCTGTTGTTCTTTCAATTTTAGCTCCAATTGCAGCCATGCTAATGCAATTGGCTATTTCACGAAAAAGAGAATTTTTAGCCGATGCTTCAGGAGCACTTCTTACGCGGCATCCTGAAGGCTTGGCGCGCGCTTTGGAAAAAATTTCAGTTGATCAGGAACCGCTAGAGGCTGCCAATCGTGCCACAGCCCATCTTTATATTTCTAATCCTTTTAAGGGGAAAAAAGTTTCTAAATTATTCTTAACCCATCCTCCTATTGAAGATAGAGTAAAGGCTCTACGGGGAATGTCTGTTTAGGATATGCAATGGAAAAAGCCGAAAAATACGGATAAATATTTTTGGACGCAGCACGTCCAGGAAAAAATGCATTATTACGGGCTTTCTGAGCAAAAAGTTTTGGGTGTGATTCGAAAACCGCAAAGAATTGAAACCGGAATTGCAGAAAATACAGTAGCAGTTATGATTCCAGTTGGAAATATTAAAAGAAATAAAAAACCTTCAATATGGAATCGTTCGTTTAACGATGATGGCGAACAAGAAAAATGGAGTCAGGAAGTTTGGGTAATGTACCAAACGAAAAATCAAAAAATAAAAAATAAAGTAACAACGCAGAATTCAAAATTAAAAGAATTACAAAATAAAATAAATTCAAATAAAAAAATCACAATAATTTCAGCTTGGCGGTATCCTGGAGTGAGTCCGGAAAAAAATCCGATTCCTGAAGAAATCATGAGGGAAATAGAGCAAATTGGCTTAAAATAGGGACATTTTAATAGCTATTATTATTTTAGTAAATATGATAGAATATAAAAAGATAAGTTAAAAATATAATCTTTTAAAAATTAAACTTATGGAAGAAAACACACAAAAAACAGAGGCTCCAAAACAAGAGTCTCAAGAACAAGCTAAAAAATCTGCGCCTGCGTCTGAACCAAAAGTTGAACAAAAAAGCGTGAAAGGAGATATTTCACAATTCGAAGCTTTTTTAGAAGAATATTTAGTAAAAAAGGCTCCCTTTGCGATTCCAGCTGGTGGCAAAGAATTTATTGTTAAGGTTGCTCCGTATCTAATTATCATTTTTGCTATTATTGCAATTCCAGGAATTTTATTAGCATTGGGTCTTTCTACTGTTTTAGCTCCTTTTGCAATGGTTGGTTATGCGATTGGCCATGGATTCGGATTTCTTGCTCTTATTTCCCTCGTAATTTCTATAGTGGTAGTTGTTATGGAACTTATTGCTGTACCGGGATTATTTAAGCGAACCAAGGGAGGATGGAAATTGGTTTTTTACGCCAGTATCGTAAGCTTGATTGGAAGTATAATTTCTGTAGCAGGTATCATAAGCGGAATTATAGGAGCAATTATTGGTTGGTACATTTTATTTCAGGTTAAAGAACTTTATAAAAACTAAGTTTTTTCATTCTGACAGCAAGCAGCCTTTCCGGGTTGCTTGTTTTGTTATAATATTACTGTATAAACACAAAAATATCTTATATGAAAAAACACACAAAAATTGTAGCTACTTTAGGGCTTGTCTCTGATAAAAAGGAAGTAATAAGAGATATGATTGAGGCTGGTATGGACGTGGCACGTCTTAATTTTTCACATGGAAGTTATGAGTGGCATAGAGACGTTATCAAGATCGTCCGTGAACTTTCAGAAGAAATGCAAAAACCAGTAGGAATAATGGCTGATTTGCAAGGACCGCGCATACGCACATTAGTGGAGGCTGAAGTTGAAATAAATACTGGCGATAAAATTGCAGTAAGTGATATTGAAAAAGTCAAAGATGTAAGACATAGAATACAAGATAAACAATGCTTTTTATTGGACATACCAAACATTATTGATGATATTGAAGTAGGTAATGAGATTTTAATTGAAGACGGATTAATGAAAGTTGTTGTTCGCGAAAAAGATAATAATATTTTATTAGCAGAAGTTATTGATGGAGGAATTATTAAAAATCATAAAGGTATTAATATTCCGGATGCAAAATTACATATTGATCCAATTACCGAAAAAGATGAAAAGGATCTGGATTTTTCTCTTGAAAATGAAGTTGATTTTGTAGCCATGTCATTTGTGAGTTCCGGAATGGATATTGAAAATCTTCGAAGTAGAATTGAAAAAATTCTCGGACGTACTGAAAATCTTCCGCAAATAGTAGCAAAAATCGAGCGCAAGGAGGCTATTAAAAATCTAGAAGATATTGTTGCTCATGCTGATGTAGTAATGGTAGCTCGTGGGGATTTGGGAATTGAAATGGATGAAAGTAAGGTCGGAGTTTTTCAGAAAGAAATCGTGGGTAAAAGCCTGCAAAATATGAAGCCGGTAATTATGGCGACACAGATGATGAATTCTATGATTGAAAATCCGCGTCCAACACGGGCCGAAGTCAGTGATGTGACTAATGCAGTCATCGATCATGTTGATGCCGTCATGCTTAGTGGAGAATCAGCCAGTGGTAAATATCCGGTAGAGAGCGTAAAGATTATGAAGGAAATTATTGAAAACACGGAAGCTTCTCCTTATGATAATGTCGATCACTTGCTTAAATTAAGAAATGAAGAAGAATTTAATTCTTTCATAAAAAATACATATAAATTAGTAAAAGATAAGAAAATAAAGGGCATTGCGGTGGCCAGTTTTTCTGGATTTACGGCACGCCTCATTTCCCATTTCCGTTTAGAAAAGCCACTTCTAGTTGCAACTAATAACAAAAAGACATATAATCAGCTATCCCTCCTCTGGGGTGTTGAAGGTTATTATACTAGCCAGGATAAACCCAAGCAAATGCTGGAAGCCATGATGAAGGCAAAAAATCTGGATAAAAAGGAGGAAATTATCAGAATTGCTGGGAACACGCCACAAGGGGAAAAAATGAAATTAATTTAACTTTTAAACCAAAAATAAGGAGAGGTCGCATAGTGGTCGAGTGCACCACCTTGGAAAGGTGGCATACTGGAAACGGTATCGAGGGTTCGAATCCCTCTCTCTCCGCTAATTGTTTGCTTTTTTCTCTAAAGTTCTTTAGTCTGAAAATATGAATAAAAATGTAGAAGAAATAAAATCGAGACTTAATATCGTTGATGTAGTCGGCGAATATGTCCGTCTAACAAAAGCAGGCGCAAACTGGAAAGGCTTATGTCCTTTTCATCATGAAAAAACTCCTTCTTTCACGGTTAATGAAGAAAAACAGATCTTTCATTGCTTTGGCTGTACTAAGGGTGGGGATGTTTTAACTTTTATTCAAGAGATAGAAAGTATTGAATTTAGAGAAGCCTTGAAAATGCTGGCAGAAAAAGCCGGAGTAGAGCTGGAAGAATATAAATCACAAGATACAGATAATAAAAAAAGAATTTTAGAAATTCTAGAACTTGGGACTAAGTTTTATGAAACACAGCTTTGGAAAGGAGCAGGAAAAGACAAAATACTAAAATATCTTTACGATCGCGGGCTGACCGAAGAAAGCATTAAAAAATTCCGTTTAGGTTATGCTCCGGAGGGGTGGATAAATATCCTAAATTTTTTGATAGAAAGAGGTTATAAAATTGATGAAATAAATAAAACCGGTCTTTTGGTAGAAAAGTCTAACGAAGCTAAAAGCCACAAACTGGAAGCTAATTATTATGATCGATTTAGGGATAGGATAATTTTTCCTATTCAGGATATTTTTGGAAATGTGATTGGTTTTTCGGCCAGGGTAGCTCCAGGAGGAGATGAATCACAGGCAAAATACGTGAATACTCCAGAAACAGCAGTTTATCATAAAAGCAAGGCTCTTTATGGTATCTCGCATGCGAAGAATGAAATAAAAAATAAAAATTATACGCTTTTAGTGGAAGGGAATATGGACGTTATTGCGGCTTCCCAAGCAGGAATTCAAAACGCAGTTGCAGTTTCTGGGATAGCCTTGACTGCCGATCAGATTATAATGCTTAAAAGATATTCCCAGAATCTGGCCATGCTTTTTGATATGGACAGTGCCGGGCAACAGGCTGCAGAGAAAAGTGCAGACTTGTGTTTTGAGAAAGACATGAAGGTAAAAATAGTCGCCTTGTCTGATGGAAAAGATGCGGCTGATGTGGTTAAAAAAGACCCGCAGCTTTTATTAAAAGCGGTTAAAGAATCAGTCGGAGCTATGGAATATTTTTTCAATTTAATCTTGAAAAAATATGATAAAAATTCAGCCAGTGGCAAGAATGGTATTGCCAAAGAAATTCTGGCACATGTTTCACATATTGAAAATAAAATAGAAAAATCACATTGGGTAAAGAAAATCTCGCATGAGCTTGATGTGGAAGAAAATGTAATAAACAATGTATTAAAAGAAGTTGTTGCTATTCCCAGGGAATACGCTGGATATGAAAGCGAACAGACAGAAAAAAAATCATCCTTTCAGAAACGCAGTGATTTAATAAGTGAATCATTAATAGGAGTTATTTTAAGCAGTAGCGAAATATGGAAAGGAATATTTGAAAAAGAAAGAGAAAATGAAAGTATTAAAAATGATGAACTATTGTGGTTCGTGCTTAAGAAAGGTCCAGAGGCTGAGTTTTCTTTCGATAAAATGCTTACAATAATTGAAGATGACCAGATTGTGGAAAAACTGCGCAGGATTTATTTTGAAACAAAGTACCGCTTCGCACAGGAAGAAATAGTCGAACAAACAGAGGAAGAGCTTAAAAAATTAGCAGATGGATATATGGTTGAATATAATAGAGAATTGCAAAAAGAAAAAATCCGTAGTATTATAAAGGAAATCGAGAAAGCTGAAAACAAGGGCGATAAAGAAACCCTTGCCAAATTAATGAGCGAGTTTACTAAACTTTCTCAAGAGATTCAATAGAAAACAAAAACTGGGTCAGCCCGGTTTTTGATGTTTGTTTGTTGAAACTTAATCTTCAGTGGAATAGGAATATATTCCATAATATATTTTTTAAATTATGAAAAGAACACAAAAAAAGAAAAGCAAGAAGAAAGTGTTAAAGAAACATATTATACGCAAGGCTAAAAAAATAAAATCAGGAAAACTTAAAAGATCCTTACGGAAAAAGGTATCTATAAAATTAAAGAAAAAACCTAAAAATGCTAAGAAAGTAAAATCAAAAACAAAATCAAAGAAAAAAGATATTCTGACTAAAAAGAAATCTAAAAATAAAAAATTAACAATAAAATCGAAAGAAATTCAGCCAGAAGGCATGGATGTAGTGGCTGAGTTGATTGCACGCGGAAAGCAGCGAGGATTTGTGACTGAAGATGAAATAATCCATCTTATCCCAGAAATCGAAGAAGAATTGGATGAATTGGAAAATTTATATGAAAAACTTGAAACTGCCGGCATAAAAGTTGTCGTTTCTGATGATATGTTGAAAATAGATACTGATAAAGAGGTCGAAGCTTATGAAAAGAGTAAAAAGGATAAAAATGCCGATATTATCCTGGGAGAAGGAGTTGAGGACAGTTCATCAGACTTGGTTCAAATGTATTTTCGTGAAATAGGACGGGTTCCACTTTTAAAATCAGAAGAAGAAATAAAATTGGCTAAAGCTAATGAAAAAGGAGATTTGGCGGCCAAACAAAAACTTACTGAGTCAAATTTACGTTTAGTTGTCAGTATTGCGAAAAAATATGTCGGACGTTCTCATAATTTGTCTTTGCTTGATCTTATTCAGGAAGGAAATATAGGTCTTTTCAGAGCAGTAGAAAAATTTGATTACAGAAAAGGATACAAATTTTCTACTTATGCCACCTGGTGGATACGCCAGGCAATTACACGCGCTTTAGCTGATCAGTCCAGAACCATACGCATACCGGTACATATGGTTGAAACTATAAATAAATATACCCAGATTACGCGCAGACTCGTCCAGGAATTAGGAAGGGAACCTTTACCGGAGGAAATAGCTGCCGAAATGAATTTAGAAGTGGATAAAATCAGACATATCCAAAAAATTTCCCAGGAAACTGTTTCCTTGGAAACGTCAGTCGGTGACAGTGATGATGACAGTGTGCTTGGAGATTTTATTGAAGACACTGAAACTGTAATGCCTCATCAGGTAGCTTCCAGAAAACTTTTAAAAAATCATGTGGTAGAAGTTTTAAGAGAACTTACTCCACGTGAACAAAAAATCTTGAAAATACGTTTCGGACTTGAAGATGGGGTAACCCACACCCTAGAAGAAGTTGGAAAAGAATTCGGAGTAACTCGAGAACGCATTCGTCAAATTGAAGCTAAAGCTCTAGATAAAATCAGGCAGCATAGGTCAATAGGAAAGCTTAAAGACTACTAATATTGAACCTTGCCAGATTAGAATATTTTTGATACAATGTTTTCGTTGTCTGTTTAGGCAACATTTTTCAAAATCAAATAAAACATATTCCGGCGTAGCGCAACGGTAGCGCAGGGGACTGTTAATCCCTTGGTTGTAGGTTCGAATCCTACCGCCGGAGCCATTCTTTAGTTTTGGCATATTCCATTATGCCATTAAAGGGAGCTTTTACCTCAAATGAAAGCTTTCCTGCATTTAAAGTAAGGTTCTGAAGTAAGAAACCCAATAGTTGGGTTTTTTCTTGTGGTTCAGAATTTTGGAACAATTCTAATGCCCTTTGCGACAAGTCTAATACTTTATTTGCTGTAAGACTGAAGTCTCTATCAGCGGACGAATGTTCCTGAAGTTGTGTATTTAAGTTTTCTCTTTCTTGTGTGTATTCAATAGCCATTTTGTCATATTCGTCCGCAGTAATACGTCCATCAAGTCTGTCTCTATACATAACCTTTAACCTTGCATCTATATTGCCTATTTTTCTTTGAATAGTTGCTTTATTTTTCTCATAATACACTTTTTCAGCATCATGAATAGTTCTTAGCTCATCTTTGAGCCTATCAAGGGCTTCTGGCTCCAATTTTAAACTCTGAAATAGGTCTTTAGTTTGATCCACTAATTCATCTTCTCTCAACCACTTTATTCCTTTATCAGGACAAGTCCCGTAATAATTAGTGCAATGATAGTAAACATGCCCTTTCTGAAGTTCTGGCGTAATTGCTAATCCGCAATGTGAACATTTTATCAATCCTCTGAAAATATATGGATTGTTTGTTCGTTTGAAATTTTGCCTATTATAGCCGTTTATAACTTCTTGGACTTTTTCAAATAAATATCTTGAAACGATAGGTTGATATTTATGCGGATATAGCTTACCCTTAACTCTCATTACGCCGTAATAGAACGGGTTTCTTAAAATTGCATGAACTTGGCTTGTTGTCATCTTCATTCCGCTCCTACTTCTCAAGCCTCTGTCGTTCATTTCCTGTGCAAGCTTTTTCATTGAAAATTTACCCGTGGCATACAACTGAAACATTTTTAGGACTAGAAATTCTTTGTCCTTGTCTATGATAATATGCTTTTTTTCATTTTCCAGTGTTATATTTTTATATCCCAGATAGGCTTGTCCAATCCATTCGCCATTCCTTAATTTCTGCTCGTAAGCTCTTTTTACATTGTCGCTAATTGCATCAGAATAATATTTCGCCAGACCTAAATTTATTCCAAAATGAAATTTTTCTGCTGCCGATATATTTGAAGAGATAACAAGGTTGTCTGAAACAAAATGTAATTCTATTTTATCTTGCATTGCTAAATCATATAAAAGTGGAACGCGTTTATCAAAAACATTTCGCGTAAATCTATCTACTTTGTCAAAACAGACTACAATTTTATCTTTGCTTTTCTTTACTAAATCAATTGCCTTATCAAATTCGTCTCTTTTTTGTTTATAGGCACTTTCATCAAAGCTAAAGATTTCTAAAACTGCAAAACCTTTTGTTTTGCAGTATTCTTTAAGCCTATGAATTTGAGCTGGTAGAGAGTTTCCGGCGTCTTTTTGTTCTTCTGTTGAAACTCTAGCTAATATTATCGCTTTCATTTTACGAATGCGTTTTGGACTGTTTGCGAAATTTGCTGATACCAATCTTTTTCATTTTCAGTTTTCAACGCAAGATTAGATAGTGAATTAAACAAATTTTTTAAATCATCTGCTTTCGGTTTAATTGCGGAGCTATGGGCGTTTTTTAATAAACATTTGAAGTCCTCTAAACTTAAAGGTATTATTTGTGATTTTCCGCCATAATATTCTATGTTGATGCGATACAAACCGTAGTAGTGAGCAATGGTAGCATTATTCAAATTAGGAGCTACAAATATTCCAAATACAGGTTTTGAATTGCTTTTTTTATATTGACCATAGTGTCTTGCTACAGGCTCTCCTTCCATTTCATATTGTTTTTGTCCTGATGATAGAGTGACTTCAACAATTGCATCAAAATCTTTATATTTACAAACTATATCGGGTGTGTTGCCTGGAGCTGTATATAATGGCATACCATCGTCATCAATTTTAAAGTTTCCTTGAATATCTCCGTCGTTCAACATTGTAAAAGCTCTCCAAATATTCCATTCAAAGAAAAGAGATGGATCTATATTTTCTCTATTTACAATACCTGAAAAAACTTCAAGTATATCATTATATTCTTCATAATTTCGTAATTTACTTTTTTCATTTTCAATATATTTTTCAAGACTCTCTTTGATTAGGCTTTCATAGATATTTTTCAAGTCTTCCGTGTCCTTCTCTTTGAGTGCCGAAACACTAACTCTTGTATCTTTCTGTGTAATTTTAGAAATTATCAAGTCTTTATTATCTACAAGAAGCAATGGCTTGCTCGCATCAAACAAATTCGCTTCATAATCTTCTTCATCTTTATATGCAAATATATCCCTATCAATATTCTTTAGAATAAATTCAATATCATTTTTTCTTTCTTTGAGAATGTATACTTTTGATGTTTTTGGATTTAACGAAAACAGTCCGGTAGCACGAAGATACCTAATAGAGGCATCGGCATAATCAAGATGATTACTTCGTTTAGTTTTAACAAAATTATCTAAAGTTTGTTCCTTACTTTCCCTTATTGATAACTTTCCTTGCTCAATGTCTTCCTTGAATAATTCAGTCAGCTCTTTCTCAAATTGCAAGGCGATAAATTTTTTATAATTTATCTTTTTTGTTCGCAATAACTTTTTTTCTTCTCTGAAATTGATAATTTTATTTTTTACATTATTGTATTTAGCAAAATCTGTAAGTTGAATAACAAATAGCCCTATCTCATGCTTGCTTAAACCGTCTAATTCATAAATAAGTCTCATTAACTCAAGGTAGGGCTTTATTCTAAATGTGTTATTTTTATCTTTATGATAAGGCGAATGAAGCTGGAACTTCAATAGCTGTCTTAAAAATATCTCTTCCGGTCTGTTTCCATAAACATATTTTTTTCCAGCTTCAGTAAGCTTGATAACTGGCTTTAAGTCAATCAATCCAAGAGATTTAGGAGCTCTGTTTACTCTATCTCTAGCCTTAAAAGCGACATCTCCAGTTGCTGAACCCTCAAAAAAATCTTGTTTAGCTAGTTGTAAATAAAACTTTTTTTGAGTCTCTGAATTCCATTTCTGACCTTCAAAATTTTCTGATAAAAATTTTATCTCATCAACCAGTTTGTGTGGTGACCTAGGCGAGGTAACGAAAAATATTGTTTTTTTATCTGTTATGTGAGCCATAATTATTTTTTTCTTATCGTTTATTATTTACCAAAATATTTTCTCGTTATCTGGAATAGAGGAATTTTTTTGAAGAATATCTTTTTTAAATTTAATATATTCTTTAATTCTCTTTTCCGATATTTCAATAGACTTGTTTGAGATATCACAGCCTATAAAATTACAATTATGTTTGATTGAAGAAATTGCTGCAGAGCCACTGCCTAAAAATGGGTCACAGACAACAAAGTTTGGTGAAGTGCTGGCACTTAACATTATGTCAAATAATTCAACCGGTTTCTGCGTAGGATACTTTGCTTGATGAACCCTCTTAATTCTCCAAACATCTGGAAATGAGCGGCTCTTTATCTTACGGTTGTTTTTATTTGTTGCAAAAATAATAAATTCGTGTCGCCTTCTGAAATAATGTCCCATTCCTAAATTGACCTTATCCCAGGAAATAATATTTTTCACATCAAATAGTTCTCTTACTATTGGACCAAGCGAAAGAAGGGAGTAGGAATCAAACATTATATATAAATGACCTGAACTTTTCAGTGCTTTTTTGCACAATAGCAAAAAATTTCTATAATTTTCTTCTGTATCTTTGAATTCCTCAAACCATTTTCCATTTACTGTTCCTTTTTCGGCATATTTTCCAACAATTCTTCCGTTCCCCAAGCTTAAATGATTATTCATTCCTGAATAAGCTGGATCTGTTACAATAATGTCTATACTTTTTTCTGGCTGACTTTCAAGAAATTTTAATACATCATCGTGAACGATTTTTATTGTATTTTTTCCTTTATTATATTTGACCTCAAAAGATAATTTTCTCATAGATTTATTTTGTTGATGCATTTTCTACAAAACTTTGAAACTCGTTCTTTTTAATACGAAACTCTTTACCGAATTTATAAGCTTTAATTTTTCCAGCTTTAATGTAGCGATAAATAGTCATTATATTTACCCTTAAAATATCAGCTAATTCTTGAGCTGTGTAAAATTCTTTTTCTTGCATATGTTTATTTTTTAATTATAAGATACTTTACTTTTCTTTACAAGAAACAGTCCTTACGATCATTGCAACCACCACACGCATCGCAATAATCATACTTTCCTATTACAGTAATCTCGTCCTCCAAGCCTCTTTTCTTTAGCTCCTTTCTTATTTCTTCAGCAGTTCGTCCTTGAAAAATTTCATCAAGCAACTCATCAGTGAGTTCAACTTTTTTCTTTTTTAAATTTTTTTTACTCATTTATTTAGAATTAAATAATTAACTCGTAATTTGCTCTTTCTTAAAGACATCAAATTTTTTTAATCCTTCTTCAATATCCTTCAAATAAAGCTCTGGCGACAATGCGTTTGTATTTAATGCTATTGCATTTAATTCTTTCAAGTGCTTGTTTACATTATTCCAAGAGCCTTTTCCGAATTTGTCCTCTATAATCTGACGAAACAATTCTGCACCCTCGCTCTTGCAAAAATCTTTGATAGCATACAGAGCTACTGCTTTTGTAGGTCTTCCATTTTGATTTGCGATATAATCAGAAATTTCCATAAGCTCATCTTTCTTGCTTTTGTTTTGCTGAAAGAGATGCAGGTTTCTTTCTTGGACAAGCGTATTCCAATAATCAAGCAAAACTTTTTGGCAAACATCTTTTTTAAAAATATCTCTGAAGTTTGGATTTTTGCCAAATCCTATTTTTTCCAAAACCGTGTCCATTTTTCTTTTTTGCGAAAGCCTAACCTCCATTTTAAGAATTTCAATGTCAGTCTTTCTTCGCCACTCGTTTATCTGACAAAACAAACTTTTTTGATTTCCTTTCATATCGTGGTCAATTGACCTTTTTTCGTCTTTTCCCATATCGGCGATTTTATCGTAGAAAACTAGGGAGTGAGATTTTGAATAATACTGAAGTGAATGACCGCCGTTGCGAAAATCCGTCTTTGTCAGATCCAACCTCTTTGTTAGCTGTATTTTGGAAAGCTCTTTGATTGCCATTGTAGCTGTTATGTAGCCGTTTAACTCAATGTTTTTTGAGGCGTGAAATCCGGACACAGTAGCTTCCGCTAAATTATCTCGCATAATATAGACACCTTTTTTGATTAGTTTTTCCTGTAATTTGAGGATAACTTCTTCAAAATCACTTTCTTTAATTTCGTCTAGATTATTCTGAAATAGTAACTTTGGAACTGAAAATTCAACTCTTAAACCGATATTTATTCCCATTCTTGAAGGTCGTCTATAGAGTGTCATTCTTGGATAATATTCCCATTTTGATTCTTCCTTTGAAGGATTGTTAACGGCTTTGCCATATCCGGCATCAGATAAAAAGTCTTTCGCGTTAGGAAAAAACATTTCTGGCGTCCAAATATCAAACTTATCAAGTGGAAAATTCAAGATTACTGTGTCTAGCATAATTTTGCGTTATTTTCATTATTCGTCTTATTTGAGCTATTTTCCTTTTGTTGTTCATTTATTCGTTTGTCAATTCTAAAAAGCAAGTCAAAAAATCCCACAAAATTGTGCTTTGCTTCAAATACTTCCTTGTTAGAAAGCGTCTTTTTGCTTAATTTCTCATAGAATTCCTTGTCAGATAACATAAAACCAGCAACTTTAAATTGCTGGCTTCTGAAGACAAAAAAAGAGACAACAGAGGCTAATCAACTTAAAGTTGAATGCTTTGTTATCTCAAAGGCTGTATGCAGGTTAAGATTGCTGTAGTGCCCTAGGGCGACTTATAGTATTAACGTTCCAAGTCTTATATTGAGCTAAATCAAAACTTTATTAACTTTTTAAGGCTTATATATACAATATCATACAAAAATAGACTTTGTCAAGGTGTAGTTATTTTGTTATAAATTTAATTTTTAAGCCAAAAAATGGCTTAAATAAGCTGTCGCGCAGCTGAACATTCATTACTTTTTCTTACTTTCAGTAATTTTCTTTAGAAATTTTTTTCTTTCGCTTTTGTTTAAAAAAACGCTTTCAAAGAAGTATTGCATTTGAACTAAATTATAGTCTAAATTTACACTTTTCAGCTCTTTGTTGATGCTTTTAACTACGAATTTTTCCAGCTTGGCGTTCTCTCTTCTCTGAATTCTTGGCAGTAATAGTTTCTTCGTAAACCTCATATAATTTGTGATAAATTTTTAATTTTTATATACTTTATAAAAGAAACTCATAATATTTTAATAAAATGGACTTATCTGAAATTGAAAAAAGAAATGCTTCTGTAAATAAATACCTAGAAGGTATTAGCGATGAGGAGCTTAGAAAAAAAGGTGATGAAGAATATGCCAAGGCGGAAAAGGATTTTAAGGAATTAAAAGAAGCTCTTGCGGAAGGAAAATGTAGTTTCTGCGGAAATTCTATTTCTCATTTTTCTGAAAAGAAACCGTGTTTTCATTGGCTTTTAAAACCGAATGGCTTTAAGAAAAGACACTTTCCCTTGCTATATAAAAAATATAGTTTTCGTAGAATGGAGGCATATTTACGCTGGGTGGCAAATACTGATATACCCCTTAAAAATATAAACGATTTAGTTGAAGAAAAAACATCTTCAAAAAAAATTGAGCTAACAGTGGTCTATAAAGATTTAGAATGGTCATTTTCCTGTTCTAGGTCTGATTATCAAGGACATCAAGACAAACGAGAAGGAAAAATGCCTCACTATCATTTTCAGATGAAGAAAGCTGGCAATGTAATAATAAACTATGCCGGCTTCCATATTCCTTTTCACGATGAAGATTTTTTTTCATTTGCATTGAGTGAAGGAAAAATTCCCAGACTAGGCTATAAACATATTCACGGTGCGGGAATGCAAGAACTTCTTGATAATTTTTCTCCAGAAGAAATTCTTGAGCAAATGGTAAAGGCTGACGATGAAGAAAATGCTCAATTTCATACCTCTACGCTTGTCGAGGCTGATCCCGGAACTACAATATCAGGTTCAGTCATCGCTGATTTAGTAGAGGAGCATAAACGAACAGGAATTCCAATGGCACGACTTATTCAAAAATTACCAAACATTAAAGCGACTAGCTATATTACTCCCGGTCCCGGCGTGCCAGAATTAGCAAAAAGAACTCCAAGACGTAAAAAAATGCAAGAAGACAAATAGCATTCCTCTGATTTGTCCTGTGATGTCCTGTTATAGCTCTGCAAATGCTGGCAACAATTCCATTTCTTGCATAAGTCTTCCTAAATTCAAGTTTCTGAACATATTAGCTAGCGGGAGCAACGATTTTCAGGACTTATTTAAAGCCCTGTTTTTTATATTTGTTCAATTCATAATTCTAAATTTTTATAATTAGCGAATTATATATTGACAAAAATATAGCCTGGGTATATGATTTTTTGTTATACAAAAA
This sequence comes from Candidatus Moraniibacteriota bacterium, assembly GCA_035390125.1. Lineage (NCBI taxonomy): Bacteria > Candidatus Moraniibacteriota > Candidatus Moraniibacteriota bacterium. The sequence goes on from DAOOTD010000002.1 coordinate 189,585, forward strand.
TTGTTCTATTAAAAAGGAGGAAACAATGAGAATCATTAACAAAACTTCTTTTAATCTAATTGCATTCGGTTGGCACACAAAGTATGGCTACGGAAATGATGTGGAAATAAAAACAGGCCAATTCGCTGATATTTCTGGTTCATATATTGGCGAAATGGGCGGCGGAAGTTGCTGTATAGCCATTGAAGGAGAAGTTATTTGTCAGGAAACTCCTGATGATGAAAACGGATTTCAAGTTATTCCTGGTAGTCAACTTAACCTTCAGGCTGGTGACAAGGGTATAACCGTTCGTCATTTCTCGGAAGAAAGAATCATTGGATAATAATACCCGCCGGCAGAAAATCTGCTTTGGTGGGTTTTCTGTTTTTATATCAAACTTAAATTAAATTCTTCCAAAATTTTCCAAAACTTTACTCACTTAAAAGTGCTCAATTTTTAGTATGGGCATCATATTTTAATGGCTTATTTAAGCCTTTTTTTATTTAATTTATTAATTGCTTGTTGACATAAAGTTTAATTTATGTATAATAAAAAATCTGATTCATTATGGATCAGAAATATTATAATTAGGAGGTAGTAACTTGGAAAAAGCAATCGAAGCGGTAAAGGGTTCATTTTTGGCTGATGTTTTGGGCTTTATTGGCAAAGGAGTTTTTCCTAGCGTTGGAGCAGCCGTAAAGGAGAATGAAGAGGTAATCGGCGATATGAGTCTTTTCGAAAAAGGCTTGCTAGCTTACGCAGATTTCTGCGGTAAAAAAGAAGAAGAACTGGTAGAACAGCTCAATAAGATGAAAGAAAAAAACGAGCAGGAGTCGCCGGAATTCAAGCCGAAGCATAATGAGCTTAAAACTATCAGGGAAAATTTTGAGATTTCCAATGAGCTCATGTGGAATTCGATAAGGGGAAGATTTGGCGTTTGGGACTGCGGCACCGGCATAAGAGATGGCTATAAAGTCATCAAGATGAGCAAAAATCTGCTCGGGGCCGGTTTTCCTGATCTTGGAGGCATCTCCATAATTCATGTGAGTCTGAAGGATTAAGTAAAGTTACTTTATTATAATATAACCCACCAGCAAGGAAACTTGCTTTGGTGGGTTTTCTGTTTTTATATCCAACTTAAATTAAATTCTTCCAATAATTCACCAAATTATCTATAATTAAAAGTTATAATTTTTTTACTAAATTGAACCAAATAAAACACACTTTTTATGGGGTTATTTTTTATACCAGAGTAGGATGATAGAATTTATGTTATAATAAACCTAGTAATAATTTTTTTGAATATTATTATGAAAAACACATTAAGTAATTTCAAAGCATCGTTGGTTTTCTTTTTTATCACAATTGTTCCTTCTATTTATATTTCTGCAATTTTGAGTAATTTTGTTTTCAACAGCATAATATCTGATACTGATATAAGTTATAAATCTATGATGAGTATATTGTTTGTTATCAGGATATTGGCAAATATATTTATAACTTGGATTCTTATTATGGTGGTTTCAAATTTTATTAAAAAATTTTTTTCCATAGATCAGCCCAATGTTATTGTTATTACGGCCACAACACTGCTTGTTTTTCTTGAATTGATTTTGTTATTTCAAACAGGAACTTTTTCGCCGGAAGTTATTAGTCAAGAAAAAATGCAATTTACTATCATTATTGCAAGTCTACTGTCTTATTTCGTATTTTATTATTTTATCAGTAAATTCTATTTGAACGATAAATAAACAGCAATAGATAGAAAAGAAAAAAAACAAATGAAAAATAAAAAAGGTAGCATTGTTTTAACTCTAGTCATTATTATTATTTGGATAATCACAGCCGGAGGCGGCGGTTGGTTTTTGGCGTTTTTGGAAAGTAAAAAACAAACTGCAACTCCCTTGCCACCTGCTCACACTTATGATGAAGCTGTAAAAATCCCGACTCAAAATGAAAAAAAAGCTTCAGATAAATCAATAAAATTAGATGAAAAAGCATCACCTAAAAAAGAGATTGTTTTGCCTGAAGAAACAAATCTATCTATACCATTTGTTCTGCAAGCGCCAAACCAGAATTGGGTCTATCCCTATGAAGATTTCTGTGAAGAAGCATCGGTTTTAATGGCAGCTAGTTATTTAAAAAACAGCCCAATACTCAATTCTAACGATGCTGATGCAAAACTTCTTTCTATTATGGATTTCGAAATGAAAAAATTTGGATATCACAAAGACACAAACATAGAAGAAACAGCAACTATTCTTCGTGAGTTATATAATTTGCAAAAGATTGAAATAGTTTATAATCCAAGCGTGAATGAAATTAAAATTGCTTTGGCTGAAGGGAAAGCCGTAGTAGTTCCATTGGCTGGCCGAGAATTAAAAAATCCTAATTTTCGTAGTCCTGGCCCGCTATATCATATGCTGGTAATTAAAGGTTATGATAAGAATGATAATTTTATAACGAATGAACCGGGAACCAGAAAAGGTGCTAATTATAGGTATAAAACAGGAATAATAATGAATGCTATTCATGATTGGAATAATGGAGATGTGTATAATGGGAAAAAAGCTGTGATAATAGCAGGCTAGTGGCCGTTATTTATCTTACGTAAACGCAGTGGAAGTAAGATCAATAGGATTAATAATTCAAAAGCACTACCCAGGAAAAAAGCGAATGGCAAAGCTACTAATCCATAATGAAAACTCATAAAATATCCCCCTGGTATAGCGATTATAATTCCTAATATGCTGATTACAACTGGAATGGTTGTATTTTTTGTTGCATAGAAAGCTCTGGCCATAAGGTGGACTAATGACTCGGTAGGAATACTCAGACAAAATACTCCAAGGGCAGCAGATGTGCGGATTATGTCAGAAGATTCGAATGCTCCACCACCCAAAAAAATACTTATTAGTTCATCACGAATTAAAAAAATAATGGATGCAGATAATAAGCTTGCCAAAAGTATCAAGAGAAAAGAATTCTTTAGTGTTTTTAAAAAATTATCCTTAGCGTTATCATTAATAGCGTTAGCTAGCAAAGGAAAACTGGTTGTGGCAATAGTTATGCCAATAAGGCTTATCGGGACACTTTGAAAATTACGCGCAAAGCTTATTGCTGTTACTGATCCAGGCTGAAGCATTGAAGCTATAGCTGTAAAACCCCAAAAAGTCGCAAGTTCAATAGGATGTCCAAACATCTTGGGTATCATCATTCTGATGGTTTTACGAAAAGGAGCGGATTTGAAATCATATGCTGTTCTAAATCTGAAACCATGCCACCAAGCATCACCAAATCTTGCTAAAAGATGAAGAAAAGCCCCAAAAACTGTGCCTACAGCTACGCCCGTTATACCAAAAAATGGAGCCAAAAATAATGTTCCAAGAATTATCCCAAAATTGTAAAGAACTGGGGACATTCCATAAAAAAGAAATCGCCTTTGAGTTATCAACATGGCACCAATAGCGTTGGAAGCTGCAAAAAAGATAGGAGACAGTGCCAGAATTCGTACAATCTTTGCTACTAAAAGTCTATCAGCTTCATTAAAACCAGGAGCCACGATGACACTTATATAATTTGCAAATATTATAATAATTACGGCGATTATAAACATGATGCCAGTAGCGGCTGTTATTATGGAATTGACATATTCTTTAGCCTTTTCTTTGTCTGAGTGCAAAAGTTCTGAAAGTATTGGCACAAAGGCAGCAGTAATCCCTCCGGCGATAAGAATATTAAATAAAAGATCAGGAAAAAGAAAAGCAGCGTTATAAGCATCTAATGGTCTTGAAGCGCCAAAAGTCTGCGCAAAAAAGTGATCTCGCGCCAATCCAAGAACATAGGAAGCAAAAGATGTAATTGCAAGTATCACGCTACCCTTGGGGATTATATTTGTCCATTTCTTCATATAAATACTATATCACCAAACAGAAAGATTTGAAATTACCAAATATATTCCTTGTTTTTTTGGAATAAACTTATTTTGTTTGGTTTAGTAAATCTTGCAAACCATATTTTTATCTAAAATTGTAATAATGCCCATAAGTGATAAAATGTAATAGATGAAAAAAGAAAAAACTAAAAAAACAAAAACACATACAATAATAATTTCTGACCTTCACCTGGGATCAAAAGTGAGCCAACCGGAAAAAACTTTGGCAATGCTGGAAAATTATTCTTTCCAAAAGCTTATACTCTTGGGAGATGTTTTTGACAACATGGATTTCCGCAATCTTTCTAAAGAATGCTGGAATCTGCTTACTTATATTGGAAAAATATCTAAAAATAAGAAAGTCAGGTGGGTTATTGGAAACCATGATGAGGGATTGGTAAATATTTTTAAATCTCTAATGGATGCCAAAATATATGAAACATACGTTTGGCATTATAAGCAGAAAAAATATCTTGCCATACATGGACATCAATTCGACCGTTTTTTAGTTAATAATGCTATGATTAGTTATTTGGCGAATAAAATTTATAATTTTATACAAAGAATTGATTCTAATGAAAAAAAATTTAGTCATTATCTTAAGAAAAAAAGCAAAGGTTGGCTAAGACTTTCTGAAAAAGTAGCCCGTTCTGCAATTATTTATGGTAAAGAAAATGGAGCCGATTTTGTTTTCTGTGGACATACACATAAGTCTATTCAAAGAAAAAATCATAAAATAAAATATTTTAATTCGGGCTGTTGGGATGACACTCCATGTAGTTATATAACTATTAACGATGGAGGTATAAAAATTCAAGAATATATATGAAATTATCAAAGGACAAAAAACATGCTATTTTAAATATAGTAAGAATATGGCAAAAATATCCTTAGAATAATAAATATTTTTTTATTTAGCTTTAAAAATAATTATTAATTTTAAAAAATTATGTTAAAAGAATTCAAACAATTTCTTCTTCGCGGAAATGTCGTTGATCTGGCCGTAGGAGTTGTAGTTGGTGCCGCTTTTGGGTCAGTAGTTTCAGCTCTTGTGTCTGATTTGCTGACTCCAATGATTGCAGCCATTGCTAAAGTACCTGATTTTTCTGGTTTAATTTTTACAATCAATGACAGCAAATTTATGATTGGACATTTTATTAATGCTCTCATTTCATTTATATTAGTTGCGGCTGCCATTTTCTTTTTTATAATAAAACCGATGAATATGCTTGTTGCGCGTTCTCGCAAAGAAGCGCCGGCAGATCCGACTACCAAGAAATGCCCGGAATGTCTGAGTGAAATTCCCACTGAGGCCAAACGCTGCTCACATTGTGCACAGATTACTTCATAAACTTAAAAAAATAAAATACAAAAAGAAAAAACCACGCAATTTGTTAATTGCATGGTTTTTGTAAATAGTATCTTGTTCTTATCTTAGGCCAAAACGTAATCTGATGACTTTTTCTTCACTAGCTTTCAATGTAGTCAAAACCTTATGAATTTGATCAGCCATATCTTTGTCTTGCACTGTCTCTTCGGAAGAAATATTTTTAGAGTCTGGTATAACGCAATCGATCGTCGAGTCATCATCTTCGTTGACTAGTTTAGAAAAGGAGAATGTTTTTCCTCTTTTCCTTATAACCTGTACTTCAGAGATTTTCTCCTTAGTAAGGCCCAAACACTCTGCCAGCTCTTCATGAGTTGGTAACCGCTTGTAATTCTGCAAAAAATTCTTCTCAGTTTTTTCAATTTCTATTATTGCCCTCCTTAATTGGCGCGAAACAGAAATATTATCTGATTGATAAGCCAACTCAACGTCTATCCTGGTCTTGATGTAAAACCCGGCCCATCTTGCAAACCCGCAACCGCAATCAGACTTAAATGTTTTAACAGCCAAGATTAATCCGATATTTGCCGTTTGGATTAAATCTTCAATTGCTAATCCACTATTCCAATTTTTTCTGGCGAAAAAAATGGCAAAAGCCATATTCGATTCGACTATTTTTTTCTCCATCTCCGTTAATTTTTTCTTTTCTTCGCCTTCATTTCTTTGTTCGCATATTTTTTCCAGGAGCTCGCTCTCTTCTGTTCTAGATAATCGTGGGCATTTTTGTGCTTGTTTTATGAGAAAACGCAAGCAAGCCGTTTCTTCATTTTGATTTTTTGCCATTATTCACCTCGATTTTTATGCTATTGTGCAGATTTTGAGTTTATAAAAGATATTTCCTCCATTTTTACATCATGGCCAATAAGAATTAGTCTGTCGGCCAATGCTCTCAGTTCTCTTGAAACTGTATCATCTGAAGACACGATTGTTACGCTGATTCCTCCTCTTTTTTTTATTTTGCTGAGAAGATATTCAAAATCTGAATCGCCGGAAAGAAGTATAATTTCATCACAATCTCTTCGCCAGAAGCTGTCGCTGATGTCTGTCGTAATTTCTACATCAAAATTAGCCTTCTCTTTTGTACCGACCCCGGTCCATATACGTTTTACTTCTTTCGTAACAACGTTAAAGCCTTTAACGGAGAACTGATACAAGAATTTTCGCTGGCCAACCTGGTCATCCGTGCTTCTTGTTTCTACATACACTGTTTTTGAGGCAACATTTGAGCCCATCGTTGCAATATTGACAAGCTTCTCCAAATCAAGTTTACTTCTTGGATCCAAACCAGACTTTCTTCTAATATCTTCAAAAGCTGAAGTTATATTAGAGAAATCTACTGCTACTATTGCATTTTTTGGCATAAAATACTCCTTTTTTATTCTGATTTTAAACTACTAATATTAATGCTTTTTTTAACCTCCTTTCCTAAATGTTTTAAATGGATCGTACAACACGTGCTCTCATTTGTCAACCAAACAAAGAGATTTGTCAAATCGTTAAGCATTAATAATAAAGGTGTATTTTATGTTTTCAATTAATATCTGTGCTAAAATAGAAACATTAAGAATTGCAAACTAAAAAGTTAATTAGCCGTATAACTAACCGGTTGGTTAAGCTAAAATTTATATGCCAGAAAAATCAGCCGAAATGACAGATAATGAATTGGTTCAGTTTTCAAAAAGAAGTCCAGATGCTTTCAGTGAAATCGTATTGCGATATCAAGATCGCCTGTTTCGCTATATTAAAAGAATTTCTTATTTTGCCGATGAAGATATAGAAGACATTATACAGGAGACATTTATAAAAGCGTATAAAAGCTTGAATATATTTGATAATGATTTAAAATTTTCTTCGTGGATATATCAAATAGCCAGGAATGCAACGATTGATGCCATAAGAAAAAAACAGGCGCGGCCACAGGCTATGTATTTCGAAGAAAATGATGTGCTTAAATTTTTTCAGTCAGACATAGATGTGCATATACAGGCGGAAGCAAGAAATCATCTGGATATCATACGCAAGATAATAGACGAGCTGCCGTATAAATATAAAGAAGTGCTGGTGCTAAGGTTTTTGGAAGACAAAAATTATGAGGAAATAATGGATATTATCCAGAAACCCAAGGGGACGGTGGCGGCACTTATAAACCGCGGAAGAAAAATGCTTCTTAAAGAGGCCAGTAATAAATTTGGAATAAATAATTAAACATATGAAAGACATCTCTAAAAAAATCATAGAAAAAATCAAAGAAGGACACATTATTCCCGAATCAAAATTAAAGTTGCAATGGAAAAGCTATTTGTTTTGGATTTTAATGGTAGTGATGATACTTATAGGAGCACTATCTCTGTCGCTAGCTATTTTGAATGTTTCTGATATAGATCCAAGATTTATACGCCACATGGAATTATTTAAATTTGTCAGAATTATTACTGTTACCGCTCCTTATTTATGGATAATCCTTTCTTTGGCGGCTCTTTATTTCGGCATAAAAGCTTTCAGGGGAACCCATAAAGGTTATAGGCACAGTACACTTTTTATAACTAGCCTGGTTGTGCTTATAATTTCCATCTTGGCTTTTATTAGTCATTTTCTCAAGATAGACAATAAAATGCACGGAGCATTTTCAAAAAATACACCTAATTTAAAAAGATTGGTCGCTCCTAGGGAAGGACGCTGGACAAGACCTGGGGACGGTCTCATTGGTGGGGAAATTATAAACATTGGGACAAATGAATTTTCAATAAAAAGTTTTGATGGTGAAGAATGGAAGATAGTTTATAACGATAGAACAGAGAAAAATAATCCATCTGAATTTTCTGTGGGCGATAAAGTAGGAATTATAGGCAAAAAAAATAATGACTTTTCAATAAGTGCGTTTTCAATAAGAACTTTTCCGGAAGACTGGGACGGAAAAACTCCGCGCAATCAGCGTTTTAATCGGCAGGGGAAAAACAATCCAGAGCATTTACCTCCACCTGAAAATTTTTCGCCTTTTGAAAACATGCATCCATAACTTTTAATATTTTTGACAATCAATCAGATGAAATTTAAGAAAAAATATTTTTGGTTAGCTATAGCACTCGTAATAATCGGAGGAGGTTATTATTGGTACAGCAAATCAAAATCTTCCTCAATATCTGTTACATATAAAACGGCTGTAGCAGAAAAAGGAACGTTAACAACCTCAATTTCTGCTAGCGGAAATGTTATTGTTGACGATAGCGCCACAGTCGATCCAACTATAACCGGAACAGTCTATGGTTTAGCAGTAAGCGTTGGCGATACTGTTAAAAAAGGCCAGCTACTTTTTATGATTGAAAATAACGATCTGGGAATTGATGCCAATAAAGCTTATTCTTCATATCTTCAGGCAAAATCTTCCCTGGAAACAGCTAAGGCTAACAGAAGAGACGCTAAAAATAATTATGAAGATGCAAGTTCGGAAGAGGAAAAATCTTTAAAATATAAATATAAAGCTGCTGAAATTTCATTAGAAGTGGCGGAAAAAAATGTAGAAACAAACTGGAGCTCATACCAAAATGCTTTAACTGATGCTTCAAAAAGAAAAGTTGTTTCTCCGATAGAAGGAACAATTAATGCGGTTAATATAAAAAACGGAGATGATTTAGGCAGACTTTCGTCAAATAGTAATTCTTCCGCACCAATAATAATTGGAAACATGGACACGCTGAAAGCGCAAGTTGAAGTTAATGAAGTTGATATCGCCAATGTTAGTATTGGTCAAAAAGTATCGCTCACATTTAACGCCATTGATGGTCTTACTTCAACTGGCAAAGTGGAGAAGATAGATTCCTTGGGTATTTCGAGCTCAGGAGTTGTTTCATATAACGTGACTATAGGACTTGATTCGCTCGATGAAAGAATAAAACCGGAGATGAGTGTGTCTGCTGCCATAATCACAAACGTTAAACAGGATGTTCTTCTTGTTCCGAACAGCTCAGTGAAAACGCAAAATGGAAGTTTTTATGTGCAAGTGCTTTTAGGAGAAACTCCGGAGAGAAAAACAGTAGAAATTGGTTTATCGAATGATGTACAAACGGAAATAATAAGCGGTATGAGCGAAGGAGAAAATATTATTACACAAACAGTCAGTTCTGATAGTGTAAATTCATCTTCATCTTCTCCAAGTTCAAGATCTGGAAGTAGTGTTAGAATCCCAGGTTTGGGCGAAGGAGGGCGCTTTGACTAATTTTCTATGATTGATTGTAAAAATATTACAAAAGTCTATAACAATGGAGGAATTGAAACGGTTGCTCTTCGCAACATTTCTTTCCACGCGGAGAAAGGAGAATTTGTTTCTATTGTAGGTCCTTCCGGAAGCGGAAAGTCAACCCTGATGCATATTATCGGAGCCCTCGATGTTCCGACCAGCGGAAAATATTTTCTCGACAGCCATGAAGTTTCTCGTCTTAATGATGATGAACTTTCTGATCTGAGAAGGAATAAAATAGGATTTGTTTTCCAATCTTTTAATCTACTCCCAAGAACAACTGTGCTTAGAAATGTCATGCTTCCGATGCTGTATTCCGGGCTTAGTGAAGAAGAGAGAGAATCGCGCGCGCGCGAATGCTTGGAATATGCGGGTATGGAGAAAGAAAAATTCATGAATCTTTCCAATCAACTTTCTGGAGGACAAATGCAGAGAGTCGCGATAGCGAGAGCGCTCATTAATAATCCTGCCATAATTCTTGCTGACGAACCAACTGGAAATTTGGACACGAAAACAAGTCATCTTGTTATGGATGCTCTAAAGGAGCTGAATGAAAAAGGACACACTATAATTCTCATTACGCATGAAATAGATGTTGCGAATTATGCTAACAGGATAATCCATATACGTGATGGAATGATTGAGAAGGATGATGTTAAATAGGATAAAATAAAATGAAATTAAAATTTTAATTTCATTCATAAATCGATGCTAAAAGATTTGTTTAAAGAAACAATTTGGTCATTGGCTGCAAACAAAGTGAGATCAGGCCTCACTATTTTAGGTATTGTGATTGGAATTGCTTCGGTGATTGCGCTTGTTGCAGTAGGTCAAGGCGCGCAAAGTTCAATCGAAAAAAATATTGAGGCAATCGGATCAAACCTTATTATGATAAGTCCTGGCTCGCAAAGAGTTGGTGGAGTAAGCCAAGGAATAGGAAGTATTCAAACGCTCACAGTTGAAGACGCTGATGCAATCAAAGACGAAATTGAAAATATCAAAGCAGTTGCGCCGTCAATTTCCAGGCGTTATCAAGTGACTGCCAAAGGCAACAATACGAACACGCAGGTTATCGGTACCACAGAAGACTATTTGACAATCAGAAATGTAAGTATGGACAGTGGCTCGTTTTTCAGTGAACAACAGCTCAAAGGATCATCCAAAGTAGCTGTCGTTGGCCCTTCTGTCAGGGACGATCTTTTCGGAGAAAATGCTGATCCGGTTGGAAAAACAATAAACATTAATAAAATGGATTTTACGGTGATAGGTATGACGGTTTCCAAGGGCGGAAGCGGATTTAATAATCAAGATGATGTTATCTATGTTCCGATAACTACAGCCCAGCACTATCTGTCAGGAAATGATTATCTTAATAATATAAGTGTGGCAGCTGCCGATCAGAATTCCATGGCTGCCGTGCAGGATCAGATTTCCACTTTGCTTTTGACGCGCCACAAAATTTCCGATCCGAACAATGCTGATTTTAATATCATGAATCAGAATGATATTATCGCTACAGCTACCAGCATAACCGGAACTTTTACAATGCTGCTTTCTTCTATTGCCGGCATTTCGCTCTTAGTCGGAGGAATCGGAATTATGAATATGATGCTGACAACTGTTACCGAAAGAACTCGTGAAATCGGACTGAGAAAAGCTGTAGGCATCAGGAAAAAATATATAAACCTGCAGTTCTTGGCTGAAGCGGTAGCGCTAACTTTTATCGGAGGAATATTGGGGGTTATTGTTGGATGGATAATGTCTTTGGCTATCGCTCATTTTGTCAGCAATCTGACGACTAGCATATCACTCTCATCAATTTTGTTGGCATTCGGAGTTTCAGCTGGAGTCGGGATTATTTTCGGCTTTTACCCAGCCCGCCGCGCTGCCAATCTCAGTCCGATAGAAGCGCTTAGGTATGAATAATAGAAATTTAAAACTAAAAAATTAATTTTAAAAAAATGAACAACAAAAAAATTATAATTCTTGCAGCAATTGCAGTTGTGGCTGTGGGAGTCGGTATGTTTTATGCCGGGATGAAGTATGAAATTAAAAAAGAGAAAACCGGGCAGTTTGACACAAAAGGAAGTTTTAATGGAGGGCAGCGCGGCAATAGACAGATTCCGGTGCAAAACAGGCCAGGAATGGGCATGGGCGGCGGCAATATGAGTGAAGGCGGATTTATGGGCGGAGAAATATTATCCAAAGATGATAAGAGTATTACAGTAAAAGACAGAAAGGGAAATTCTAAAATAATTTTCTTTTCTGACTCAACAATAGTCGGAAAAACAATCGATGGGTCACTTTCTGATTTGAATGCCGGGCAAGATGTAATGGTCAATGGAAAAACGAATGCTGATGGCAGTATTACTGCCCAAAATATCCAAATCCGCCCTTTGCCACAGCAATAAAAGAACCCTCTTTACTTTTACAGGGAGTATTACAGTGTATATCTCCACACTAATTTAAAACAAAAAACAAAGATTGTTTTAGCTTGCTTTAGTAATGAAATATGTGGTACTTATATAAAAAGAGAATGTGTAATTGCTTAATTGGTGTGGGGATGTAGGTGCTTCCTATGATTAATAAATCGAACAATCTTCAATATGCTCCGCCGTCACCAAGTTTTGGCGAGGCAAGGCCATTGGCGGACAGGATGCGTCCCAAAAAACTTGAGGATTTTTTCGGGCAGGAAGAATTGGTTGGAAAAGATTCTTTCCTCCGAAAAGCCATTCAGGATGACAAAGTTCCATCGCTGATTTTTTGGGGACCTCCGGGTAGCGGAAAAACAACCTTAGCTTCAATCATTGCCCATGAAACTAATTCAGAATTTGTGGTTCTTAGCGGTGTTGCCAGTGGAAAAAAAGATCTAATGGCTGTGATTAAAACTGCCAAGGAAAACAAAGAAAAAAATATCAAAACTATTTTATTCATTGATGAAATCCACCGTTGGAACAAGGCTCAGCAGGATGCATTGCTGCCTCATGTGGAGCATGGGGTTGTAACTTTAATCGGAGCGACGACAGAAAATCCAAGCTTTGAAGTAATTTCAGCTTTAATTTCCAGATCGCGTGTACTGGTTCTGAATAAACTGGAAGCTAAAGATATCCAAAAAATTATTGAGCATGCTTTAAGTGACAAAGAAAATGGTTTTGGCAAACAAAAAATAAAAATTTCCAAGGAAGTTATTTCTCATATTGCAGCTTTTGCTAATGGTGACGCGCGCATGGCGTTGAATACTCTGGAAGCAGCTACTCAGCAGAATACAAATGTAACTTCGGAACTCATAAAAAAAATATTGCAGAAATCGCATCTTTATTATGACAAAACTGGGGAAGAACATTATAATATAATTTCAGCGCTGCATAAATCTATGCGCGGCGGAGATGCCAATGCGGCTTTGTATTGGCTGGCACGGATGCTGGAGGGTGGAGAAGAACCAAGATATGTCGCCAGGAGACTGTTCCGTTTTGCTTCCGAGGACGTTGGCTTGGCGGATAATTTTGCTGTGGTCTTAGCTAATAGTGTCTTTGATGCCTGCCATAAAATCGGTATGCCGGAATGTAGCGTGCATCTAGCGCAATTGGTAATATATCTTTCCAATGCCAAGAAAAGCGTAAGCGCCTATATGGCATACGGAAAAGCCAAGAGGGACGTTGAACAATATGGAAATCTGCCGGTGCCGATGCACATCCGCAATGCGCCGACAAAACTTATGGAAAAATTAGGTTATGGAAAAGGTTATAAATATACACCACTTGAAGACAGCACAGGACAACAATACTTGCCGGATAAATTAAAAAACAAAAAATACATTTAAAAGGCTTGATTTTTTTCTCGATTGGGTGTATAATTAACGTATTGAAATAGATAGAGCAGAAACGGGTGAACCCCGTTTTTGTTTTATTCTAAGCTCAATAAGCACAATTTAATACAAAAACAAAAACAAACCTCAGAAATCATGCTACTAACAGCATAAAATTAACAAAGTTATTTGTCATAGGTTTGGAAAGAGGACATTAGTCCTCTTTTTACTATAAAATTTCTTCTTTATTTGTTTTTTTGGTAACATAAAGATATGAAAAATTTCTGGCAAAAATTAGCGAAAGAAAAAAAAACTTTTTTTGCATTAGCACCAATGCATGATATCACTGACATTGCCCAAAGGCAGATGCTTGTTAAATATGGCAAACCTGATGTTCTGTATACCGAATTCGTAGCTTGTGATGGGTTGGTAGACAAAAAAGGAAGAAAAGTATTAATGAAAACTTTGCGTTTTTTTGAAAATGAACATCCGCTTGTCGCCCAATTTTTTGGAGCCAAGCCAGAAAATTTCCGCGAATGCGCAAAAATTGCCCGCAAACTTGGTTTTGATGGTATTGATATAAACATGGGTTGTCCTGACAAAAGCATAGTAGATCAGGGAGCTGGCGCGGCGCTTATAAAAAATCCGAAAAGAGCCAGAGAAATTATACGTGCTACCAAAGAAGGAGCTGGTAGTTTGCCTGTTTCCGTGAAAACCCGAATTGGATATAATGAAAATGAAATTAAAAAGTGGCTTCCTGAACTATTGGCCGAAGAACCGGCGGCAATAACAGTTCATGGACGGACAAAAAAGCAAATGTTTACCGGCAAAGCAGATTGGGATGCGATTGCGCAAGCTGCAGAAATTGCCAAGGGGCTCGGAGTCATAATTATAGGAAATGGTGATGTAGAAAGCATTAAAGATGGAATCTTGAAAGCTAGAAAAGCGAAAATTAGCGGTATTATGGTTGGGCGGAGAATACTTGGAAATCCTTGGTTTTTTAACCGTAAAATAAAAATAGAAAAAATTTCTGTCAAAGAAAGGCTACAGGCTATGATAGAACATGTGAAAATTTTTGAGAAAGAGCTAAAAGGAATAAAAAACTATGATGTAATAAAAAAACATTACGCCACTTATGCTAGGGGTTTTGACGGCGCCAAAGAACTCCGCATGGAACTTATGAAAACCAGGAATGCTAAGCAAACAGAAAAGGTTGTGCAAGATTTTTTAAAAAAGTTGTATAATATAAATAAGATAAATATAAAAATATGAAAATTATCATTCATTGGTTTTTGTCAGCGGTAGCTATTGTTATAACGGCCTATCTGTTGCCGACAGAAGCAATTTTTGTTCAAAGTTTTTTTGTGGCTCTGGTAGTGGCTGTGGTTTTGGGATTTTTAAATACCATAATAAAGCCGATTCTAATCCTATTATCATTACCTTTTCAAATATTAACATTAGGCTTATTTACTTTCGTAATTAATGCCGGACTGGTTTTGCTAACTAGCCGGATTGTCGATGGTTTTCACGTGCAAGATTTTTGGTGGGCGTTGGCTTTCAGTCTTGTGCTTTGGTTAGTCAACACGTTTCTTCATTTTTTCGAACCAAGCAAAAAGCATAATCATGAATAAAAAATGGACAATTAGTGAAATATGTGCTATAATCGACTTAGATAGGCTAAAAATAAGCTCTATTTCTATAATTTTGTTAGCTTTTTAGACGGGTGACCGTCTTTTTTTATTAATTTTAAAAAACAAACATATGTCAAAAATTGAAGGAAATTATTCAAGAGAATCTTATGATAAAACCCAAGAGGATGAGGCAAATCTAAAGCAACAGATAGGTAACGCAAAATCTGCCGATGAAATGATAGAAATCGCCACGAAACTCAAAGAAATCGAGAGCAACAAACAAGAACTTCATGATGCCGCTTATGATGAAGCTTTGGCTGAAAATCAAGCAAGAATGCAGAGGGGCGAGTTAAAGGAAAGTGGTTCGGAAAAAACAATGTACGAAGAAGCGGAAGACGAAAATAAGGAATTTGAAAAAGCTAAAAATATAAATCAGCTCGAAGAGACTTCCAAAAATTTAAAAGAACAATTAAACCAAGCAAAATCTGCCGATGAGATGATAGAGATTGCAAAACAATTAAAGGAGATTGAAGAAAAAAAGAAAGAAATTGAAGGAGGTTCGCAAAAAGAGGAAACAGGGGAGAAAATTACAACTATAGAAGAATTAAAATCGAAAGATAGTGAAGATACTACTAAAAAAATTGAGGAAATACGAAAAAAAATAAATGGAGGAGAGGAGGATAAAAATAAGAATGAAGCGCAACAAGAAAATCCCTTTTTAAAATATGCATATCATGACCAAGAATCATACCAAAAAACAATGAAACAACTTCATAATGATGAAATGAATCAAATAAATGAATTAGTTGGTCAAATTGAAAATGGAACAATCAGTAGCTTAGATAAATTTAAATTAAAAGAGCTGATGTGGAGAAAACAAGGTGGGATGAAAGAAGAAGAAAGGAATTCTATCTGGGAAAAGATAGATGGATCATCAAAGAAAAAGAATGAAGTGCAACAAGAAAAACCAATGCCATCTGCAGAAGATATAGAAAGTGCCGAAAAAATATTCGGAAAAGTATTGCAGGGTCCAATGACTTCAGAGCAATTTGAGGGTAGTAAGATTTTTTTATGTCAGGGACCTGATAGCAAACTTCGATATTATGCTATTAGACGTAATTCAAAGGGTTCCTTGGAGGGAAATGAGTTTTCTCTTATGGAAAAAACAGATGGTCAATGGAAGAATTTTATTTCAACTGGACTGCATCGGATTGATAATCGCGATCCTAATGTTACGACTGGGCCGACTTATCAAATGCATAGCTCTGAACTAGAAAAAATGGAAACATTGCTCCGATCTTACGATATAAAAATTTAAAAAGATTTAAAAAGCAAATTTATTTGTTTTTGTGAGAATGATATATTTTGTGCAATTTCCAAATTAAGATAAATAAAAACACTGCTTAAATAAATCAAGTGGTGTTTTTATTTTTCCTTCTCAATCTTATTCAGCAATTCTTTGACTTTTTGGATGCTATCCCAGTCATGGATTGAGATTGGCAAAATATTGGAAGAAATTTTTTCCAGCTTCTTAATTTTTTTCTTAAGCTCTTCCGGCGAAACAATATCGGTTTTGCTAATGAAAATATATTCCGGTTTTTTAAGTAAAATTGGGTTGTATTTCTCCAATTCTTTTCTTATGGTTTTATAATCTTTGATTGGGTCTTCAGATTCAACTGATAAAAAGTGAAAAAGAATTTTTGTGCGTTCAACGTGCCGCAAAAATTTTATGCCTAAGCCCTTGCCCTCAGAAGCTCCTTCAATCAGTCCCGGAATATCAGCTAAAATAAGCCCATAGTAGACGCCTAAATTTGGTTCAAGTGTGGTGAATTGATAATTGGCGACTTTGGCGCTGGCATTGGTGATCTCATTGAGCAGGCTTGATTTTCCAGCATTGGGAAGTCCGACAAATCCAACATCGGCAATCAATTTTAGCTCCAGACGCAAATTGAAATGCTCGCCAAGTTTTCCTTCTTCAAATTCTTCCGGAGTTGTGTTGGTTGAAGACCTGAAAAGAAAATTTCCGCGGCCGCCTTTGCCGCCCTTGGCAACCAAAATTTCTTGTCCGACTTTAGTTATTTCTAAATCTTCCTTGGTGTCTAGATTATGGATAACAGTTCCGATAGGAACTTTTATGGCTAAATTTTCACCATCTGGACCATCGCAAAACTGGCCCTTGCCATCGCGGCCGTTTTGAGCGCTAAGCTGCTTTTTATAGCGGAACTGGCCAAGCGCATTAAGATCAGAAACACCAATGAAAATTATATTTCCTCCATTACCGCCGCTTCCACCAGCAGGCCCAAGACTCATAAGATTCTTGTTAAAACTCGCGCATCCTTTTCCGCCATGCCCGGCAGTTATTTCAATTTTTACGTCATCAATCAGCATAACTGAATAAGTATAAAATAAAATCTCAAAAAAGGCAATGCTTTATGTTTGCTTATGCCTTTTTCTGTGCTAAAATAAGGGAAGATGAATAAAAAAACAAAAAAATTGGCTTTAATAATGGCCTGGGCTTTAACAGTTCCTGTATTTTTAGTGTCCCAGATTTCTTTTTGGCAGGCTCCAGTCATTGTTGTTTATGCAGCAGACAGTATATCCAATATTGAAGAAGAAAAAGAAGAAATTGAAGACAAAATCGAAAGAGAACAAAAAGCCCTGCAAAAAAGCCAACAGGAACTTTCACAAATACAAGGCGCAGTTAATTCAACTCAATCAGCCATAAATAAGACCCAGTCTGATTTGAATAAAGTTAAAGAAACAATTTCTCGTAAGGAAATGGAAATAGTAAATTTGAATGATCAGATAAAATTGAGTGAAGAAGCACTGAAAAGTTTTTTACAAAAAATTTATTATATAAAAAATAAGGCTATTCTGGAAGTGGTTCTATCTGAAGAAAGTTTCACGGGCATGTTTTCTAGTGTTGATAATATCCTGACTCTTGAAGATAAGATTATGGATATGACAAATAAAATTTCAGAAACAAAAAAACAGGTTGAACAAGACAAAATTGAGCTAGCCGATATAAAAGAAAAACATGAGGATGTTTTAGAAAAAAGAATTGATGAAAAGCAGGGCTTACTTGCAGATAAAGCAGAAGCTGCATCAGATGTAGCAGAAAAAGAAGCAACAATTGAAGAATTACAGGCGAAATTAGCAGAATTGGAAAGCGATTTAAATGTTTTAACCGGAAAATCATTCAACGCTAAAGACATTAAAGAAGCGGTCGAATATGCTAGTGATAAGACGGGAGTTCCAAAGGGGGTTCTTTATGGATTTTTGAAAATGGAAACGAATTTAGGGGCCAATACGGGACAGTGTACTTATAAAGAAGTTGAAAAAGTGGCAATTGCAAGGTATAAGAAATACGGATCAAAATACAAGAACTCAATTGCATTGCTTTATAAAAGGAGGGACCTTTTTTATGATTTAGTGGACGATTTAGGATACAGTAAAAGTAAAAAAGTTTCCTGTTCGCCAAGTGGTTATATCGGACAAGGAGGAGCTATGGGTGTCCCACAATTCATGTCTGACACGTGGCAAGGATATAAATCAAGGATAACTGCCAAGACTGGGCATAAAACGCCGGATCCATGGGATTTAACTGACGGTGTTATGGCTATGGCTATAAAATTGAGGGAAGCTGGAGCAACTTCAGACAGTAAAACTGCAATTAAAAAAGCTTCAATCAATTATCTGGGAACATTCTATGCAAATTATTACAATGGCATAGTTTATTGGTCTAAGAATTACAAGCGGCTTTTTAATTAATGAGTTATGAATAATAAACTTTACATAACAACTACTTTACCATACGTTAATGCTCAGCCTCATATTGGTTATGCTTGGGAGGTGGTTAGGGCAGATGCCTGGGCAAGATTTCAAAGACTTTCAGGCCATGAAGTTTTTTTCAATATCGGGACAGATGAACATGGGGCTAAAATTTATGAGCGTGCCAAGGAGCTAGGCATTGATACGCAGGCCTATTGCGATCAACAGGTAGAAAAATTCAAAGAATTGAAAAATATTTTAAATTTAAGCTTCGATAATTTTATTCGTACAACCGATGAACATCATATTCAGGCAGCCCAGAAATTCTGGAAACAGGCTGATGCCAATGGTTATATTTACAAGAAAAATTACAAGACTAAATATTGCATAGGTTGTGAGATGGAGAAGACAGATTCAGAGCTTATTGACGATTGCTGTCCATTGCATCCTGACAGAAAAATTCAAATTGTAGAGGAGGAAAATTATTTCTTTAAATTTTCAGCTTTTCAGAAAGAATTGTTGGATTTATATGAAATAAATCCTGAATTTGTAGTGCCAAAACATCGTTTTAATGAAATTAAAAAATTTGTAGAGATGGGTCTCATGGACTTCAGTATTTCCAGGATAAAAGAAAAGATGCCTTGGGGTGTACCAGTTCCAGGCGATGAAAACCATGTAATTTATGTCTGGTTTGACGCTCTAGTTAACTATATTTCGGCTATTGGTTGGCCAGATGATCTGGAGAAATTTAATTCTTGGTGGCCGGGAATTCAAGTAGCCGGCAAGGACAACATTCGCCAGCAGTCAGCTATGTGGCAGGCGATGCTTTTGTCAAATAAACTGCCTCCGTCCAAGCAGATTTTTATAAACAGTTTCATAACCAGTAATGGGCAAAAAATGTCCAAGTCATTAGGAAATGTTATTTCACCCTATGAAATGGTTGAAAAATTCGATGTCGATGGCACGCGCTATCTTTTGCTTATCCTTAATAGCTTTGGGGATGATGTGGATATTAATTGGGGCTGGATGGTAGAAAAATATAATGCTGATTTGGCAAATGGACTAGGCAATCTAACTTCACGAGTTATAAAACTTGCTAAAAATTTTAAATTTAAAATTTCAGATTTCAGATCAAGTCCTAATGAAAAAATATCTAATTTCTTAAAAAATTTAGAGATAAATAAGGCGTTGGAATATATATGGGATATTGTAAAAGAAGATAATAAATATATTGAAGATAATAAACCATGGGAACTTTCTAAAAATGACGAGAATAAGTTTAAAGAAGTTATGGAAAAATTAATCTCAGATCTTCATCTCATATCTCAATTTCTAGCGCCTTTTTTGCCTGAAACATCAGAAAAAATCAAAAAAGCATTGGAAACAAAGCAGGTTGAGCCTCTTTTCCAAAGAATAAAGTAGTTTAAGAAATAAGAATTCATATTGTTTGTATTATATGGCAATAGATAAAATTTAACCTGTATAAATAATATGAAGATAGCAATTAGTGGCAATATTTATATGTTGCCAGACATAATAGAGATGCAGGAATTGTTAGAGGAGCGTAAACATAAAGTCATTCCTACTTTTGAATATTTGGATCAGCTAGAGGAAATAAATGAAAAAAAAAGAACTAAAAACAGGACATCTTTTTTTGATAAACTGAAAAAATGCGACGCGCTTTTAGTGGTTAATAATTCGCTAAAAAAGGGTCGTGAAAATTATATTAGCGGAAGTTCTTTTCTGGAAATGGGATTTGCACACGCCTTAGGAAAAAAGATATTTATTTTGCAAGACATTCCTGATTTATCATATAAGGACGAAATTATGGCTATGAAACCAATTGTATTAAATGGAAACTTAAACAAAATAAGATAGATAAATTATGCAGTTTATTGATAGTCATGCGCATGTAAACTTCAATGCCTATAAAAATGATGGCGAAGAAGTTCTGAAAGAAGCACTCAACAAAGGAGTGCTTGTTGTTAATGTCGGTTCGCAGTATTCGACCAGTCAGCGTGCAGTTAAATATGCACACAAACTGAAGGGAGTATATGCAGCCGTTGGAATTCATCCAATTCATCTTAATAAAAAAACAGTTCATATAGACTCCGATGAATTGGATTCAACTATAGAAATAGAAGCCAATGGCGAGGATTATGATGCAGAAAAATATTTAGAATTAGCTAGAAACGAAAAAGTTGTGGCTATAGGTGAAATCGGTTTAGATTACCATCATTTTACAGAGGGAGATGATGTTGAATTTTTGAAAAATAAACAGAAAGAAGTTTTTATAAAATTTATCGAACTTGCCAATTCAGTTGGTAAGCCAGTTATGTTGCATTGTTGGGATGCATATGATGATCTGTTGGAAATTTTGGAAAAACATCCAGTAAAAAAGAAAGGTATATTGCATAGTTTTATCGGGAGTTATAAAACAGCTAATAAATTTATTGAACTTGGATATAAAATCGGTCTCAATGGAATTGTCACGTATGGTGAAGGTTATGATCGATTGATAAAAGAAATAGATCTAAAGAATATTGTTATTGAGACTGATTGCCCATATCTGACTCCGCGTCCGCTCGAAAGAGAAAAACGCAACGAACCGGTTTTTGTGAAAATTGTGGCTGAAAAAATAGCTGTAGTAAAGGAAATTTCTGTTGAGGAAGTGGCAGAAATAACGACCAAAAACTCTAAGGATTTGCTTGGTATATAAAAATTTTTTATGCTTGACTTTACTGGGCTTTTGAGAGATAATAGATACTAATGGTTGATCAAATAAACCGGCTAAAGGCCGTTGTTTTTTATGGAAAAAAGTAAGAAACAAGATTCATGGTCTGCAATTGGTTTCGCATGGGAGTTGGGATATTCAATTTCTATCCCACTTGCAGTTTTTACTCTGGGAGGAAGAATATTGGATAAAAAACTTGAAACATCTCCGTGGTTGCTTTTAGCAGGATTGTTTATTTCAATTATAGTTACGTTCTACATCGTTTATCAGAAATTGATGGCGATAATCAATGATCAAGAATCCTCAAATAAAGACTTAAAAGATAATAAAAAAGAATAAAAAAATAATGGAGATTTCATTATCAGCAGAATCACTCTTTCACATTGGCAGTTTCCCGATTACTAACACACTAGTGATGACTTTTTTGCTTAGTACGCTGATTATAATTACCTCGCTTGTTTTACGGAATAAGCTTAAGCTTATTCCGCGTGGTTTTCAAAATGTTTTTGAATATATAGTCGAGGCTATTTTAGACTTGGTAGACAGTGTGACACAAAACAGAGAACAGACAAAAAAATTTTTTCCAATTGTCACTACGATTTTTATATTTATCATCTTATCTAATTGGATAGAGATAATTCCTGGACTTGGAACTATTGGAATAAATGAAATTAACAAACATGGAGAAACAGTTTTAGTTCCATTTATCCGCAGTACTTCAGCTGATCTTAATGTTACTCTAGCTATAGCTCTTATTTCCGTTTTTACCATTCAATTCATGGGTATTGCTGCTATTGGTGCTGCTAAATATGCAGGAAAGTTTTTTGTAAACCCATTCCATAAGCCATATTTTATAGGAACATTTGTCGGAGGTTTGGAACTTATCAGTGAAATTGCAAAAATAATTTCATTCTCTTTTCGTTTATTCGGAAATATTTTTGCTGGAGAGGTGTTGCTTATTGTGATGCTAAATCTGGTTCCATATTTTGTACCACTTCCTTTTTTATTTTTGGAATTATTTGTCGGATTTATCCAGGCACTGGTTTTTGCAATGTTGACATTGGTCTTTCTGAAAATGGCAGTGACAGAAGTGGCACACTAAAATTGGTTAATTTTTTAATTTATAATCGAGCTTTATCTTTTCTCCCATAAGAGAGAAAGAAAAGATGATGCACGAATAAAAAGTATGGATGCAGAAGCAATGAAATCATTGGGTGCTGCTCTCGCAATCGGGCTGGGAGCAATTGGACCTGGCATTGGAATCGGACTTTTAGCTTCAAAAGCTATGGAGTCAATTGGGCGCAATCCGGAAGCTACCTCAAAGGTTCAGACAGCCATGATTCTGGCTATAGCCTTTACAGAAGCTATAGCTATTTATGCACTGGTTGTGGCTCTCATTATTAAATTTGTTTAATTGGTTTATAGTCAGCAGCTCGTAATATTGCGGGCTGTAAACTATCAACTAATAATTATAAAAATATGGAACTGTTAAATAATCTCGGAATTAACGCCAAACTGCTTATTGCGCAAATTGTTAATTTTTTAATATTGTTATTTGTATTGTATAAATTTGCTTATGGCCCAGTATTAAAATTGCTTGATGAAAGAACCAAAAAAATTGAAAGAGGCTTGAAAGATGCTGAAGATGCACAAAAAAAACTGTCTGAAATCTCTGGAAAGGAAAAAGAAATTTTGATTAAAGCTAAAAAACAAGCTCAAGAAATTGTAGCTAAAGCAGAAGAAATAGCCATAAAAAATAAAGAGGAAATAATTGCTTCTGCTAAAGAACAATCAGAGAAAATTATAGCCGATTCGAACAGAAAAATTGAATCAGAAAGGACACTAATGTTCCAGGAAATAAAAAAACAGGCGGCAGAACTAGTTGTGGCTGCGACAGAGAAAATTATTGATGAGAAAATGAATTATGAAAAGGATAAGAATTTAATAGAAAAGGCACTAAAATAAAATGAAAGCTACAATTCAGCAATATGCTAAAACATTATCGGAGATTACAGCAGATAAAACTGAAAAAGAAATCAGCGGTATTGTTGCGCATTTTGCTGAAATTCTGAAAAAAGAGGGACAATTTAAAAATATACAAAAAATAATTGAAAAATTCTCTGAATTTTATAATTCAGAACATGGAATCGTGGAAGTAAGCGTCACCACGAAGTTTGGAATTCTGGGCAAAGAATTGAAAGATATTGAGGATTTTATAAAAAATAAATGCAAAGCAAAAAAAGTTATCATTAAAAACACTATCGATGAAAAAATAAAAGGAGGAATAATTATAAAAATAGGAGACGAAATTTTAGACGGAAGTGTATCCAGCAAATTGAAAAAAATTAAAAAAGTATTGAGTAATTAATTTTCATTTCATTATAAATAATATGAATAAAGATTTTATTGTAGAACAACTTAAAAAGCAGATAGAAAATTTTAAGGTCGAAATGCAAATTGAAAAAACCGGTAAAGTTATCGAAGTTAGTGACGGAGTCGCCCGCATTTCAGGGCTTAGCGATATCATGGCTTCAGAAATGGTTGAATTTCCCAATGGAGAAATCGGTGTGGCTCTTAATCTTGAAGAAGACTATGTAGGTGTCATGATTTTAGGAAGCTTCTCTGGAATTAAAGAGGGGGATGAAGTAAGGGCTACTGGCAAAGTACTTTCTATTCCTGTTTCCGATTTTATGGTTGGTCGTGTTATTAATTCTCTGGGGATGCCCATGGATGGTAAGGGCGATATCAGGGCTGAAAAATATTATCCAGTTGAAAAAATTGCTCCCGGAGTTATAACCAGAAAATCAGTCAATCAGCCTGTTCAGACGGGAATAAAAGCCATTGACGCTATGATTCCTATTGGACGTGGACAACGCGAACTTATTATCGGTGATCGCCAGACCGGAAAAACAGCCATTGCTATTGATACTATTATCAACCAAAAGGGGCACAATATGAAATGTATTTATGTTGCGATTGGTCAAAAAGAATCAAAAATTGCCAGGATTGTTGGTGAGCTTGAAAAAAGAGGTGCTATGGAATATACCACAGTTATTATAGCTGGTGCATCAGACAGTGCAGCGCTTTCTTATATTGCTCCTTACTCGGGGTGCGCATTGGGAGAATATTTTATGGATAAAGGTGAGGATGTGCTGATAATTTTTGATGATCTTTCTAGGCACGCTTGGGCTTATCGACAAGTTTCTCTTATCTTAAAACGTCCGCCGGGACGTGAAGCTTATCCTGGTGATGTTTTTTATCTGCATTCACGTCTCCTGGAAAGAAGTGCGAAACTTAATGATGATTTTGGCGGAGGAAGCTTGACAGCGCTGCCTATTATTGAAACGCAGGCTGGGGATGTTTCAGCCTATATTCCGACCAATGTTATTTCCATTACTGACGGGCAGATTTTTTTGGAATCAGATCTGTTTTATAAAGGTGTAAGGCCGGCACTTAACATAGGAATTTCAGTTTCACGTGTTGGTTCATCTGCGCAGATTAAAGCTATGAAAAAAGTAGCTGGAAAATTGAGATTGGATTTGGCGCAATTCAGAGAGCTAGAAGCTTTTGCCCAATTTGGATCCGATCTCGATGAAAAAACAAAAGCACAAATCGAAAGAGGATTAAGAACAATCGAAATTGTTAAACAAGGGCAATATGAACCGATGGCTGTCGAACACCAGGTTGCAATTTTGTATGCGTTGACTAATGGATTTTTAGATGATGTGGCTGTCGAAAAAGTAAAAGAATGGGAAAATGGTTTCCATAAGTATTTAGATGCGCAGGCTAAAAATTTAATCAAATTAATTGAAGATAAAAAAGAATTAACAGAGGAAGTTATAAATGCGCTTGAGAAAACGATTAAAGAATTTAAAGAAATCTATCAATAATACAATAAAATGCCTAGCTCAAAAGACATAAGACGTCGAATAAAATCAATAAATTCTACAAGGAAAATAACCCGTGCCATGGAGATGGTTTCTGCTGCCAAAATGCGTAGGTCTGTGGCTAGCGTGCTTAATGTCAGACCCTATGCGCATGCTGCTTGGAGTGTTCTGACCAATTTAGCTAGAGCTTTTGAATCTTCCAATACAAAAGGGTTTTTGGATGTACGTGAAGTAAGAAGCATATTAATGGTGGTTATTGCTTCTGATAGAGGTCTATGCGGATCTTTTAATACGCAAATATCTAAAAAAATAAAAGAAGAAATTTCAAATCCAGAGAGGTTGAAGATTAACAGGTTTGGAAATAGAAAAATAGAGTCAATAATCAAAAATGAAGATTTAAAAATTGATTTTATAACCGTCGGAAAGAAAGGAGAGAATATAGTACGCAAATTGCGCAGGGATATAATTGCTTCTTTCACTGACGCAGGAGCTTTTGCTAAGGTTGGAGACATAGAACCTCTTTTTAAAATCGTAGCTAATGATTATTTGGCGAAAAAGTATGACAAAATAGTTGTGGTTTATACTGATTATGTTTCTACAATTATACAAAGGACGTGCATACGTCAGGTGTTGCCTATTTCTAAAGTTGATATAGAAAAACAAATCGCGGAAATGGATGTGCTAGCCAAAGAGTATGGCTTAGAAGAACCAATTTTGGAATATAAAATTGAACCAAGTCCCAGGGAAGTTCTGGAGTTTATATTGCCACGCCTTATTGAAATGCAGCTTTTTCATGCAATTTTGGAATCACAAGCTTCAGAACAAAGCGCGCGGATGATGGCCATGAGGAATGCTAGTGATGCGGCGGCAGAAATGTCTGAAGATCTGACTTTAGCATACAATCAGATAAGACAAGGAAAGATTACACAGGAAATAGCGGAGATCAGCGCAGGAAGAGCGGCGTTAGAGTAATTTATTTTTTGCTATAAATAATTTTAATTTTTTATATTATGAATAAAGGAAAAATCAATCAAATAATTGGGCCAGTAGTGGATGTGGAATTCTCTGGAGAAATTCCGGCAATTTATGACTCGTTGGAAATAACTCTTAGTAAAGATAGCAAATTAGTGTTAGAAACTGCTCAGCATTTGGGTGGCAACAAAGTCCGTGCTGTGGCTATGGGTGCGACGGAGGGTCTTAAAAGAGGCATGGAAGTAACCGCAACTGGCGCACCGATTCAAGTTCCGGTTGGGCAAGAAACATTGGGGCGAATGTTTAATTTGCTCGGAGAAGCGATTGATGGAAAAGAAAATATCAAAAAGAAACAATCTTCTCCAATTCATCGTGATGCTCCTAAATTTTCTGAGCAGACTACGGAAGCGCAAATTTTTGAAACCGGCATAAAGGTTATTGATTTAATTTGTCCATTTGTAAAAGGTGGAAAAGTTGGATTGTTTGGAGGCGCTGGTGTAGGGAAAACAGTTGTAATTCAGGAACTTATCCGCAATATTGCCCAGGAACACGGAGGATTTTCAGTTTTTGCCGGAGTTGGAGAAAGAACACGCGAGGGCAATGATCTTTATCATGAAATGAAAGATTCGGGTGTACTTAATAAAACAACTTTAGTGTTTGGCCAAATGAATGAACCACCAGGAGCTCGTCAGAGAGTTGCACTTTCGGCTCTGACTATGGCCGAATATTTCCGGGATAAAGAAAATAAAGATGTTCTTTTGTTTATTGATAATATTTTCCGTTTTACACAAGCTGGTAGCGAAGTCTCAGCTCTTTTAGGAAGAATTCCTTCAGCTGTAGGATATCAGCCAACACTGGCAGAAGAAATGGGAAAACTTCAAGAAAGAATTACTTCCACTAAAAATGGATCAATTACATCTGTGCAGGCAGTTTATGTTCCAGCTGATGACCTAACGGATCCAGCACCAGCAACGACTTTTGGTCATTTAGATTCGACAGTTGTACTTTCAAGAGGTCTCACTGAACTTGGAATTTATCCAGCAGTTGATCCTCTTGATTCAAGTTCAACAATATTAGATCCAAACATAGTTGGGCAGGAACATTATGATGTGGCTCGCGGAGTACAGAGAGTTTTGCAAAGATACAAAGATTTACAGGATATTATTGCAATCTTAGGCATGGAAGAACTTTCTGATGAAGATAAAATTATGGTTACTCGGGCCAGAAAAATACAGAAATATCTTTCACAACCATTCTTTGTGGCCGAACAATTCACTGGTGCCAGTGGGAAATATGTAAAATTATCAGATACTATTAAAGGATTTAAAATGATTTTAAGCGGAGAGCTGGATGATATTCCTGAGCAGGATTTTTATATGAAAGGAGATATAGCTGAAGTCAAAAAGCAATAATTTACTAATATGAAAATAAATTTTAAAATTATAACTCCAGAGAAAATTGTCTATGAAGATGAAGTTGACCAAGCAACAATGCCAGTGTCTGATGGAGAGATTACAATTCTTCCCAATCATCGTAGCTATATAGCTTCTCTTAAACCCGGAGAAATAAGGCTAAAAATGGGAAAAAATGAAAAATTTCTGGCAACTTCAGGAGGTTTTATTGAATTTAATAAAAATACACTTGTTGTATTAGCCGATACGGCTGAACGCGCTTCAGAAATAGATCTCCAGCGCGCTGAAGAAACGGCCAGAAAAAGAGCAGAAGAACTTAAGAAAGAAAAAGTTGCTATGAGCGAAATTGAATATGCACGAATAGCATCTTTAATTGAAAAAGAACTGGCACGTGTCAAGGTTGCTAAAAAACATCGTAGCAGGCAAGGAATGAAAATTAACTAAACTTATAAAATATTTTTTTAAAAAATATGAAAACACTATTTAAATTTAAAAATACACACCATTGTGAAGCAGTGGTTTTATCATGCATAGATTTCAGGTTCTGGAAAGAAACTGCTGAATTTATTGAAAAAGAGCTAAATATTAAAAGTTTTGATTTTCCCTCACTACCTGGATCAGCTAAAGCCATCAATGAAAGCCAGGAAGGAGACATTGTTTCACAATGTATCAACGTGCCGGTTGAGCTGCATCATGTAAATAAAATTATTATTATCAATCACGAAGACTGTGGCGCCTATGGCGGGTCAAAAAAATTTGCAGGCAATGCTGATGCTGAACAAGAATTCCATATATCTGAGCTCCAAAAAGCCAAGGAAAAATTAGTTAGCAAATATGCAGATAAAGAAATATTTTTAGTATATGCTGCATTGGACAGCGAAAAAGAAAATATTGAATTTATAATAGTAAAATAAAAAAATTATTCAAACATAAAATCCCTATTTAAATTAGGGATTTTGTGCCCGAAGAGAGACTCGAACTCTCATGGCTTGCGCCACACGATTTTGAGTCGTGCGTGTATACCAATTTCACCACTCGGGCATTATTTAAGCCATAATAACTTCTTAATGATAGATATTTGAAAGTCATTTGTCAATGTGATAATATTAGGTTATGGCTAAAATAATTTCACTCATAAATCAAAAGGGCGGAGTAGGAAAAACCACGACAGCGATCAATATCGCAACTTACCTAGCAAGTGCTGGAAAACTGGTACTTTTGGTCGATCTTGACCCTCAAGGAAATGCTTCATCAGGCCTAGGTATTGATGTACGCAATCTTAATAAAGGTTTATATAATTCTCTGGTTGGCGGAGAACATCCAAGGAATATAATTATAAAAGCAGAAGGTTCTGGACACGATATCTTGCCATCCTCTCAGGATCTAGCAGGTGCAGGTATTGAATTAGTAAATTTTGATAATAGGGAATTCAAGCTCTATGATGTTCTTAGACAGATTCGCACTGATTATGATTATATTATTATTGATAGTCCGCCAAGCCTAGGATTGCTTACAATTAACGGACTTGTTGCAAGTGATGAAATTTTAATTCCAGTTCAAACGGAATACTATGCCTTGGAAGGTTTAAGTCAGTTATTGCAGACAATTGAATTGGTACAAAAACATTTGCAACCAAATCTAAAGATAATGGGTGCTGTGCTTACCATGTATGACAAGCGCAATCGTTTAGCTAAGCAAGTTGTTAGAGAAATGCGCAATCATTTTCCAGGGCATGTTTTCGATAGTGTAATCCCAAGGAGCGTCAGGTTAGCTGAAGCTCCAAGTTATGGAAAATCAATTTTGAATTTCGACAGTCTTTCAAAGGGGGCGAGATCTTATAAAAATTTAGTCAAAGAAATTTTAGAAAAAGAAGAAAAAAATAGCAAAAAATTTACAATATAAATATAAAATTTAGAAAATATATTATGGTACAACAATTTGGTTTGGGGAGAGGGCTTTCTTCGCTTATTCCTAACAAACAATCTAGGCCCAAAAATATGGAAGAATTTTCTGGAACTATTTCTAGTCCAGCGGTTGATTCAATTCGGGGAGATAAATATATAGTTGAAGTAGATATAAATCAAGTAATTGCTAATCCTTACCAGCCGAGAATGCAATTTGATGACGATAAGTTAGAAAATTTAGCACAATCTATAAAGATACATGGCATAATACAGCCCCTAATTGCTACTAAAAAAGAAAATTACTATGAAATTATTGCTGGGGAGCGAAGATTCCAGGCTGCTCATAAAATTGGGCTTAAAAAGATTCCAGTTATTTTGCGTGAAGCCGATGAACTTCAAAAACTTGAATTGGCAATTGTAGAAAATGTGCAACGCCATGATTTGAATCCAATTGAAGAAGGAATTGCTTACCAAAAATTAAGTGATGAATTTCAGATGGGGCAGGAAGAAATTGCCACGAAAATAGGTAAAAGCCGTAGCTTAGTAGCTAACAAGATTAGGCTTTTAAGTCTCCCAATTGAAATTCAGAAAGGTTTAGTGGAAGGAAAAATAAATGAAGGTCATGCCAAAGCAATTTTGTCAATTGAAAATTCTGAAAAACAGCGGGCTTTATATGAACTAATTCTCAAAAATAATTTAACAGTTAGGCAAATTGAAGATAAAAGCCGGGAAGTTTCAGTTAGATCACATAAGCGGGTTGTTTCAATCGATCCGCAGATTAAACAATTGGAAAATAGGCTGGTAGAAATATTGGGCACGAAAGTTAAAATTTCTAAGGCCGGCGACGGCGGAAAAATCGTCATTGAATATTATTCCAAGGAAGATCTAGAAATACTTCTAGAAAAACTTTCACAAAGAAAATAAAAAATTATTATTTAACACGTTAAGTAACAAAATCAAAAACAATCCTACGCAGGGTTGTTTTTTGTAATCTATTTTATAATATTTTCTTTCCGTAGTTCTCTCCTGATGTGCGATTTAGCGACGGTAGTTTTTACAAATTTCAGCCAGTCCTGATTGGGATTTTTGCGATCCTTAGAAGTCAAAATTTCTAAAACGTCTCCATTTTTGATTTTATAATCCAGCGGAACCATATTGCCATTAACTTTAGCACCTGTAGCATGATTACCTATTTCTCCATGAATAGCATAAGCAAAGTCAATAGGTGTTCCTTCTTCAGGCAGGTCTATTATGTCACCTTTAGGCGTAAAGGCAAAAATATGGTTTTTAAAAAAATCAATTTTTAGACTTTGCATAAATTCTTCATCATCGCGTCCTATTTCATTTTGCCATTCACGGAGTTGTTTGACCCATTCAACTTCCTTTTCTGGAATTACCTCTTTCTTTTTAAACGTTATATAATCTTTCCAGTTCTTTTTCTTTTTTTGCTCGCTGTAAATCCAATGAGCAGCTATTCCGAATTCTGCTTCATTATGCATTTTTAGTGTCCTAATCTGTACTTCAATTATTTTTCCATCTGGTCCGAAAACTGTAGTGTGAATAGATTGGTAACCGTTAGGCTTTGGCAGGGAGATGTAATCCTTGATTCGTCCAATCATTGGGCGGTATTTTTTGTGTACTATACCTAAAACTTCATAACAGTCGGCAATTTCAGAAACTATAATTCGTACAGCAACTAAGTCATGAATGCGACTGATATCCATGTCATATTTTTTAAGCTTTAGAAAAAGACTGTAGAGGCTTTTAGCTCGCCCATCTATTTTTATTATATTTATCCCTTCCTTCTTTATCTCTTCGCTGAGTTCACTAATGGCCTGGTAGACATATTTTTCTTGCTGTTTATAATTTTTTTCTTCTAAATTCTTTACTAATGTAAAATTTTCATTATCAAGGTATTCAAAAGCAAGATCCTGAAGTCTGCTTTTAATATCTCCCATCCCAAGCCGGTTGGCTATTGGTGCGAAAACTTCCATGGTTTCGCGGGCAATACGTATTTGTTTTTCCGAAGGATTATATTTAAGTGTCTGCATATTATGCAAACGGTCAGCCAATTTGATTATTATTACCCGGATATCAGTAGCCATTGCAATAAACATCTTGCGTAAATTTTCCAGAAAATATTCCTCATGAGATCCACGCAGCTTTATTTTTCCTAATTTTGTGATTCCATCAATCATTCCAGAAATTTCTCTGCCAAAAATTTTTTCAATTTCATCCAATGTCACTGGTGTATCTTCCGGAACATCATGAAGTAATCCAGCAGCAATGGTCTTTGAACCCATACCTATTTCTGCCAGTATTTTTGCTACTGCAATGGGGTGCTGTATATATTCTTCACCACTGCGCCTCTTTTGTCCCAAATGCGCCTTGCTGGCAAAGTTAAAAGCCTTAGTTATTAATTTAACTTTTTCTTCTGTAGGATCCCTAAGAATGCTTAAAATATCTTTTAAAATTAACGGTTTCATTTTTTATATGAATTTAATTGATATATATAGTATAAATAAGCAATAAACAAGTGGCAAGTTTTAAAATTAAAATCCGCTGGTTGCGGATTTTAATTTACTTTTCAAATTTGCATCCCTTGCCAGAACACTTAATTTTTCCCTTAGCAGCAAAGGCAAGTGGTTGTCCGCAATTAGGACAAAAATCACCTGTAGGTTTATTCCACATGGCAAAATCACACTCCGGATATTTATTGCATCCATAAAATATTTTTCCATTTCTAGATTTACGGGCTACTATATCTCCAGTTTTGCACTTAGGACATTTCAATCCTGTTTTTTGTTCTATTTTCATTATATTTTTGCATTCAGGATATTTTGAGCATCCTAAAAAAGATCCAAATCTCCCTCGTTTTACTACCATTAAAGCTCCGCATTTATCGCAAATAATCCCGGAGTTTTTCTCATCTTCTTTTTTTTCTTCTTCTGTTTTCCCTGTATATTTACAGGTTGGAAAATTAGAACAGGCAATAAATTTTCCAAAGCGTCCAAATTTTATAATCAAATCTCCTCCACATTCGGGGCATTTCTGATCAATTTTTTCTTCCTTTTTTTCAACCGTTTCTATTTTAATTTCTAAGTGGCTATGGAAAGGTTCATAAAATTCACGGATTATTGGAACCCACTGCCTCTGCCCTTCGGCAATTTCGTCAAAATCCTTTTCAATGGTAGCAGTAAAATCTATGCTGACTATTTCTGGAAAATGTTCAACTAAAATGTCGTTAACTAGTAAACCAATTTCCACAGGATATAATCTTTTTTCCTCGTTCTTTTCTACGTACTTACGTTCAATTATGGTAGAAATTGTCGGAGCATATGTAGAAGGCCTACCTATTCCATTTTCCTCTAAGACTTTTACTAGCGTTGCTTCATTATATCTTGGAGGAGCAGAAGTAAATTTTTGTTGGGTTTCAATTTTTTTAATATCCAAAATATCCCCCTCTTTGAGTTTAGGTAAAAACGATTCTGCTTTCGCAGCTTTTCCATTATAGACTTTCATAAATCCATCAAAAACTATAATTGAACCAGTTGCCTTAAACAAATAATTATTTTTTATTCCCTTTGCTTCAATATCAACTTTAACTGAATTTAATTTGGCACTTTGCATCTGACAAGCAATGGTACGATTCCAAATTAAACGATATAATTTGTATTGGCTTGATTCCAGATCCGACTCAAGTTTATCAGGAGACGTTTCTAGGTTTGTCGGACGTATGGCTTCATGTGCTTCTTGTGCTGACTTAGATTTATTTTTATAATAACGCGGGCTTGAAAGTGAATATTTCTTTCCAAATTTTTTTTCAATTACTTTACGTGCACTCACGAGTGACTCCAATGACAAATTCAAACTATCAGTTCGCATGTAGGTAATATATCCCTGTTCGTAAAGTTTTTGCGCGGTGGCCATAGTTTGTTTAGCGGAAAAACCAAAATTATTGATAGCTGCCTGTTGTAAAGTCGAGGTCGTGAATGGTGCAGCTGGATTGCGCAAGGTTTCTTTTTCTTCAACAGAGAAAACAGCGAATTTTGCCTGATTTATTTCTGTAGCAATTTCTTCAGCTGATTTTTTATCAGTGATTATGCTCTTTTTTGTCTTATAATCTCCGGCGAAAAGCTTCAGGGTTACATTTTCTTCTATTTTATTGCCATTCTTTTCCGTAAGGTTGGCATCAAACTCTTGTTTTTCGTTATGTTTCTGCAACTTTGCATTAATAGTCCAAAATTCTTCTGCTTTAAATTTTTCTATTTCCCTTTCACGTTCCACGATTAATCTTAAGGCCACTGATTGCACGCGTCCAGCGCTTAAACCCCTGCGTATTTTTTTCCAAAGAAACGGAGAAAGTTCATAACCGACCAAGCGGTCAAGCACGCGGCGCGCCTGCTGTGCATCAACGAGGTTTAAATCTATTTTTCTGGGATTTTGCAGAGCTTTTTCTATAGCGCTCTTAGTAATTTCATGAAAGACAATTCTGGAATATGGTTTTTTATTTTTATTTTCTAAATCTAAAGCCTCAACCAGATGCCAGGAAATTGCTTCTCCTTCTCGGTCTTCGTCAGATGCTAAAATTATTTCTTTAGCTTTGACAGAGGCCTTTTTAAGTTCAGTTACTTTTATGCGCGACTTAGTCGGAATAATATAATGAGGAGCAAAATTATTTTCAATATCAATTCCCATTTCGCTTTTTGGCAAATCGCGAACATGGCCAAAAGATGATTTTACGGTGAATCCTTTACCTAGAAATTTTGAAATCGTTTTGGCTTTAGTAGGTGACTCTACTATTACAAGTTTCATTTATTTTTTTAAATTATAATTTTATATACTGCTGTCCTCCTATATTTTTCACTAACCCTTTTATTTCTAAAAGAGAAAGTGTAGAAGAAACTGTCGCTGTTTCAAGTTTAGTCAGTTTAGTTATTCTGTCAATATATATTTTTTCATGCGACAGTACGGAAAGTATATTTTTTTCTTCTTCTGTCAGTTCTAAATTTATTTTTTCTGTAGCCGGTTTAATATCTTGTTCTATTCTTAATTCACTTAAGATATCAGTAGCGCAGGATACTAATTTAGCTCCCGATGATTTTATCAGCATATGTGTGCCTGCTGACTGCGGAGAGAAAACTGATCCCGGTACAGCAAAAACTTCGCGATTATAATCTAGTGCCAGATTAGCAGTAATAAGGCTGCCGCTTTCTAAAGCAGCTTCAATCACAAGTGTACCCAAACTCATTCCGGCCATAATCCTGTTGCGTGCCGGAAATGTCCAATTGGCTGCCTGGGTTTTCATAGCGAACTCACTAATAAGTAGCCCATCATTTTCTATTATATCTTGTGCTAGTTGGAAATTAGAACGCGGATAAATACTTTCTGCATCTAAGCTGTTACCTAACACTGCAATAGTTTTTCCTTTAGCATCAAGCGCGCCCTGGTGAGCAGCAGAGTCAATGCCAAAAGCTAGCCCGCTGACTACGCAAATTCCATTATTAGCTAAATCTCTGGCAAATACTCTTGTAACTCGACTTCCATATTCTGTCAATTTACGCGAACCGACAACAGCCACCATTGGAAGTTTAAGGCAATTTAAATTACCTTTCATGTATATAAGGTAAGGGCTGTCAGGTATTTGCTTGAGAAGTTCCGGATATTCTTCGTCTTGAATAGTGAAAACCTTTACGTTTTCTTTTTTAAGCTTATCCCACTCCTCATTTGGATTTATATTTGGGCGCTGGGTAACAATTTTTTCGGCTACTAATTCGCCGATGCCGGATTTAACCAAGGAAGAAAAATCGGCTTCCCAGACTATTTCCGAGGAATTGAAAAAATTCATGAGCTGTTTCAGTTTCTTGCATCCGAGCCCGTCAATTTTATTTAAAGCGTTTAAGTACTTCATTATTTAAAAATTTTCGACAAAAACTTTTTTATTTCTTTTAAAACTTTCTCAATTTTTTCTTTTTCTTTATCGGAAAATTTTTGCAGAACAAAATCCTCAGCAGGCAAATTTGTGTTTGTTCCAATGCCAATTCTAATCCTTTTAAATTTCTGTGTGCCGAGGTTGTCAATGATATTTTGCACGCCATTATGTCCAGCTGAAGAGGAATCTTCTGCGAGGCGGTATTCTCCAAGCGCAATATCTTTGTCGTCATGGATAACCAAAATATCATCAGCAGACAATTTATAAAAATCCAAAATTTTGCGTAATGCTTCACCAGAAAGATTCATGAATGTTTGCGGTTTCACTAAAATAACTTTTTCTTTTGCAGAAATTTCAGCGTTGAATTTTTTATTAAATTCAAATTCAGGGAAAGCCAGTTCTTCTTTAAAATTATCCAGAAATTCAAAACCTATGTTATGACGTGTTCCTAAATATTTTTTGCCGTGATTTCCTAGGCCTATGATAATTTTCATAATTATTTATTTGGTATTATTTATATAAAAAATTTCTTGTTTATCTTCAGCATTTTCCAAATCCTGCATCGTATCTTCCTCGTATTTATAAATATTAGCCAAGTCACTACCTAATGTAATTATAATATCATATGCGGGAGTTGTCGTATCTATAGGTTCATTGGATAAAGTTGCAGGCAGTTTTTTAATAAGTTCATCTAGTGTAAATATTTTTATACCATTTGAATTATCTGTTATTTTTGTTTGTGAAACTACTATATCTTGTGATTTTTGTATATAGTAAACATTTTTTATATTTAATTTTTCAGTCAATAAATTTTTAATTTTTGTATTTAATTGACTTTCTCCACTGTTATTTATGATACCTATTTTAGCTTTTTCTTCAACTATTGCATCCTGACGTTTTTTAAGTTCATCTAAATTAAAAATATTTTTTTCTAAATCATGGATCTCGCTATAATTTCCGATGCGAGGTATGAGTATAAAAGCTGAAGCGTTTCCTAATGTTACATGGGATACTTTCAATAAGCTATCTTTTTTCCAAGCATCTGCAACTATATTATTGATGTTTTGCATATCAACTTCCTGGCTAAGCTTTATAAATCCATCAATATCTTCAAAAGTAATATCTGTTTTAATACTTTCTTCAAGTGTGTTAAGGATATTATTAAGCGTTATAACATTAAGAAGTGTTTTTACAGAAAATAATTTATTTTTCACCGCTTGGATAACTTGCTGTTGTCTTTTAGCTCTGCCAAAATCACCTTCAGGATCGCCATGTCTTTGGCGAACATACTTCAGAGCAGTTTCTCCGTCTAAAACATGAAAACCCTTGGATAATGAGAATGTTTCATAGCTATAATTTTGTCCAGGATATTGGGTGTCGTAAATGTCTCGCTGGGAAATTATGTTTATTCCGCCAATCTGATCGATAATTTTCTTGAATCCTTCAAAATTAATTACTAAATAATAATTTAATTCAATTCCTGTAATTTCTTCGACAGATTTTTTTATGATATTGACTCCCTCATTCATCTTTATCCCAATTGGATAAAGACTGTTTATTTTCGCGTGGGATTGCGTGTCCGGGATCTTAACATAAAGGTCGCGCGGCAAAGAAAACATGGCTACTTTTTTATTTTTCGTATCAACACTCATAATAATAACCGTATCAGTAAGATTTCCCCCGGGCTTATGCTCTCCTGCCGTTCCCAATAGTAATATATTTATACGTCCATTTTCTTCTCCTTTTAATTGATTATGACTACTTGGAATAATTGGAGAAATAATTGCACGTGCATATTGCGACAAAGTTTTTTTCTCTGCAGAAAAATATTCCGAATTGATTTTTTTACTTATAGTATATGTTTTCCAAGAGAAGTATAATCCGTATGATACTGAAAATATTAAAACTAAAACTGCCAATAAAGCAATGCTTTTTTTAAATATAATTATTGTACGAAATTCTTTTTCCTTTTTATCCATAACTTCAGATTCATCGCAGGAAATAAAAACTTCTTCCTTGCCCTGATTATTGCGAGTATTATTTTTTAAGCATTTTAGTGAATTTTGAGAATCTTTAAAAAGATTTCTTTTAATGCTATCCATAGAGAAAGGGCAACAAAAGGTATTAATATGTGTTAATGATAGCCCAATAAAAGGCTAAATGTCAAAAAATACTTATTTTAAGCTATAAAACAACCCTTGCATTAAGCAAAAATACGTGCTATTATTGCTTTGTTTTATCCTCTAAAAACGCTATTTATTTGGTGTTTATTAGCTAGTATGAAATAATCTTTTAATAATTTATGAATTATCAGAACAATATAAAAATCGAAAACAATGAAGAAATATACGGTGTTGGCAATTTTCTTTGGGAAGTTATAAAAGTATTTTTTTGGGCACTGGTAATCATTGTTCCTATTAGGGTATTCCTTTTTCAGCCATTTTTTGTGCAAGGCGCAAGTATGCAACCAAATTTTGAAAATGGAGATTATCTTATTATAAATGAACTAGGCTATAAAGAAACTGATATAAAGGTTGCAGGTGTTAGCGTTCTTTCGGCAGGATCTTTCAAGGAATTAAAACGATATGATATTGCTGTATTTCGTTATCCTTTAAATCAAAAACAATTTTTTATTAAGCGTGTGATAGGACTTCCCGGAGAGAAGGTGAAAGTTGAAAATGGCAAAATCAGAATATATAACGATAAAAATCCAGAGGGGTTTATTCTTGATGAAAGCGAATATCTTTCTCAGACTGTTTTTACTGTAGGTGATTCAGAGGTTAAATTAGAGCAAGATCAATATTTTGTATTGGGAGATAATAGAAAAGCCAGCTATGATTCACGTGCATGGGGCGCTGTTCATAAAAGCGATGTAATCGGCAAGGTTTTTATTAGGGCATGGCCAATTTCAAAAGCTGAAATATTATAGCATTAATATTTATCTTTAATTTTTAGAAAAATATGTTGAAAAGAAAGAAAACCAAAAGGACTATTAAAAAAAAGAAAAGTAAAAATGCATCATTAAAAAAATCAGTTAGTTCATCTAAGAAACAGAAAAGTCAAAAAATAGAGGAAGAAATTTTAATGCAGCCACCAAGAGGCATGCGTGATTTGTTGCCTGGCGATCAATCATATTGGAATCAGCTTAGGCGTGTGCTTTCCAGGATAGCACTCGAATACGGATTCGGGAGAATAGACACTCCTATTGTTGAATATGCTAATCTTTTCATACGTTCAATTGGCAAGGGAACCGATATTATAGATAAAGAAATGTATATCTTTAACACTAAAGGAGGAGACCGTGTTGCCCTAAGACCCGAAATGACAGCTAGCATAGGACGTGCTTATATACAGCACGGTATGAATGTTCTTTCAAAACCAGTAAAATTATTTTCAACTGGACCAGTATACCGTTATGACCGTCCACAAGAAGGTCGCTATAGGGAGCATTTTCAAGCTAATTTCGATGCATTTGGCGAGCAAGATCCGATTCTTGATGCTCAGATTATTCAATTAGCACACCGCATTATTACAACGCTTGGTATTAAAAATGTTCAATTTCAAGTTAATTCTATAGGTTGTCCAAAGTGTAGAAAGGAATATCAAGAACTTTTAGTAGCTTATTTTGAATCCAAGAAGCAGAAATTATGTCAAAATTGTAAAAAAAGATTAGAAACAAATCCATTGCGCATTCTAGATTGCAAGGAAGATAAATGCATTCAGGTTGCATCGACTGCTCCCCAATCAGTTGATCGTTTATGTAGTGAATGCCGGGTACATTTTAAGAGTCTTTTGGAATATTTAGATGAATTGGATTTGCCATATGTTATTAATCCGCGTCTCGTAAGAGGCCTTAGCTATTATACAAAAACTGTATTTGAAATTTGGTCTGGAGATGAAGAACAGAGAAAATATTCTTTAGGTGGAGGAGGAAGATATGATTATTTAATAGAGGAATTTGGAGGTGAGCACACTCCTGCTGTTGGGTTCGGAATTGGAATGGATAGGATCATATTTGAAATGAAAAGAGTACATGCAAAAATGTACATAGAACCAAAACCACGCGTATTTCTGGCACAGCTTGGTGAGTTAGCGAAGAAAAAAAGCCTTAAAGTATTCGCTGAATTGCAAAAAAATAGTATTCTTACAGCCGAAAGTTTTGGTAGGGGAAGTCTAAAATCACAACTCAGATTAGCTGATCGTTTGGGTGTTGAAATCACTCTTATTGTTGGGCAAAAAGAAGCACTTGACGAGACAATAATAGTTAAAGACATGGTGAGTGGTACGCAAGAAACCGTGACTAAAGAAAAATTAATAACAGCTGTTAAGAAAATTTTGAAAAACAATGTAATTGTT
The DNA here is from genome assembly GCA_035390125.1 of Candidatus Moraniibacteriota bacterium. Taxonomy (NCBI): domain Bacteria; phylum Candidatus Moraniibacteriota; species Candidatus Moraniibacteriota bacterium. The sequence continues at coordinate 229,523 of DAOOTD010000002.1, forward strand.
TCGCATGAAGGAGAATAATTAAATCTTTTAAGAAATCAGAAAAATTATAATTTAATGCAAAAGTATTGATAGTTGTTCAATGTTTTTTATAGGGGTTGAACTTATTTATACTACATGATAAATTATATATAAGTATATTTGGTTAAAATATAGAGAGGAGGAATTTATGATAGAAGTTAGAAAAAAAGACAAAGAAACTGCAGAAAGTCTGATGAGGAGATTTTCTCGCCGCATCCAACAAAGCGGTATTTTAGTCCGTGCCCGTAAAACCAGATTCAGGTCTGAAGAAAAGAGTAAACCAGAAAAAAGACAAGAAGCTTTGTACAAAGTTAAAATAAGAAAAGAAATTGACAAATTAAAAAAGCTTGGAAAGTTTGATGATGAAGCTTTGAAAAATATCAAGCGTAAAATGAGCGAATAAAGCTTATGAATCTAAAGGAAAAAATAACTTCAGATATTAAGAATGCAATGCTTTCTGGTGACACGGTTCGCAGAGACACGTTGCGTTTTTTGGATAGTGCTATAAAGAACTTTGAGATTGAAAAAAAGAAAAAAGACTCTGGACTAAGTGATGAAGAAATTTTGGAAGTTATTAGTCGTTCAGTAAAACAAAGAAAAGACAGTATTCAGCAATACATAAATGGTGAACGTCCGGAATTGGCCGAGAAAGAAAAAATGGAACTGGAAATACTAAAAACTTATATGCCGGAACAGATAAGTGAAGATGAAATTAGGAAAGCTGTTAAGGAAATTATTTCTATTATGGGTGCAGTTGGCGCATCTGAAATTGGAAAGGTGATGGGACAAGCTATGGCAAAACTTAAAGGTAAGGCTGATGGAAATATTGTAAAGAGGATTGTCAGTGAGGAATTACAATAGGTTATAAATATTCAATTTTATAAAAGCACCTCGACAATTCATTGGGGTGTTTTTATGTTTGCATTTTTTAATCTTAGCTGGTAGTATAACGATCTGACGGCATTGGTTAAAAAAGAACCTTAACATAAATTGATAAATAAAGCTATATTAAAGGGGGTAATTTTTATGCAAAGAAGGTCGCGAAAAACTGTGTTTGGTGGGATTTACATTGGAATTAAAGGGGGAGGAGATGCTAACACTAATGAAATTTTGTATAAAGCTCTTGTGGATGCAAATTTATCCACAGAACATGAACGCAAAGAATACAAAGGCACACCTATTAATGTGTGGAAAGTAACCTCATCCTTCGTAAAAATGTTGTATAAAAAGCAACATAATTTCAATCTCCTGTTTGTTGCTTATGAGGAAATCAATTACACGCTTCAAATTTTTAAATTCTTAGATCCGATTGTGCGGAAAAAAGCAAAACAGATGAAACTTGCCAAGGAATGTGAGAAAAAAAAGAGAGAAAAAAGCGAAGTGCAAAGAGCGCCATATTAAAACTTTCAGCAAAATATTTTCTTGAGGGGCAACACTAAATAGTGTCGCCCCTTTTTTCATATCTAAACTTGTCTTGACGGATATTTTTATAAGATTATAATGGACCAGGAACTGGATAAGCAGACAAAAAAATGAATAAAAAACTGAAACTAATTTTAATATTAGAAAATACCCCCCCGAGGGGTTTTTTATTTGTTTTTTAACAAAAATAATGTATAGGAGGATAAAATGACATCAAAGGAAATGAAGGAAAAAGAAGCATTTATGGGTATTGCCCTTAAGGAATTTTTAAAAGAGATAAAAAATTTAGGCTTTTCTGGGAGATGTTGGGGGACAAAGAGCAGTATGTTTAGGGGCAGCCATTGCACCTTTGGCTTCAAAGATGAAGCAGCTACTGTGTATATTAAAGATGGAAGAATCCATATTATTGAATACAGGGTATCTAATAAAAAGACAAAACTAGGAGTAAATATCAGAAAAATTCTTGAGTCAAAAAAAATATTTATTACTAAATAATTCTATTAAAAGGCTGGTGAACTAATCAGCCTTTCTAATTTGACAGAATATTTGATAAAAACAATTCTTTGACATAGAATTATACTAAGTATTAATAAAAATATAATTAGAAGCAAAAAGAATGAAACTCAAGTTAACAAAAATATGGCAATTTATGGTTGGATTTTTTGTTTTAATAATAATCGACCCATTTATCCACATATTAGGAGAAAAACTAATTGGATTTTCAGGAATGTTTTTGGCTGCTTTTATTATGGCGGTTTTATTTTTCATCTTAATAATTATGTGGATGAATTTTGTATCTGAAGCAAAAAAAAGGTCAGAGCGATTGAGGGGTGAATATAATGTAGCTATGAATATATCAAATCAAGATATTCGAATTAAAAATTATAACATATGGAAAAAAATTAGTAGTAAAAATAAGTTAATCATATTAATATCTGCTACCATTTTTATCATTATTATTTTATCTGCTTATTATTTTTATGTAAAACCAAGAAATGAGAAAAATATTTATAACGAATGTGTTTATGAGGTAAATAAGAATTCTAATGTCATTAAATTTCCATTAGCTGCTTCTATTCAAAAGCTTCAAATCGATGCTTGTGTGAAAGCGGGAGGTGTAAAAAATTATAGTAAAAATAAAAAAATATTTTTCCCTTTTGATTTAATTAATCCACCATCAGACAATAAAAAATAAATATAATTTTAAAATCATGAAAATATTAATTATTTATTATTCTCGAACAGGAACAACAAAAAAGATAGCTTTGGCGGTAGCTAAAAGAATAGGCGCAGAGGTTGAAGAAATAAAAGATACAATAAATAGGGATGGAATTAAAGGGTATCTTATTTCTGGACGTGATGCTATGCAAAAAAAGCTTACTATTTTAAAGCAATCTTTAAAAAATCCGGCCGAATTTGATCTTGTTATCATAGGAACACCAATTTGGGCCTGGAGTATTTCGGCTCCAGTGAGAACCTATATAACAGAGAAAAAAAATAGTTTTAAAAAAATAGCTATATTTTGTACGATGGGAGGATCGGGAGATGTTAAGGTTTTTTCAGAGATTGCAGAAATTATTGGCTTAAAACCAATTGCTACCTTAGCATTATTAACTAAAGATGTTGCGAGGGACAAATTTATTGAAAAATTAGAAAAATTTATTGCTAAAATTTAAGAAAAGTATTGAATTAAGATATGAAAACCAATATAGAGGTGAATAATATTACGAGCAATTTTGTTCAGATAAGTTTTATAAAATCTGTAGTGAAAAAAACTTTTAGTAGCTTGAATTATGGTTTCCTAAAAAACAAAAATATTATAATAAGTATAGCCATAGTTACGCCTAAAGAAATAAGAAAATTAAATAAGAAGTATAGGAAACGGGATGAAGTGACTGATATTTTGTCTTTTTCTGAATATAAAAACATAGAAAAAATAAAAAGAACCATAAAGGAAAAATCAGACGCAGAGCTATTTTTAGGTGAATTAATTTTGTGCTATGATTATATAAGGAAATATGTTCGTATGAATAATCTAAATTTAAATATGGAATTATCCGATGTTTTATCGCATGGGATATTGCATATTTTAGGCTTTAGACATGGAATAAAAATGTTTACTATACAAAATAAAATTAAAGATAATTTTAAATAATAAAAAATAAAAAATATTATGGAAGAGTGGAATAGGTTCAAAAAAAGCATGAAGCATGCCTTAGATGGATTATTTTACGCTGCTAAAAAAGAAAAAAATTTCCGTATAGAAATTATGGTAGCAGTTTTTGTAATGATCCTCATGTTTGCTCTCAATTTAAAGAGCTGGGAAATTATAGTGCTAATTTTAATGATTATGTGGGTTCTTGTTTTGGAATTAGTAAATACGGTTTTTGAGCGCGTAGTCGACATCTTAAAACCAAGAATCCATCCGTATGCGCGTCTTATAAAAGATCTCATGGCAGCGGTGGTGCTTATATCTTCCATAGTTTCAGTAGTCATTGGTGTAATAATTTTTTATCCTTATTTTAGCAATTTATTTTTTTCATAAACATGGCCAAGCTATTATTTGCTTTGCAATAAAGGTAATATTTATATATAATGAATCGCAGGGCAATATTAATATTAATAAAAGAATATTGTCGCTTAAGCTGTAAAATTACTATTTAGCTTAAAAATTATGTCCAGAGATAGAAATTCTATTATTGTAGGCATTGATATAGGTTCATCTAATATTCGAACTATTATATCCCAGCAATTAAAAGGAGAGGATCAGCTTCGTATTATTGGTGTTGGTTCAATCCCTTCTCTGGGTATGAGGAAAGGAGTCATTATTGATCCAGATGATGTTGCGAAATCAATAAATGAGTCAGTAGAAATGGCCCAAAATATGGCAGGAATTAAAATTAGAAAAGCTATTGTAAACATCGGAGGCTGTGACATTGAATTTCAAGATTCTAAGGGGGTTATTGCTATAGGTAGGGCTGATGGCGAAGTAGTAGAAGATGACATCAATAGAGTTATTTCTGAAGCCCAAAATATTTCATTGCCAATAAACAAGGAAATAGTTCATATAATTCCCCGAAAATATAGGCTTGATGATCAGGATAATATAAAAAATCCATTAGGCATGAAAGGAGTTCGTTTAGAGGTTGATGCTCTAGTTATTGAAAATAGCACTACTAATATAAAGAATATAAGTAAATGTTTATATCAGACAAATATTGAAATAGAGGATGTTATTTTAGAACCTTTATCTGCAGCAAAATCTGTACTTAGCAAGAAACAAAAGGAACTTGGCGTAGTGCTTATCAATATGGGAGGAGGTACAACATCTATGGCTGTATATGAAGAAGGAGATCTTATCCATACTGCAATTTTACCTATAGGAGCAGGACATATAACTAACGATATAGCAATTGGACTAAGAATTCCAATAGATATGGCAGAGAAAATAAAGCTTGAATATGGCAGCGCTGTTACTCGAGATATTAGCAAAAAAGAAGGAATAGATCTTGCACAAATAGGCTCCAATGAAGAAGGTATAATATCGCGTTATCATGTTGCAGAAATTATCGAAGCTAGACTTGAAGAAATATTTTTGTTAATAAAAAAAGAATTAATTTTAATAGGCAGATCAGAACTTCTTCCATCAGGTGCAGTTTTGGTCGGCGGAGGTGCTAAGATGGTACATGTCATAGATTTAGCAAAAGAAAAATTAGGACTTCCAGTCCAGGTAGGATTTCCATCAGGATTTGGAGGAATATTGGACAAAGTAGATGACCCTTCTTTTTCTACGGTGTTAGGTCTTGTTTTGTGGAATCAAGAGCAGAGAGAATATAAAGAAGGTGGATTATCTAATAAATTAAAAAAGCTCGATCCTTTTTCCAGTAAAGGTGGAGAAACTTTTGAAAGAATAAAAAATTTATTTGAAAAATTTCTGCCCTAGAGGCAAGAAGTATTTAAAATTGACTCTTGACATAAAATAGGTAATTGTGATAAATTAAATTACTAAAACAAATATAAAAATATTCCCATTCGTTAGTGTTTTGTGGGTTTTTTGTTAAATTAGCTATTTTAATGGGTAAATAAAAATAAAAGGTTGCATTTTCGGTTAAAAATAACTTTAAATTTATTTTGATTATTGGCTATAAGCCACTGATCACTAAAAAAATATGGCGGAAATAAAACCAGATATTGAAACATTTGCTAGGATAAAAGTTGTAGGAGTTGGAGGATCAGGAAATAACGCTATCAGTAGAATGATTGATTCTAAGATAAAGGGCGTTGAATTTGTTGCAATTAATACTGATGCGCAGGCTTTACATCATTCAAAAGCTTCAGAGAAAGTTCATATTGGGAAAAATCTAACCAAAGGTTTGGGTGCAGGAATGAATCCTGAGATTGGGCGTCAAGCAGCAGAAGAAAATAGAGATGAAATACAAGATGTTCTTAAAGGAGCTGACATGGTTTTTGTGACTTGTGGCTTAGGTGGAGGAACAGGTACTGGTGCAGCGCCTGTTGTTGCAGAAACAGCTAAAGAGCTCGGCGCACTTACTGTAGCAGTTGTAACAAAACCTTTTGCTTTTGAGGGAGCACAGAGGAGAGTTATTGGAGAAGAAGGACTGCAAAATTTAAAAGATAGGGTAGATACTCTTATAACAATTCCAAATGATAAACTACTTTCTATTATTGATCGTAAAACTACCCTGATTAATGCTTTTAGAATAGTGGATGATGTATTAAGACAAGGTGTACAGGGTATTTCAGATCTTATAACTAAGCCAGGAATTGTTAATGTAGATTTCGCTGACGTTCGCGCAATTATGCAAGATTCAGGAAGTGCCTTGATGGGAATTGGAACGGCCAGTGGAGAAAACAGAGCGGCTGAAGCAGCTAGGATGGCAATTAATAGTCCTCTTTTAGAATTGTCTATTGATGGAGCAAAAGGAGTTTTATTTAATATTTCTGGTTCAAGCGATTTAGGAATGCTTGAAATAAATGAGGCTGCAAATATAATAACAGAAAGCATAGATCCTAATGCAAAAGTTATCTTTGGAGCAGTTATTGATGATCAAGTTAAAAAAGGAGAAATCAATGTGACTGTTGTCGCCACAGGTTTTGATGCCGAACAGGCTAGCAGTAAATCTTTGTTTCAGAAGACATTACCAAATCGAACAAACATAGAAACGAATAATAAAAAAGAAGAAACAGGTGAATTTAAAGAAACCGTAACTTTTCCCTCAAAAAATATATTTGAATCAAAAATGATAATTGAAGAGAAAATACAGCCACGTTCAAGCAATTCTCCCGCTGAATCTAAAGAAAATAATAATGAGGATGAATTGGAAATCCCGGCTTTTATAAGAAGAAAAATGGAAAAGTAACTATATACAATAAATATATAAACAGGAGCAATAAACTCCTGTTTTTTATTTATGTTAAATTCATGCCGTTGTGATTTTTACAATAAAAATAAAAAGTAATATGTTTAGACATTATTAATTTACATAAAGGTTGGGTCTTGCATGGATTTTTGACTTGTGGTATAATGAATTAATAGTACACAATATATAGTGTAAAAACTATTAAATCATTAAAATAACTAAATAAACATATGATTTGTCCATTTTGCGGACATAGCGAGACTAAAGTCGTTGATTCCCGCGACACTAATGACGGAAAAGCCATTCGTCGGCGCAGAGAATGCGAAAAATGTGAAACTCGTTTCAGTACCTATGAAGAAATGGAGATTATGAAATTGACTGTCATTAAGCGCGACGGAAGTAAACAAGAATATGATCGTAGTAAGATTGAAATCGGTATTCGTAAATCTATCGAAAAAAGACCAGTCAGTGAAGATAAAATCGAGAAATTGGTTGGTGACATAGAATACGAGATTCAAGCTAAAGAATCAAGTGAAATCACTAGTAAAGAAATAGGTAAGATAGTTCTAGAAAAACTTAAGGAAATAGATGATGTGGCTTATATGCGTTTCGCCAGTGTATATAAAGATTTCAAAAGTGCAGATAGCTTCCGAAAAGAAGCGGAAAAGCTGGAGACTTAAATTTTTATCTTTATAATATAAAAAACAAAAAAATTATTTGTAACCTACATAATTCTTAGGGGAGAAAAATGATATGAAAAAACAAAAAAAAGTAAAAAAAACAAAAGAAGCTGAAATAAAGGTGAAAAAAACAAGAGTGAAGAATCAGATCAAGAAAATTGTAAAGCGCAGTGGAACCGTAGTTTCTTTTGATAAGAAAAAAATCATAATTGCTATAAGTAAAGCTTTTGTCGCAACTGGAGAAGGAAGCGCTAAAGATGCAAAAAAAGTAACAGAAAAAGTTTTACGGCTTTTAAATAAGAATTACAAAAAAGGTTACATTCCCAGCGTGGAACAAGTGCAGGATGTTATAGAAAGGGTTTTAATGGTTCTTGATTTTGAGGAAACTGCAAAAGCTTATATCCTTTACCGCGAACAGCACAGAAAAATCCGTGAAACAGAAGAATCTCTAGATGAAGCCGTAAGTTTGGTAGATAAATATATTCAAGAAATAGACTGGAAAGTCAAAGAAAATGCTAACATGGCTTACTCTCTCCAAGGTCTTAATAATTACATAGCATCCATAGTTAGCAGTAAGTATTGGATGAATCGTGTATATACAAAAGAAATAAGAGAAGCACATGAAGGGGGAGATTTCCATATTCATGATCTGCAACTAATCGCGGCTTATTGCTGTGGCTGGGACCTTCAAGATCTAATCCGTCGTGGTTTTACGGGTGTTCCAGGTAAAGTAGCCTGTAAACCAGCTAAACATTTTGGTAGTCTCTTGGGACAGATGGTTAATTTTATTTATACTCTTCAAGGAGAGGTTGCTGGAGCTCAGGCATTTTCTAATTTTGACACTTTGCTAGCTCCTTTTGTACGTTATGATAAATTGACTTATACAGAAGTCAAGCAACAAATACAGTCTTTTGTGTTCAATATGAATGTTTCTACACGCGTTGGTTTTCAAACTCCTTTTTCAAATATAACTATGGATATTACGCCTCCAAAAACATTAGCTAAAGAAGCTGTAATTATAGGAGGAGTAGCACAAAAAGAAACTTATGCTGATTTTCAGGAAGAGATGAATATGATTAATCGTGCTTTTGCGGAAGTTATGACAGAAGGCGATGCCAGTGGCAGAATTTTTACTTTTCCCATCCCGACATATAACATAGGCAAAAATTTTGATTGGAATGATAATAGATTTGATGCTATTTGGGAAATGACAGCCAAATATGGAATCCCGTATTTTGCGAATTTCGTAAATTCAGACATGGATCCTGATGATGCGCGTTCAATGTGCTGTCGATTAAGATTAGATAACAGAGAGCTTCATAAGCGCGGAGGTGGATTATTCGGTGCTAATCCTCTGACAGGTTCAGTAGGTGTGGTTACTATTAATATGCCGCGCTTAGGATATCTTTCTAAAAACAAAAAAGAATTTTTCAAAAGACTTGATGATCTTATGGATTTAGCAAAAAACAGTCTGGAAACTAAAAGAAAGTTAGTCGAGGGCCTGACAGAAAGAGGTTTATATCCATATACCAAGTTTTATCTTGATGCAATAAAAATGCGTCGTGGCCAATATTGGGCTAATCACTTTTCTACTATTGGTTTGGTAGGCATGAACGAAGCCCTAATGAATTTGATTGGGAAAGATGTAACAACTAAAGATGGCCAGAAATTAGCTGAAGAAATACTTGTGCATATGCGCGAAAGGATTGTTAGCTACCAGGAAGAAACAGGTAATTTATATAATTTAGAAGCAACTCCAGCTGAAGGAACAGCATATCGTTTAGCACGTATAGACAGAGAAAAATATCCGAAAGTTATTTTCGCTAATAATGATGCTGTTAAAAACAATGGGTTGGAACCTTATTATACAAATTCATCACAGCTGCCTGTTCAATTTACAAAAGATATTTTCGAAGCTCTTGATCTGCAGGAAAATTTGCAGACAAAATATACAGGAGGAACAGTTTTGCATGGGTTTTTAGGAGAACGTATTTGGGACATAGGAATGGTAAAAAAACTTGTAAGGAAAATTGCAGAAAACTATGCACTTCCTTACTTTACTTTATCGCCTACTTTCAGCATCTGTCCGGTACACGGTTACCTTCCAGGAGAACAGCCAATTTGTCCTAAATGCGTGGTTGAACAGAAAACAGAAATTTACTCTAGGGTAGTGGGTTATATCCGCCCAGTGCAGCAGTGGAATAAGGGTAAACAAGCCGAATTTAAGGATAGGAAAGAATTTATAGTTACAGAAATAAGCTAAGGGGATATTAATAAAAAATAATAATAAAAAAAATATGAAAAAATATATATGCCATGACTGCGGTCGCATAATAGAAAACAATGAAGAGTATATGCCTTATAAAATTAATAATGAAGTATACAATAAATGCAAGAATTGCCACCAAAAAGATCCAGCTTTGCACAATTTTAGGAAAACAGAAATTTACTCTAGGGTAGTGGGTTATATCCGCCCAGTGCAGCAGTGGAATAAGGGTAAACAAGCCGAATTTAAAGACAGGAAAGAATATGCTGTTGACAATGTGGCCTGTTGTTAGAAATAAAAAGAAAAAAGATAGCGGGGCAATATCTTAGGGGGTATTGCCCTGAATTGACTTTAAATTTTATTTATGAAAATCGGAGGCTATCAAAAATTAACGCTTATTGATTATCCGGGGATTATTGCAACCACCCTCTTTACTGTAGGCTGTAGCTTTCGCTGTCCTTTCTGTCATAATCCTGAATTAGTGCTTAGATCAAATTTTGTTTCAGGTACAGAGAAAAAAGAAAAGGAATTTTTTGAATTTTTGAAAAAAAGAAAAGGAAAAATTGAAGGAGTATGCATTACCGGAGGAGAACCAACAATCCAGCCGGATATTATTGATTTCATAAAAAAAATAAAAGAATTTGGATTCTTAGTTAAATTTGATACTAATGGGACTCGGCCGGATATCCTAAAAAAACTTTTAGACTTGAAGCTTTTGGATTTTGTGGCTATGGATATTAAAAATCAGCTTAAAAAATATGATAAAACAGTAGGAATGAAGGTTGATAAAAAAAGAATAAAACTAAGCGTTAATCTGATATTGAATAGCAGGGTTCCATATGAATTTCGAACTACAGCTGTGCCGGGAATTCACAACGAAGAAGATTTTCTGGAAATTGCCAAATGGATCAAGGGGGCAGAGGCTTATTATTTGCAGGAATACAGGGAAAAAATTATTTTAGATCCGAAATTGAAAAATAAAACTAAAGGTAAAACGCTGGATTTGAAAAAAATAAAAAAATCAATTGAGAAGAATTTCAAGAAAATAGGGATAAGAGAGAATAATTAAATGCATAAAGCATAAAATATTTTATGCTTTAAGATTAGCTATATATCAATGCGTATATACATAAAAGCTTCCCCACGATCCTCCAAGAATGAGGTTGTACAAATTTCCGAAGGGGAATATAAAGTAAAATTGAAAGCTGCGCCGATTAATGGACGGGCTAACCTAATGCTAATAGAAGTTTTGGCTAAATATTTTAAAATTCCGAAAAAAATAATTAAAATTGTCGGAGGGAAAAGTGCAAAAATAAAAATAATTGATATAATTGACGCATGACCAAATCACGCGTCTTTTTTATTGTCCTAATTTCTTTCTTAGTAGGAATTTTTATCCGCTCTTTTTTTGAATTAAATCAAAGTGTATATTTCTTACTGCTGATTTTCTCTATAATATTCTTGGGGGTCTTTTATAAAAATAAAATAATAATCGTAGTTCCCTTTGTTTTATTATTTTTTACGTTTGGAGCCTGGTACACGGATAATAAGCTTAAAAAAATAAATTATTTGCTGCTTGACAATGTTGAATTTTATGGGAAAGGAATTGTTGAAAAAGTTTCTCCGAATACTTTTGGTCATAATTTAATAGTAAAAGTAGAAGATTCGCTTTCTGATAAAGCAGGAATTTCTTTACTAATCCAGATTCCAAAATATCCCGAATATTTCTATGGCGATGAAATGGAAATTTATTGCATTGTCAATAAAATAGAAAATAGAAATAAAGAATTTGACTACAGAATGTACATGGCCAAAGAAGACGTTTTTTATTCTTGTGAAAAAACAAAAATAAAAAAAATAGGTGAAAATAAAGGAAATATTCTTTTGGGCAATATTCTAAAAATAAAAATCCTTTTTGAAAATAATATCCGTGCTGTTATCCCGCAGCCTGAAGGATCTTTAGCAAGCGGACTTTTATTCGGTGGTAGCAGTGAATTGTCTAAGGAAATACAAAATGATTTTTCTCGAACCGGTATGACGCATATCGTGGCTGTTTCTGGATATAACGTTACAATTATCGCAGAGTACTTAATCTTTCTTGGTCTTTGGCTGGGAATGTGGAGAAAAAACGCTGTTTGGCTTGCAATTATTGGAATAATTGTTTTCGTAATTATGATCGGTTTTCCTTCTTCAGCAGTCAGGGCTGGAGTTATGGGAGGCATATTGCTTTGGGCTATGAAAAACGGACGATTAGCTAACTCCCAAAACGCCATTGTTTTTGCGGCAACAGTAATGCTGTTGATTAATCCATTGCTTCTGAGATGGGATATTGGCTTTCAGCTTTCTTTTTTAGCAACTTTAGGAATTGTAGAAACATCCACTTTTTGGGAAAAAAGTTTCATCAAAAAACATAAAGCCTTGGGAATTTCGGAAATAATCGCAATGTCGCTCAGTGCTCAGATTTTTGTTTTGCCAATTATCGCGTATAATTTTCATATAACGTCCCTAATTTCGCTTTTAGCAAATGTTTTGATTTTGCCCATAATTCCACTTTCCATGTTGCTGGTTTTTCTTGCATCTATCTGCGGATTTATTTTCTATGGAGTATCCTTGGTTTTCGCTTGGCTGGCTTTCGTTCCTCTGTTGTATGAAATAAAAATTGTGCAGATATTAGCCGGACTGCCATGGGCAAGCATAAAAATAGAAAAAATTAATATTTGGTGGTTTATAATATATTATTGTTCCTTATTAGGAGGGATATATTATTTAAAAAAACGCACATGCAAAATAACAGAAAAATAATTTATGGAATTATAATTGGGTTGCTTGTATTATTTTTAATTTTAACTGGAATTATTTTTTCAGTGCAAAAAAATAATTTGCAGGTAGTTTTTCTAAATATTGGCCAAGGTGATGCCATTCTGATTTCACAAGGAAAAAATCAAATTCTTATTGACGGTGGTAAAGATGGAAAATTGCTTTTGGAAAAGCTTGGAAAATATATTCCATTTTGGGATCGGAATGTCGAAATGATAGTTGCAACTCATCCAGACCAGGACCATATAGGAGGGCTTATTGAAATTTTGAATTCATATCATGTAGATTTGATTTTTAAGACAAATGCAGAAAGCGAATCAGAGACATATAAAAAACTTGAAGAAGAAATTGCAAAAGAAAAATCGCAAAAAATTGAGGCCAAAAAAGGTATAAGCATAAAATTGTCTGACAGTGTTACTGCCGACGTACTTTTTCCAATTGATTCGCTTACTGATACGATTGATGGAGCCAGCAATGACAACAGCGTTGTAGTTAAATTAACTTACGGCATAAACAAATTTCTTTTTACTGGCGATCTTCCAAATACTCAGGAAACAAAAATTATAAATTCAGGTCAAGATTTAAATGCTCAAGTTTTAAAAGTTTCACATCATGGTTCAAAATATGCAACTGAAAATAATTTTTTGGGTGTTGTAAATCCAGCTGACGCTATTATTTCTGTTGGTAAAAATAATCAATATGGTCATCCGAATCAGGAAGTTTTAAACCGTTTATTGCAGCATAAAATAAAAATTTTCCGGACTGATGAAATAGGGGATATTGTATATAAATGCGCAAATGCGGAAGCGCAATGCATGCAAGTTGCCAACTGATTTTTTTTGTGATAAATTAAATTCTAATAAAGATTAATTTTTTTAAATATGAAAAATCCAGCCATAAAAGAAAGGACATTTGTCATCATAAAACCTGATGGCATACAAAGATCATTAATAGGAGAAATTATAAGAAGAATCGAAAGAACGGGTTTAAAGTTCACAGCTATGAAGCTTGTTGTATTAGATGAAGATAAATTATGGAAACATTACAATAAGAATGATGAATGGTTTGAAAAAAAGGGAGGAAATATAGCTAAAGAAATTGAAGCCAAAAGGCTACCAGTGGAAAAACCAGCCATTGAATATGGCAAGGACATTCTGCGTCATTTAGTAGCTTTTATGACTTCAGGTCCTGTCATAGTAATGATTGTTGAAGGCAATCAAGCGGTTGGAATTGTCAGAAAGATTGTTGGTGGAACAGAACCATTGTCTTCAGATATTGGAACTATTCGTGGAGATTTAACAATAGATTCTTATGCCTTGTCTGGAATTGACGGAAGGGCTGTAAGAAACTTAGTTCATTGTTCAGAAAGTCCAGAAGAAGCAGAAAGAGAAATCGCTCTTTGGTTTAATGAAAATGAAATATTAAAATACAGATTAGTACAGGATCAAATTTTATATGATGTAAATCTGGACGGTATAATTGAATAACTTTGCTTTTAATATAAAAAAGCTCCAATTTATAGGAGCTTTTTTTATTGCTCCAATTCTGATATGCTTTAGGCATAAGCCAGCTTTGCTTTTATTCTCGTGGGCATTGACACGCCGAATCCTAGCTAAAGCTTGGATAAGGCGGGGTGTAGTATACCGGTAGTACGCGTCCATGGGGTGGATGTAGACCGGGTTCAATTCCCGGCATCCCGACATTAAAAATAAAACTATGATTCAGCGCGCAGCAGTTATTGTGATAAAAAACAATAAAATACTTCTCATATATCGAAGAAGAAACAACTCTGAATATTTTGCAGTGCTGGGCGGACATATTGAAAATGGAGAATCTCCGGAAATTGCTGCTATCCGTGAATTGAGAGAAGAAACAAATTTGAATGCTGAAATTGACTATCTTTTTTTGGAAAATGAAGGCAATGGATGGCATAATTATTTTTTCATGGCAAAAAACATAAAAGGCGAGGCTACTTTTGGCGGAGAAGAACTTGAAAGAAATAGCGAAGAAAATCATTATGAATTGAAATGGGTAGAATTATCCAAACTTTCTGAAGCCAATCTTTTACCAGTTGAAGTAAAGCAAAAAATTATCGAAAAATTTATATGACTTTTTTAAAACCTAAAAATAAATATACAATTGTTACTAAAAATATTATTCTTAATAATGAAAAAATTAAGTATACAATTCGCAGGCATAGAAAAGCAATAAGATTAAAAATAGCCATATCTTGTGATGGAAATTGTACAGTAACCTTGCCCTGGCGCTTAGGCTTATGGAATGCAGACGATTTTATCCGGCAAAATTCCAAATGGATTTTAGAGAAAACAGAAAAAATAAAAAAAATCAGCAACAATAACCTGCTTTTTCAGCAAAATAGGAAAGAATATCTTAAACTTAAAGAATATGCTAGAGATTTTGTCATAAAAAAAATCGAGAAACTTAATGAAGTTTATAAATTTGAATATAAAAAAATAATTATCAGAAATCAAAAAACAAGATGGGGGAGCTGTAGTTCCAAGGGAAATTTGAATTTCAATTACAAAATAATATTTTTGCCGGAAGAATGTGTAAATTATATTATTGTTCACGAACTTTGCCATCTTCGGGAATTTAATCATTCTGAAAAATTTTGGAATTTAGTAATGCATAATATTCCAGAATACAAAAAAATAAAAAAGCAAATAAAAGCTCTGCAGAAAGCTTTCTAAAGTTATTGATAATTCGCTTAAGTTATTCATTTTTTAATATAATATATTTATAAAAAATATGCATAAATTATTCTTAGATATTGAAACCTTACCAGCAGATGAAGAAAAAAAAGAAACTTTAAAAATTCTTTTTGACAAAAAGCATGATGAATTTAGCCAGGAAAAATTCGATGACTTTCTGGTCAAGACCAGTTTTGACGGCGCTTATGGTCGCATACTTTGCATTGGCTATGCAGTGGATGATGAAAAGCCTAAGAATTTTTACAATGAAAATAATGAAAAAAAGACATTGCAGGAATTCTGGGATTTAGTGAATGCGCTCAGTATAGCTCCGCGCAACGTACAGTATCCAGATTACGGACTTATTTTTGTCGGTCATAACGTCATGGATT
Source organism: Candidatus Moraniibacteriota bacterium (assembly GCA_035390125.1). Lineage (NCBI taxonomy): Bacteria > Candidatus Moraniibacteriota > Candidatus Moraniibacteriota bacterium. The sequence continues at coordinate 245,210 of DAOOTD010000002.1, forward strand.
TCGATCTAAGATTTATTTATCAGCGTTCCATAGTTCTCGGAGTAAAGCCGGCTTATGAAATAAATTTTGCGCGATACAGAAATTATCCGATTTTCGATACTATGAAAGAGTGGGTTAAATGGAGCAATAATGGTGTTGGTTTGGAATATTTGGCTTTAGCACTTGGCGTACCCTCACCGAAAGATGGAATTGATGGATCACAAGTTGCTGAATTCTACAAACAAGGAAAAATAAATGATATTCTTGAATATTGTAAAAGAGATGTTGAAACTGCTCGGGAAATATACAAAAAAATGACTTTTGAAAAGACGTCAAAAACATTATTTTGAGAAAATTTGTTATAAAATCATAGATATTTTGTATTATTGTCTGCAAGTATTAAAACTAGAGGAGGTGATATTTATGAAAAAATTAAATGTGTTGGATTGGGTTGCTCTCGTGCTTGTAATTGTAGGGGCTGTGAACTGGGGTTTGTTAGGTTTATTTGGTTTTGACTTAGTGGCCGCCATTTTTGGCAGTATGTCATTATTGTCTAGAATTGTATATGGTCTGGTTGGACTTTCAGGAGTATACTTTATTTTTATAGTGAATATGTTGGGCAAAAAATCTGACTAAATGTTTTTTGGATCCAAAAAAGAAAAATTCCTAAGCTTCTGAGCGAAGGAATTTTTCTTAAAATAATAGAAATATTTATTTGCTTTTACTTTTGGTTTTTATACATTTTGTACAAATTTTTACTTTTTTGCCGTCAATTTTTTTAGTTTGAATATTGATTGCAAATTTTCTTCGGGTAGCTATATTTGAATGGCTTCGTGAATTTCCAAAAGTTGTTCCGCGGCCGCATATATTACATGCTCGACTCATATGTTTTTTTATAATAATAATTTGATTTGTTACGCATTTCATTGTATCATGCACAAAGGGTTTTGGCAAGAGTGGATTTGTATAATTTGAAAGAATATGGATTTAAATTCTATAATATTTATAGGTTTTTACATTGCAATATTAGTGTATTCAATAATAATACACGAAGTTTCTCATGGCTTTGTAGCGCTTTGGCTTGGAGATCCTACTGCAAAATATGCAGGCCGATTAAATTTAAATCCGGTTAAGCATGTAGATATATGGGGATCAATTATTGTTCCTGTAGCGATGTTTGTTATGTCAGGTTTTGCATTCGGATGGGCAAAGCCTGTTCCTTATAATCCATATAACCTTAAAGATCATAAATGGGGGCCACTGGCAGTAGCCTTGGGTGGTCCAGGATCAAATATATTTATTGCTCTTGTTGCTGCTATTGCAGCTAAGATTATTTTTATTCCCATGGCAGTAAAAACAGCCATAATTAACGGAGTAAAAACTGCCTCATGGGAACAAATATCTGCTATAGTTTCAGGATCATTTGGTTCAATATTTTTCGCTTTTTTAATGATTGTAATTTTTTGGAATGTGCTTCTAGCCTTTTTTAATCTCATCCCCTTTCCGCCACTGGATGGTTCTAAACTGCTTTTTACTATTTTTTCATTTAAGACAGAAACTATAATGATGATGGAGCAATACGGTTTTATGTTGTTAATTTTGTGCGTTATAATTTTTTCAGCGCCTTTAGGTTATTTTATTAATACTATGTTGAATATATTTTTCGGTATAGCAATATAAATATAAAAATAGTACATTAAAAAGGAGGGAAGGAGTGATGCGAAACAAAGAAATGGTTGTTGTTTTTCCTATAATTGATTTTGTATCCGAAAAATTTGTGTTGCTCGGAGAAAGACAAAAAGATCCATGGAAAAATCTATTTTCCGGTTTCGGAGGAAATATGGAAGAAGGTGATGAGAATCCTTGCCAAAGACAGATTCTTGAACTTGAACAGGAAGCAGTAATAATAGCTAAAGAAACGGATCTTATAAAGAAAGCTAAATTTTTTATTGATATAAAAGGAAAAGAACCAAAAACACTTCATGTCTATACCATTGATAAATTTTCAGGAGGAGGTAAGTGCACTGAAGAAATGCACCCAAAATGGTTTTCCTTTAGGAATCTTCCTATTCATAAAATGATCAAAGGGGATGAGTTTTGGGTTCCTGGGATTCTTGCTGGAGAATATTTGACCGGAACAATATTTCGGGATGAAAATCTTAATTTTCTCGATATTAAAGTTAAATTCGCCAGTCCTCGCTTTCTTCGTTAATTTAAATAATTAATAGGGATGTCTTTTAAGTGGGCATCCCGTTTTATTTTAATATTGACACGTTTTAAAATATCGTTTATTATAATTTTGCTATTCAAAAAGCCGTTTTTATATAAGACGAAGATGCTACTTGTAGCACCTAGGTTTTAATTTTTAAACTTTAAGTTTTTGATTTTTTAGAATATGCCAACAATAAATCAGTTAATGAAGAAAAAAAGGAAATCTACATCCAAAAAAACAAAATCACCTGCTATAATGATGACTTTTAACACGCTTAAAAATAAACCAAAAAAAACAGTCAATCCTTTTAAGCGCGGAGTTTGCATTAAGGTTGGTACTACAACACCTAAAAAGCCAAATTCAGCGCTTCGAAAAATAGCTCGCGTAAAACTTACAAATGGCATGGAAGTAACAGCATACATTCCAGGAATTGGACATAATCTCCAAGAGCATTCAATTGTTATGATTCGAGGAGGACGCGTTAAAGATCTTTCTGGAGTGCGTTATCATATTGTTCGCGGAGTACTTGATAGTGCCGGAACAGATAAAAGAAACAGAAGCCGTAGTAAATATGGAACTAAAAAACCAAAAATAAAAGCTGAATAATATTTTAATTTAAGAAGAAAATGGCAAGAAGAAAAAGAACATTTCAGAAAAAGTGGAAAGCGGACTCAAGATATGGAAATATTTTAGTGGGTCGTTTTATAGGCAATTTAGTGAAAAATGGAAAGCGTAATATTGCTGAAAAAATTATTTACGATTGCTTTGATATTATTCATGATCGAACTAAAAAGGGCGGACTTAATATTTTTGAACAGGCAATTAAAAACGTTTCGCCACTTTTAGAGCTTAAATCAAAAAGAATAGGAGGAGCAAATTATCAAGTGCCAATACAGGTTAGCGGAGAAAGAAGGCAAACTCTTGCAATTCGCTGGATATTGACTGCTGTACGTTCACGTAAAGGTAAAAAAATGGCAGAAAAATTGGCTGATGAACTTATTGATGCATCAAATAAAGTTGGAAGTGCAATAAAAAAGCGTGACGATACGCACAGAATGGCTGAAGCCAACAAAGCTTTTGCTCATTTTGCATAATTTTTATACAAGAACTTTTTTAATATAAAAGTAAAAGTTAATTAAGTATGGCCAAGGACATTTCTAAACTGAGAAATATAGGTATTATAGCTCACATAGACGGCGGGAAAACAACAACCACAGAGCGTATTTTATTTTATACTGGAATTACTCATAAAATCGGAGAAGTACATGAGGGTGAAGCAACAATGGACTGGATGGAACAGGAACGCGAACGTGGAATTACAATTACCAGTGCGGCTACGACTTGTTTCTGGAAAGAGCATCAAATTAATATAATTGATACTCCCGGACATGTGGATTTTACAGTTGAAGTAGAAAGATCGCTGCGGGTGCTTGATGGCGCAGTGGTTATTTTTGACGGAAAAGAAGGAGTAGAACCACAATCTGAAACTGTTTGGCGCCAAGCTGACAAATATCATGTCCCGCGCATGTGTTTCGTAAATAAGATTGATAAGGAAGGGGCTGATTTTAATTTTGTCATGAAATCAATCTGGAATCGTTTGACTCCGAATGCAGTAGCCATTCAAATTCCGATCGGAGAAAGAAGTGAATTTAGTGGTGTTGTTGATCTTATCAAAATGAAATCCTACACATTCGAAGGTAATATGGGAGAAAAAGTTGTAGAGAATGAAGTTCCAGCAGAGCTTTTGGAAAAAGCCAAAGAAATGCGAGAAAAGATGATTGAAAAAATTTCAGAAACAGATGATGCGCTAACTGAAAAATATCTGAATGGAGAAGAAATTTCTATTGAAGAACTCAAGACGGCGCTTCGCAAAGCGGTTATTGACGTAAAAATTGTACCTGTGCTTACAGGAACAGCTCTTCGTAACAAGGGGGTTCAGTTAGTTCTAGATGCAGTTGTAGAATATTTGCCATCACCTATTGATATTCCTCCAGTTAAGGGGAATAGTCCGAAAGATGGAATAGAAATTGAAAGAAAAGCCGATAACAGTGAACCATTTTCAGCTTTAGCTTTTAAAATTGCTACAGATCCTTTCGTGGGTCAGCTGACTTTCTTCCGTGTTTATTCAGGAACATTAAAGGCTGGGTCATATGTTATAAATTCAACCAAAGGAGAAAAAGAAAGGATCGGACGCATACTGCAGATGCATGCTAATCACCGCGAAGAAATTCAGGAAATTTCTGCGGGTGGAATCGGCGCGCTTGTTGGACTCAAAAATACGACAACCGGAGATACTCTTTGCGATGAACAAAACCAGATTATATTGGAAAATATTACTTTTCCAGAACCAGTTATTGATATTGCTGTTGAACCAAAAACTAAAGCTGATCAGGAGAAAATGGGAATGGCTCTCAGAAAATTGGCCGGTGAAGATCCAACCCTACGTCTTAGAACTGATGAAGAAAGCGGACAGACAATTATCTCTGGAATGGGAGAACTTCACCTAGATATCATTATTGATCGCATGAAACGGGAATTTAATGTTGAAGCCAATATCGGTCAGCCGCAAGTTGCTTATAGGGAAACGATTAAAACAGAAGCGCAGGCGGAAGGAAAATATATTCGTCAATCTGGAGGACGTGGACAATATGGTCATTGCTGGCTAAAAGTTGAACCGCAAGAACCAGGTAAGGGTTATGAATTTGTTGATGAAATCAAAGGTGGAGTTATTCCCCAAGAATATATTAAGCCAGTTAATGCTGGAGTTAAAGAAGCTTTAGAAAATGGAGTCTTAGCTGGTTATCCAATGGTAGATGTTAAAGTTACATTATATGACGGATCTTTCCATGAAGTCGATTCTTCTGAAGCAGCTTTTAAAATTGCTGGGTCTATGGCTGTGCAAGAAGCTGTAAAAAGAGCTAATCCAGTTATCTTAGAGCCAATTATGAAAGTTGTAGTTACAACGCCAGAACAATTCATGGGAGATGTAGTAGGAGACATAAACTCACGAAGGGGAATGATAAAAGAGATCAATGATCGTGGAGAAGGTAATGCGAGAGTTAAAGAAATTGAATCAGAGGTTCCATTGGCAAATATGTTTGGATATGCAACACAAATGAGAAGCATGACTCAGGGACGAGCCAGTTACTACATGGAATTTTCACGCTACAGTGAAGTCCCAAAAAATGTAGCTGAGGGGATAATCACGAAGAAATAAACTTAAATATTTCATAAAAGCAACTTCACATGAGGTTGTTTTTTAAAGTAAAAAATCATGACTTTTTGAATATAGAAAAAGGAACACAATTATTTGTGCTCCTTTTTAATTTTGTTCTTTATAAGTATTTAACAATAAAGCCTTTTTTATCACTTGGGAAATGGGTGATAAATCGCTTTGCTTACAAGCCATCCCTGACCATAGCTTGTTTCACTTAAATAACCTTTATGACCAAATTTTTTTGCTACATGAGAAGCTAGTGCCGGAACGAGGTCAAGATGTGATATTCCGAGAAGAATAGTATTTTCACGAAGATTTTCGTCCAGAAGTTTTTTGACCTCATCAATATTTGGGAAATGGCCATTGTCTTCCCAGAGGCACTCTTTAAAAATTACCATTGCAGCAGGAATACCCAGTTCTTCTGCAATAAGTTGCCCTCCCTGTTGGGCTCTTGGCGCCGTTGAACAAATAAGGGTCACAGGAAAATTATTAACATTCATTTCTTTTATTTGCTGAGCAACTTTTATCATCTGTTCCCGACCCCTTTCACTTAAATTTCTACTGTCATCATAACTCCCATGTCGTATTGCTATAAAAACAGTATCGCTTTTTTCCATAAAACCCTCCTTTATTTTTTTTGGTACTATAATAAGTAAAATAAAATATTTTGTTAATGTCAAATAGGTATGTGTAAAGATATTACTAAAGCAATTGTTCTAAAAATAGCACGTACCAATGTAAACATAAAAAAGGCTTTTTTAAGGCAAAAACAAATATTATGAAAAGCAGGGCTTTAAATGCAGCTTTTTCTCTTGACAAGATTTTATAGTAGTGTAGAATGAATCATGTATCGAATTTTCCTTAAAAGGAATTTTTGTGTTTGCTTAAAAAAGAAATTTATTATATAGTAAATAAATAAAATTTAAAATAAATTATCTTAATTAATTACGCAACGTGAGGGCTATTAAAACCCTAAGCGTTAGCGAAAAAAATATTATGGCAGCAGAAAAATTTGATCGCTCAAAACCTCATGTAAATGTGGGGACAATCGGACATGTTGACCACGGAAAGACTACTCTTACCGCGGCCATTCTTCATTGTCTGAGTTTAAAAGGTTTTGCCAAGGAAAAAAATGTTAATGAAATTGATAACGCTCCTGAAGAAAGGGAACGTGGAATTACTATTGCTACATCCCACTGCGAATACGAATCTGATAAACGTCATTATGCTCATGTAGACTGTCCTGGGCATGCAGACTATATTAAAAATATGATTACCGGAGCAGCTCAAATGGATGGTGCTATTCTCGTAGTTAGCGCAACTGATGGACCTATGCCTCAGACGAGAGAGCATATTTTACTTGCTCGCCAAGTAGGTGTGCCTGCAATTGTTGTTTTTATAAATAAAGTTGATATGGTAGATGATCCTGAGTTAGTTGATTTAGTTGAAGCAGAAATTCGTGAACTTCTAACTAAACAGGAATTTGACGGGGAAAATGCTGCTATTATACGTGGTTCAGCTATTAAAGCTCTTGAAACTAAATCAGTTGATGACGCTGATGCTAAGCCAATATTTGACCTAATTGATGCTTTAGATGCGCAAATACCAGATCCTGTTCGCGATACTGAGAAACCATTTTTGATGCCCATTGAAGATATTTTCTCAATTGAAGGTCGCGGAACAGTAGTAACAGGAAGAATTGAACGTGGTACAATAAATATAAATGAAGAAGTTGAAATCGTTGGTCTTAAACCAAGCGCTAAAACAGTTGTGACTGGAATAGAAATGTTTAATAAATCACTTGATAAAGGACAGGCTGGAGACAACGCCGGACTTTTACTAAGGGGGATCAAAAAAGAAGATATTGAGCGTGGACAAGTTCTTGCAAAACCAGGTTCGATTACTCCTCATTCTGAGTTTGAAGGAGAAGTATATATTCTTACAAAAGAAGAAGGCGGAAGGCATACTCCATTTTTCAAGGGCTATAAACCTCAATTTTATGTTAGAACGACTGATGTGACTGGGGAGGTCATTTTGCCAGAAGGAACTGAGATGGTTATGCCTGGAGACACTATTCATTTAACTATAAAATTGATTTCTCCTGTGGCTATGGAAGAAGGAATGCGCTTCGCGATTCGTGAGGGAGGAAAAACAGTTGGAGCTGGTGCAACGACAAAAATTATCAAATAGTTTTGGATAAACCAAGCAGACATAATTAAAATTGTGTCTGCGAATGTTTACCCCGGGCGAGTATTTTTATCGAAAAAATTGTTTTATATTTTTTTAAAAGGGTAAATGAAATAATTTTAAAAAGTAATTTGTTATTTTATTAGAATTAGATGGTAGGGAAAAAAACAGATTCAGAACAATTATCAAATCGGATCAGAATCAAAATCAAAGCGTATGATAATAAGGTTATTGATCAATCAGCGCGGAAGATTGTTGAGACAGCAGAAAGATCAGGATCTCGTATTACGGGTCCTGTTCCGCTTCCTACAGAGATCCATAAAATGACTGTTAATAAATCAACATTCGTTTATAAGGATGCAAGAGATCAATATGAAATGAGAATACACAAAAGACTCATTGATATATGGAATCCTAACCAGAAAACTGTGGAAAACCTGACAAGTTTGGATCTGCCTGCGGGAGTTGATATTGAAATAAAAATGTGACACAAGTAATTGCGGGTGCATAAGCAGTTTAATTTTGTTTAAAATCTCGCGATTATTTGTAAACTAGTTAAAGTCCGTTTAGGGCGGATACTCAACTAGCTAAGTCGGAAGTATTCCGACAAATGCTGGCTGAAAAGCTAGTTTTTTATTAGAAAAAAATTCAAAGAAAATTATGGCAAAATATATACTCGGAAAAAAAATAGGAATGACCACATTGTATGATAAAAATCAAGGAGCTTTAAATGTGACTCTTGTTGAGTGTCAACCAAATACAGTTTCCGTCCTAAAAAACAAGGAAAAAAATGGTTATAATGGAGTGCAATTAGAAATTTTAAAAACCAAAAATAAGGTTTATCGCAAGGAATTTCGTTTGGAAGAAGATCCTAAGAATGAGGTTGGTAGTAAAATCACTGTAGAAAATTTTCAGGTGGGTGACATAGTGAAAGTCAGCGGAATCTCAAAAGCTAAGGGTTTTCAAGGTGTTGTAAAAAGACACGGTTTCAAAGGTGCTCCAAAAAGCCATGGTCACAAGCATGATCTTAGAGCACCAGGATCAATCGGTGCACAGCAGCCGCAGCATGTTATTAAAGGAAAAAGAATGGCGGGAAGAACTGGAGGTAAAAGAGCAACAGTTAAAAATATGAAAATTGTGCATATAGATGTCGAGAAAAATATTTTGGCAATAAAAGGGGGAATCCCAGGTGTTTCTGGGAGAATAGTTGAAATAAGAGGGTAAATGTATTATATCCAATAATTATGGCAAAGGTTGCAGTATACAATTTAGAAGGTAAAAAAATAGAGGATCTGGAAGTTTCAGACGCTGTGTTTGGTTTGAAATTAAACAATGAATTGCTTCATCAGGTTTTTATGATTATTTCAGGTAACCAAAGAAACTCTATAGCTCACACAAAAGGCAAAGGAGAAGTGGCTGGAAGTGGGAAAAAACCATTTAGACAAAAAGGTACTGGAAATGCAAGACAAGGTCAAAAAAGAAATCCTGTAATGAAGGGTGGAGGCGTTTCTTTTGGGCCAACTAAAGATAGAAATTTTAAGAGAGCTTTGAACAAAAAAATGAAAAGCAAAGCTCTGTGTGTTTCAATAAGTGATAAACTTAATAATGGCAATTTGATAGCAGTTGACAGTTTTAAAATTGAAAAAAATAAAACAAAAATATTTGCTGAAGCTCTGAAAAATTTAGATATTAAAGGAAAAATATTGGTTAGTTTTTTAGATAAGGAAAAGGATTTAATATTAGCCAGTAGGAATATTAGAAATATCAAAAATATAATGACTAAGGATTTAAATGTTATGGAGTTGTTGAATAATAAGTATTTGCTGGTCAGCAAAGATTCAATAAAGTATATAGAGGATAAATATAAAAAATAGGTAGAAAATTTTATGGCAGAAAAAAAGGAAAAAAAACAACCAAAAGAGGTTATTGCAAAAAACAATAATATTTATATTAGTGATAATTCAGAAGTAGCCCGCAATGTTCTTGTTGAACCTTGGATTACAGAAAAATCTCATAATGGAATTATTGACAACAAATACACCTTTAGGATTTCTAAAGATGCAACAAAAAAACAAGTGAAAAATGCAATTGAAGGATTTTATAAAGTTAAAGTTGAAAAAATTAGCGTAGTTAATCTAAAGCCTAAATGGAGATCATATGGAAGATATGGAGGTAGTAAATCTGCTGTCAGAAAGGCGATAGTAACTTTAGAAAAAGGAGCTAAAATAGAATTATTTAGAGGAGTATAATAAAAATATGGCGATAAAAATATATAAGAAAAATACAGCCGGAAGGAGAAATATGTCGATTGTGAAACCGGATAATTTGACCGATAAAAAACCGGAAAAATATTTACTTTCACCGATAATTAAAAAATCAGGCAGATCTAATGGTAAAATATCCACCCGACATCAAGGGGGAGGTCACAAGAGGCGATATAGATTAGTTGATTTCAAACAGCAAAAATTCGATATTTCTGGAAGAATAGTGGCTATTGAGAAAGATCCTAATAGAAGTTCCCTTATAGCATTAGTTTCATATAAAGATGGAGATAAAAGATATATTTTAGCAACAGAAGAAATATCGGCAGGAGATCAAATTTTAACATCAGCCAATGCTCCTATAAAAAAGGGTAATAGGACATTATTGAAAAATATACCCTATGGAACAATTATTTCAAACGTTGAGTTGATGCCAGGTAAAGGCGGTCAAATTATAAGAAGCGCTGGAAGCGGAGCTATGCTAATGGCTATTGATGGAAAAATGGCTCAAATTAAAATGTCTTCAGGTGAAGTGCGTTTAATTAGTGAGAATTGTTATGCTACAATCGGAAGAGTAAGTAATTTTGAACATAGTGCGGAAAGGATTGGAAAAGCCGGAAGAAATAGGTGGAAAGGGAAAAGACCAGCGGTCAGAGGAAGTGCGATGAATCCCATAGATCATCCGCATGGAGGAGGAGAGGGTCGCCAGGGAGTAGGACTTAAATATCCCAAGACACCATGGGGAAAACCAGCATTAGGAAAAAAGACAAGGAAGAAAAAAAGATATAGTAATAAGTTTATAGTTAAAAGAAGATCTAAAAAATAAGAATTCATTTTTGAATAAATTATGTCGCGAAGTCTAAAAAAGGGTCCATATGTAGATCCAAGGTTGCTCAAAAAAGTTACTGATGCAAAACCAGGAGCTGGAATAATTAAGACATGGTCAAGAGCATGTGTTATTGCACCTGAAATGATAGGGCATACCTTTGGTGTACATAATGGAAAGGAATTTATATCTGTATATGTGACTGAAGAAATGGTAGGCCACAGGCTAGGAGAATTTTCCCCAACACGTAAGTTTACAAGACATGGAGGAAAAATGCAGAAAGAATTGGAACTGGCTGCAAAACAAAAGGTGCAGGAAGCAGCTAAAGCAGCTAAAGAGGAAGCAGTAAGTAATGGGAAAGGGAAAAAATAATTATGATGTTAGAATTTTTAAAATATTATGAAAGTTAAGGCAACGCTAAAAAATTTAAGAATTTCTCCGAGAAAAGTACGTCTAGTCACAGGCAGTATTATAGGTATGGACTCAAATTCAGCCTTAGTTCAACTTAAGCATGTAGTTAAAAAAACAAGCGGAATATTGGAAAAACTTCTGATTAGCGCATTAGCAAATGCAGAAAACAATTTTGGTTTAGACAGAGATAATATGTTTGTAAGTAACATAACTGTAGAAGAAGGTTCCAGACTGAAGAGATGGCTACCTAGGGCGCAAGGAAGAGCTACTCTTATTTTAAAGCGCACTTGTCATATTAAAATGGAGATTGAGGAAAGAGTAGAGGGTAAAAATAGGAAATCTAAGCAACAATTGGAAAAAGAACGTGCAAAACGTGAGGCAGAAAAAAAGAAAATTCTAGAAGAAAATGAAAAGAGGCTTGAAAAAGAAGAAAAAGAAAGGCAAAATGAAGAAATAAAATCTACAGAAAAATCTTCTGCAGAAAAGATGTTACCGAAAAGCGAGACAGTAAAAAAAGGACAGGAAAAAGGTTTCTTAAAAAAAGTTTTTCAACGGAAATCAGTATAGTTAAAGATTAAAAATCAAATACGAATAAATAGTATGGTTGTAGGTTTTATATGGAAAATATTAAAGTAGTGTGAATTATTAATTAGTATAGAAAATCAATCATGGGACATAAAGTTAATCCAACAGGTCTGCGCCTCGGGATTACCACAACATGGAAATCACGATGGTTTGCAGGAAAAGATTATAAGAAAAAACTCAAAGAGGATGTTCAGATCCGTAGTTTTGTCATGAAGAAATGGAAAACAGCTGCAATAGCTGATGTTGAAATTGAACGCAATGCTAATACTCTAAATTTGATAATCAAAACATCTCGCCCGGGAGTTTTGATAGGTAGGGGGGGGACCGGAATTGGAGATATGATCAAAATCGTAAAAGATAAATTTTTTGCCGGTAAAAAGATAGATTTAAAAATCGAAGCTCAAGAAGTTAGGCAATTTGAAGAAAATGCTTCTTTAGTTGCTCAAAATGTGTCAGAACAATTAGAAAAAAGAATTCCATTTAGAAGGATTTTAAAATCGTCACTAGATCAGGTTGAAAAAAATAAGAACATTAAAGGAGTTAAAATTGAAGTATCTGGGCGCTTAGGTGGGGCTGAAATGTCCAGAAGAGAATGGCTCTCAAGGGGAACTGTGCCGCTACACACACTTAGGGCTGATATTGATTTTGCTAGAGCGACTGCTTTTACAACATATGGAGCAATTGGAGTAAAAGTTTGGATTTATAAAGGAGAGATTTTTGAACGTGAGTAATTATGAATCAATGATAAATATATTAGGATGAATTCAATTAAAAATTAGATAAGTTTGCAAATATATGTTAATGCCGAAAAAAGTAAAACACAGAAAAATACACCGAGGCGGAGCCATCCGCGGGGTTGCAACCAAAGGAAATACGATAAGTTTTGGAAGTTTTGGGCTTAAAGCAATGACCTCAGGTTTAATTTCCGCCCGTCAAATAGAAGCAGCTCGTCGTGCTATGACAAGATACATAAAGCGTGGAGGAAAAATTTGGATTAGAATTTTTCCTGACAAGCCTATGACAAAAAAGGGTGACGAAACTCCTATGGGTAAAGGTAAGGGTAGTGTTGATCATTTTGTAGCTAAAACAAAACAAGGCAGAGTTTTATTTGAAATGGATGGAGTTTCAGAAGATTTAGCTAGAGAAGCAATGCGTCTAGCATCTCACAAACTAAATGTAAAAACGAAATTTTTGGTTAAAGATAAATAATATGGACATCAAAGAAATTAGAAATATGAATATTGAACAGCTAAAAAAACTTGTTGAGGAAAAAAGATCACAGGTAGTTAAGCTTAAGTTTGATATTTCCGCCAAACAATTGAAAAATCATAGGCAATACAGAACTATCAGAAAAGATATATCTCAAATATTAACGATAATAAAAGAAGTTGAAAAATAACAAGGAAATCACAAATATGGATAAAAAAATAGCCAAGAAAAAAGGAATAGTTATTAGTGATAAAATGGATAAAACAATCATTGTTGCTGTCCGTACCATGAAAACGCATCCGAAATATTTAAAGAAATATTTAGCAAAGAAAAAATATAAAGTTCATGATCCTGAGAATAAATTTAAAAAAGGTGATACAGTTGAGTTTGTCCAATGTAAACCCATAAGTAAAGATAAAAGTCATATAGTAGCATAACATTTGTATAAGAAAAATATATTATAAATTCGATAAAATTATATGATTCAGGCAGAAACAAGATTAAAAGCAGCTGACAACACTGGAGCTAAAATAATAGAATGCTTTAAGGTTCTTGGCGGTACACGCAGACGATATGCTTCTATCGGAGATATAATTGTTTGCAGTGTTAAATCAGCAGAACCAAGGGGTATGATTAAAAAAGGAGAAAAAGTACGTGCAGTTATTGTACGTCAGAAAAAGGCACTACGCAGAAAAGATGGGTCTTACATACGTTTTGATGAAAATGCTGCCGTAATTTTAGAAGGAAAAGAACCTAAAGGAACTAGAATCTTCGGACCAGTTACAAGGGAATTGAGAGAAAAAGGATATACAAAAATAATTTCATTAGCACCGGAAGTACTATAAAAATAATATTGAAGAAAATATAAATTATATGAGAATTAAAAAAGGCGATATAGTAAAGAAAATAACAGGTAAAGATAAAGGAAAAGAAGGAAAAGTTATCCGTACCATTCCTGTTGAAAATAAAATTGTCGTTGAAAAGATGAATATAATAAAAAAGCATCAAAAACCTCGCAGGCAGGGAGAAAAAGGTCAACGCGTGGAAATACCGGCGCCTTTTGATGTTTCGAATGCAATTCTTGTTTGTCCTGCATGTGGGAAAACAACCAGAGTTTCATATAAGTTTGTTAATGATAAAAAATTGCGTATCTGTAAAAAATGTAGTAAAGAATTTTAATACTATTTCTAAAATATGAACATAATTCCAATAAGAGATAAATATTTTAATAAAGCTATATCTGAAATGAAGAAAAATTTCGGATATAAGAATGTTATGGCAGTGCCTAGGATTAAAAAGGTTATTGTTAATGTTGGAATTGGAAAAATAGCCAAAGAAAACGATAAAATTGAAGAAGTCGTAAATTCAATTACTGCGATTACAGGACAGAAGCCTGTTAAAGTAAAAGCAAAAAAAGCTATTTCTGGTTTTAAAGTAAGAGAAGGCATGGAAGTCGGAGTAAAAGTGACTTTACGTGGAAAAAGAATGTGGCAATTTATTGATCGATTAGTTAGTGCAACTCTTCCGAGAACAAGAGATTTTCAGGGAATTAATATAAAATCAGTTGATAATGGTGGTAATCTCAATATAGGCATAAAAGAGCATATGATTTTTCCAGAAATTTCTCCTGAAAAAGTAAAATATACTTTTGGATTACAGACAACTATTTCAACAGATGCAAATTCACAAAAAGAGGGGCTGGAATTGTTTAAATTATTGGGTTTTCCCATAAAAAATGATAATTAATAAAGGATAATAAAATGGCTAAGACATCCACATACGCTCGAGCAGAAAAAAAACCAAAGTTTTCAACACGCATAGTGCGCCGTTGTTGGCGGTGCGGGCGGAAGCATGGATATATTCGTGCTTATGATATATGCAGAATTTGTTTTAGAGAATTAGCCAGTAAAGGAGAACTGCCGGGAGTTAAAAAAAGCAGCTGGTAAAAAAAAGTGCAATTAATATTATAAATAATAGATTTTTGAGTTTTAAATTTTGAATTAAATAAAGAATATGTTAGATCCAATAGCAGACATGCTTACAAGAATTAGAAACGCACAAAGAGCGAAACATAATGAAGTTTTAGTTCCTTTTTCAGCGTTGAAAATGTCTATTGCTGAAATTTTAAAGCAACGCAATTTTATAGAATCAGTTGAAAAAAAGACTGAAGGTAATTTTTCAATGTTGAAAATTATTCTAAAATATGACGTGCTTTCTAACACTGAAAAAAACCCTGCCATTAGGGAGATAAAAAGAATTAGCCGCCAGGGCCAAAGGATTTATGTTAAAAAAGATGGCATAAAAAGAGTTAAAAATGGATATGGTATTTCAGTGATATCAACATCAAAAGGGATTATGACCGGAGAAAATGCCAAAAAAATAGGATTGGGAGGAGAGATAATTTGTGAAGTTTGGTAAGATTATATAATTTATAATAATTATGAGTAGAATAGGAAAAAAACCATTAATTATTCCCCAGGATGTAATAGTAACGATAGATAAAAATCTAGTTACTGTTAAAGGTTCTAAAGGTGCTCTTGAATTCGAACATAATTTCAATGTTTCAGTTAAAGTTGTAGAAAATAATGTTATTATCGAGAAAGAAGGGAAAAGCAAAGATACTCCTGCAATTTGGGGAACAACAGCTAGAATTATTGAAAATATGATTGAAGGAGTGTCGAAGGGATTCAAGAAACAACTTGAATTAAATGGTGTTGGTTTTCGCATGTCAGTTGCTGGCAAAAAAATTAATCTAGCCTTAGGATTTTCACACCCAGTTGTAGTTGATGTGCCTGAAGGCATAGATGTTTCGATAGAAGGCAACACTATGACTATATCAGGTATAGACAAGCATAAAGTTGGCCAATTCTCGGCAAATATCAGGGCATTTAAACCAGTAGAACCTTATAAAGGAAAAGGTTTTAAATATGTTGGAGAATATGTACGCAGAAAAGAAGGTAAAAAGTCAGCCAAATAAAAAATATAAAGTATAGAAAGTTATGATAAAGACAGAAAAAAAATCAAGCCGTTTGCAGAGGAAAAAAAGAGTTCGGGCAAAAGTCTTTGGAACCGCTGAACGTCCCCGTTTAGCTGTGTTTAAAAGTCTGCACGGGATATATGCGCAAGTTATTGATGATGCTAAAGGTAAAACCCTTGCTAGTGCAAGTCTTTCGGAAATAAAGAAAATTAAAAATACTATGGATGGTGCAAAGGAAGTTGGAAAACTTATAGCAAAAAAATGCATAGAGATTAAGATAACATCAGTGGTATATGATCGTGCAGGCTATAAATATCATGGTAAGATAAGATTTTTAGCAGAAGGTGCAAGAGAGGGTGGGTTAAAATTTTAATCAATAAATAACAAGATTGAATTGTTCATATTATGAATAAGAAAAATAATAAAAAAAATATACGCCGAGAAAAGCCAGAATTCGAACAGAAACTTCTTGATTTGGCTCGCGTTACCCGCGTGGTAAAAGGAGGACGCAGATTCCGTTTTCGTGCAACCTTAGTTATAGGTGATAGAAAGGGGAAGGTTGGCGTTGGTGTTGCAAAAGGAGCTGATGTTTCTGATGCTATTCAAAAAGCTTATAATGACGCAAAAAAATCACTTATTACAGTAAAGCTCTCAGGAAACACTATTTCTCATGATGTTAAAATGAAATTAGGAAGCGCTAAAGTTATGCTTAAGCCAGTATCAGAGGGACGTGGTGTAATAGCAGGAGGAGCTGTACGCGCAGTAGTTGATTTAGCCGGAGTAAGAGACATTGTTTCAAAATCTCTTGGTACCTCAAATAAGCTTAATGTAGCTAGAGCTACGGTTGCAGCTTTAAAAAGTTTAAAAAAACCAAAAATCAAAGAAAGTAAAGAAGAAAATAAATAAAATATTTTTCAGGATAATATTATGCAAATTCACCAACTTAAAATTAAAAAACGCAAGACTAAAAAAACGGTCGGCCGTGGCGGTAAAAGAGGAACATATTCAGGTCGTGGAAATAAAGGTCAAAAAGCAAGGTCAGGAGCACCAATTGATCCACTTTTTGAAGGAGGAAGATCTTCTTTAATCATGCGTTTGAAAAAAGTTAGAGGATTTAAATCTGTTAGTCTTAAAAAAAATGTAGTGAAACTCGATGCTCTTGAGAAATCATTTAAGGATGGGGATATAGTTTCTATGGAAAGCCTGATATCATCAAAACTTATAAAAAAATCTGATAAAAAAAATAGTGTCAAAATTCTGGCTACAGGAATAATTAAAAAGAAACTTACAATTTCAAGTGGAATTTTTCTTTCACAAACCGCTAAAGATGCTATTATTAAAGCAGGCGGGAAAATACAAAATTCAGAAAAATAATTTTTTAGCTAATTGACAACTTTAAGAGAAAAAACTAATTCATAAAGGGGATTTAAAATCTTTCTTATGTTAGAAAAAATAACGCAAATTTTCAAAGTACGAGAACTTAGAAATAAGATATTTTTTATATTGGTTATTCTTGTTATTTTTAGAATTGCAGCAAACATTCCTCTACCAGGAGTTAATGTTGATCAATTGCGCAGTCTTTTCGAAAGCAATCAGCTTCTCGGAATGCTGAATATATTTTCAGGAGGAGGTCTTTCGAATATATCTATTGTTATGCTTGGAGTTGGTCCATATATTACAGCTTCAATCATTATGCAGCTTTTAACTATGGTAGTTCCTCGCATTGAACAAATGTATAAAGAAGAAGGCGAGGCAGGAAGGCAAAAGTTTAATATGTGGACGAGATGGTTTACTGTTCCATTGGCAGCATTGCAGACATTCAGCATGATTACGCTTCTGCGTTCACAAAATGTCCTTCAGGTGACATCTGTTTATGATGTTGCAACTATTGTTATAGTAGCTACAGCTGGTACAATTTTACTTATGTGGCTCGGTGAACTTATAACCGAAAAAGGAATAGGCAATGGAGTGTCGCTCATAATATTTGCCGGAATCGTAAGCTCATTACCATCTGGTTTTTCACAAGTATTACTGACTTTTGATTCAACTCAAATTTTTATATATGCTGCTCTTTTAATAGCAACTCTTATAACTATAGCTGGGATAGTTATGGTTACGGAAGGGCAACGCAATATTCCAGTTTCCTATGCAAAACGAATTAGGGGAGATAAGACCTATGGAGGTGTGCAATCGCATCTTCCACTTCGTGTAAATCAAGCAGGCGTAATTCCAATAATATTCGCTATGTCCATAATGCTCTTTCCCGGAATGATAGCCTCTTTTTTGATGAAGGTTAATAATCAATTCGTCGCTAATAGTGCCGAATTCATATATAATCTTTTTCAGAACCAATGGTTTTATGGTGGACTTTATTTTTTGCTAGTTGTCATGTTTACATATTTTTATACAGCCGTAGTGTTTGATCCGGTTAAGATTTCTGAGAATCTTCAAAAACAAGGCGGATACGTTCCTGGTATACGTCCTGGAAAAACAACGGCAGATTTTCTTTATAAAATCATGAACCGTATTACTCTGACGGGTTCAATTTTTTTAGGAGCAATTGCAGTCCTTCCTTTTGTTATTCAAGGTCTGACAAATATACAATTTATCAGGATAGGAGGTACAAGCATACTTATAGTAGTAGCAGTTGTTATAGAGACAATAAAGCAAATAGAAAGTCAGTTAGTAATGAGAGATTACGAAGGATTTTAAAAAATAAAATTTGAGACGAAAATGAATCTTATAATATTTGGTCCGCAGGGATGTGGTAAGGGGACACAAGCAGAAAAAATTTCCGAAAAATATAACCTTGTGCATATTGAAACGGGAAACATTTTTCGTAAAATTGGTAGAGAGAATACATCCTTAGGCAAAAAAATCAGCATTTTAAATGAAAAAAAGGAAATGATTCCTGATGAAATAATGGTTGAAGTTCTTGGCAACGAGCTTAAAAAAGTTCCAGCCGAAAAAGGTATAATATTGGACAGCGCGCCAAGACTTACAAGTCAGATTACGCTCATAGAAAATATGCTGAAAAATATTAACAGGTCTATAGATAGGGCTATATCCATAACTCTGTCGCGTGAGGAATCTATAAAAAGAATAAGCAAACGTTACATCTGTCCTTCGTGTAATAAGCAATTTATTTTAGGTGAAGATATAGAAAATAAAAACATGCCTTGTCCAAAGTGTGGCGATCAGATCAGGCAGCGTTTTGATGATACTCCGGAAGGTGTTAAAAAACGTCTTGATACATTTCAAAAAGTCACTGTTCCTGTCATTGAATATTACCGGAAAAAAGATATGCTTGTTGAGGTGGATGGCAGGCAAAGCGTAGAAAAAGTTTTTAAGGATATTATAGAAAATTTATAAATATGGGCATTTCAGTTAAAACCGAACAAGAAATTGCAATTATGCGAAAAGCTGGTCATATGCTGGCGGAAATCATGAAAGAGTTGGAAAAAGAAATCAAGCCTGGCATAGACACTTTGCAACTGGACAAGCTCTCTGAAGAGCTTGTTTTTGCGCGTGGTGCCAAGCCGGCTTTTAAAGGCTATGGAGAGGGCATAAATTTATTCCCAGCTACGATATGTGCTTCTCTGAATGATGAGGTTGTGCACGGCATTCCAAATCCAAGTAGGACATTAAATGAAGGTGATCTTCTTAAAATTGATATCGGTATTGAAATAGATGGATATTTTTCTGATATGGCGCGCACTTTTGCAGTTGGTAAAATCAGTGACGAAGCTAAAATGCTTATGGAAATTACGGAAAAATCTTTTTGGAAAGGCGTAGCTAAATTAAAAGACGGTGCCAATCTCAGCGAATATTCTAAGACTGTGCAGAAAATTGTTGAAGCGGCAGGTTTTTCAGTGGTCAAGAACTTGGTCGGGCACGGAATCGGAAAAAAACTTCATGAAGAACCCCAGGTTTTGAATTATTTTGAAAATGGATACAGAGATGTTGTTTTAAAAAAGGGAATGACATTGGCATTGGAACCAATGGTTAATCAAGGCGATTATAAAACGGTTTTAGGAAAAGATGACTGGGTTTTTTCTACAGCTGATGGAAAACTTAGCGCGCATTATGAAAACACGATTTTGATTACGGAAAATGGAGTGGAAGTGTTAACAAAATAGAGCACAAGAAATAAAAGGCGATAAAGTTTTTTTAAATAAAAACCCCCTCAATAGTCTATGACTACCAAGGGGGCATGGGCGGAAGGGCACAGAGGGTTTATTTTTTTGCCACTTCCTTAGATTTTTTTAGCTTATAATTTCCCTGTCTTGGCCACAGTAATATAGCCAAGAGAGCAAAAATAAAGAACATTAGCCAGGCCACATATGGAGGGCTGCTTAATAGGTAACCCTGCCACTTTTCTTCCATGTAAGTGTAGCATATGGCTTTAAATCCAAAGTACATAAGATACAAAGAAAATAATCCAAAGGCTACTGAGAATGCCCATTTAAAATCTCTAAAGTCTTTTTTATTCATAATTTCCTCCATTTTTAAATAACAATTATTTTATTTTTTACTAGCCTTCAATACTAGCATAAATTTATGAAAATGTCAATAGCTGGTCAAAATGAGGCTCTGATAGGGCACATTTTGGGCATAGATTTCGGTAAATCAAAAATAGGATTGGCTATAGCCGATGAAGAAACGCGGATGGCTTTTGCTTTGGACACATTTCTAAATAACAAAAATTTTTTCGAAAAACTGGATGAAATTGTAAAAAAAGAAAATGTAAAAACTATAATCATAGGCATAACAACTCATAATAAAGACATTAAGAGTGCAGAAGAAAAATCTGATTTTGCTGAAATGATTAAAGAAAAAACTGGGCTGCCGGTAATGTTTCAGGAGGAAATGTTTACAACTAAAATAGCTCAGGATAACATAAAAAAACACGGAAAAAAGAATATAAGCCAGTCAGACGATAAAGAAGCGGCTAGAATTATTTTACAGGAATGGCTGGACCAGAATCTCTAGAATCTCAAAATTTAAAACTTTCATTGAAAGTTTAAAGTTTTGGGATTTTATGCTATAATAAAGATAAGTTTAGTGTATTAAATAACAAAATAACTAAAAAAATAATGAACGAAAACCAACCCTATTTATCAATAGTTATACCGGCCTACAAAGAGGGGGAGCGCATCGGTCAAAATCTTCTGGAAATAGAAAAGTTTCTATCAGTCAACAACTACAGTTATGAAATTATTGTAGTTGTGGATGGATCTCCTGATAATACCGCTGAAATAGTCAGAAATTATTCTAATCAGATAAAAAACATCCGGCTGATCAATAATAAAGAAAATCATGGCAAAGGCTATGTGGTTAGGCAGGGTCTTCTTGAATCGAAAGGTAAATATGTGGTTTTTCTCGATGCAGATGGATCGACATCAATAACTCATGTAGAAAAATTTTTGCCCGAACTAGAAAAAGGAGCAGATGTTGTTATTGGATCCCGGAAAATAAAAGGTTCCTTTATACAGGTTCACCAGCCCAAGTATAGGGAAATTATGGGAGAAGGAGGTAATTGGCTTATACGCATAGTCCTTGGACTTTGGAGTTTTCCAGACACACAGTGTGGGTTTAAAATGTTAACCAATAAGGCAGCACATGAAGTTTCTAAGCGTATGGTTGTTGATAGGTTTGGATTTGATTTTGAATTAATAATATTAGCCAAAAAACTTGGATTTAAAATAAAGCAAATGCCGGTACGTTGGCTGAATGAAGAAGGTTCAACAGTAAGCCTAACCGGACCAAATGGTTTTATACAAGTATTAATTGATTTATTTAAGACAAAAGGAAGATTAATTGCTGGAAACTATAAAATTAAGAAAATTAAACCATCAAATAAATAATTCAGATTTTTTAATATTGATCTGATTTAATAAGGATAAAAAACAAAAAGTGCCTAAAACAAAGATAAAAAAGAAAAATATTGCGGCATCTGAACTCAGACAGGATCTGGTTTCTGGCGATTGGGTTGTTATTGCGACAGGACGGGCTAAACGTCCGGACGATTTTGCTATTTTTCAAAGGATTCAAGATGATAAAGGTATAGAAAAATGTCTCTTTGAAGATCCAGTAGCCTCTGGGCAAGAAAAAGATGTGCTTATATATAAAAAGTCTGATGACGAATGGACACTCAGAGTTTTTCCCAACAAATATCCATCTTTTTGCAGTGTTAGTTTAGTAAAATCATTGGCAGAAGGTCCATATTTTGCTATGCCGGGAGCTGGCTATCACGAAATAATAGTTACTAGAGACCATTACAGACAGCTGGCTCTTATGAATACCATTGAAGTTGCAGAAGTATTCGATGCTTATCAAGAAAGATTTATAGATCTGATGAATAAAAGGAATGTAAATTATATTGCAATTTTCCATAATCATGGAAAAGAGGCTGGCGCATCAATATCTCATCCGCACTCACAGCTTATGGCCATTCCGGTAGTGGCACCTTATATAAAGTTGGAATTAGATGGAGCCGAGCAATACTACAGGAGCAATAAACATTGCGTATATTGCATAATGGCGGAATATGAAAGTATTGAAAAAAAACGGGTAGTTTTTGAAAACGAAGAATTCATTGCATTTTGTCCTTTTGCCTCAAGAGCCGCATTTGAAGTTTGGGTTATGCCGAAAAAACACAGCCCATATTTTGAAAGGATTACCGATGATCAGAAAATAAAATTAGCGGAGGTTTTTCAAAAAGGATTGGGATCAATTTATAAAGCTCTTAATGATCCACCATATAATTTTTATATCCATACTTCGCCATGCGACGGAAGAGACTATGCTCATTTTCACTGGCATATTGAAATTTTGCCGCATACCGCAACTTGGGCGGGATTTGAATTGGAAACCGGCATTGAAGTTTCTACGATTCAACCGGAAATAGCGGCGGAATTTCTCAGAAAACAACTTTAAAATATATTTCATGCATGATTTTATAATAAATTTTTTTTCCAATTTTCCCAAAGAACTCGCAACTTTTATAATTGCCCTTATTCCTATAACTGAACTGCGTGCCTCAATCCCATTGGCAGTGAAAATTTATAACCTAACGCCGGCAGCTGCCTGGTTCTATTCCGTAGCTGGAACATATTTTGCCATGGTGATCATAGTTTTATTGTTGGATCCAATATCTAAGTTGCTTTCCAGATATATATCCTTTTTTGCCAAATTTTTCAAATGGCTTTTTGAACACACGCGCAAAAGAACGGGCAGCAAAATGGAAAAATACGGAGAATGGGCAATTTTTATTTTGGCAGCGACACCGATTCCGTTTCTGGGCGGAATGACAGCAGCCCTGGCTTCTTTTGTGTTTGGCATTGTGCTTAAAAAATCACTGCCTCTTATGCTTTTCGGAACAATGGTTTCGGGGATAATAGTTCTAGGCTTGACTGTGTATTTTTAATAAAAATAAAAATTTATGAAAAAGATAATAGTTGGAAACCTGAAAATGAACCTACTGAGCTCTGCTGAACGCAAAAAATATTTTGAATTGTTTAAAAAAGAATTAAAAAAAAGGAAAATAACAAATGCCGAGTTTGTTTTATGCCCCCCATATGTCCATGTCGAATCTTTTGTTAAAGAGTTGAAAGCAAAAAATATTTCAATCGGATCTCAAAATATTTTTTGGGAAGAGAAAGGTCCATATACGGGAGAAATTTCTGTGCCGATGATAAAGAATATGGGAGGGGAATATGTAATTCTTGGGCATAGTGATCGGAGAAAATATTTTTTTGAAAATGATGATAAGATAAATTTAAAAATTCATGCTGTTCTGAAGAATGGATTGAAAGTTATTCTTTGTGTTGGTGAAAATGCCGAGGAAAAGAAAAATGGAAGTGGAGAGGCGGTAATTTTTGAACAATTAAAAAATTGCTTAAACAACATAAATACTAAAAAAATAGCTGATGTCATAATTTGCTATGAACCGGTCTGGGCCATAAGTTCAAATAATCCCAATCGTTTGCCAGTAATTGATGAAATAATGAGTGCAAAAATATTGATAAAAAAATTTTTAATTAGAAAATATAAATTAAAAGTTGCCGAAAAAGTAAAAATTATTTATGGCGGTTCGGTTTTTCCTGAAAATATAAAAGAAACATGCATAGAGCCGGGCATGGACGGAGTTTTAGTCGGAAAAGAAAGCCTTAATCCTTTGAATTTCATTAAAATGGCTGAAACAATTGATAAATAAATAATACAAAAACATATGATTACATCTGTTAAAGAAATTTTAAACAAAGCTCAAAAAGGCGGATATGCAGTCGGAGCATTTAATACGACAAACCTGGAAACTACAAGAGCTATTATTGATGCTGCCAAAGAAATGAATAGTCCGGTTATTATTCAAGTGACTGAGAAAACATTGGAATATGCAGGTGGTCGTGCCATATTTCAGTTAATAAAAAATTGTGCAGAATTTTATGCCCCTGATATTCCAATTGGTATCCATCTCGATCATGGTAGAAATTTAGAAATAATTGAACGTTGTGTTGATGTGATAGGCTTTAATTCGGTAATGTATGATGGTTCGAGGAAAGCCTATGAAGATAATGTGCTTGCAACAAGAAAAGTTGTTGAATTGTATCATAAAAAAAATGTATGTGTTCAAGGAGAATTAGGGAGTGTTCCTTATATTGGTGAAACTTCAATGGCTGGTGAAATTGATTGGGATAAATATATGACTGATCCCGATCAGGCTGCAGACTATTATTGCCGTACAGGCATAGACGCTTTAGCTGTGGCTATCGGTAATGCGCACGGATTCTTTAAAGAACGCAAGGAACCGGATTATGAACGACTTGAAGCTATTCATAAAAAAATTCCCATACCGCTTATTTTACATGGGGCGTCCGATTGGGAAAACGGTAAAGTAAAGGAAGTAATTGCACGCGGTGTATGTTGTTTCAACGTAGATACAGCCATAAGGTTGTCTTTTATAAATAGTATTGTTAAAATGGCGCGCCAGCAGAATGATATATCTTTTGATATAAGGAAAGTTTTGGGTGATGCTCAAGAAGCTGTAAAAAATGCAGTCAAAGAAAGGATCCGCTATTATGGCAGTGAAGGAAAAGCTCCGGGAAAAGAAAAAATTGAATGTGTTGATCATTCATAAAAATAAGTCCGGAAAAATAATGCATACAGCAATACCTGAAAAATATGAAAAAACAAAAAGTAGCCATTGTGAGCCTGTCATCTTGTAAGGGATGTCAATTTGCTTTGCTTAATTTGGGAAAAAAATTTATTGATATCATGAAGAATGTTGAAATTGTTGATTTTGATTTGTTTAAAATTAATAGTAACTCAGAATTAATATTGGATATAGGTTTTGTTGAAGGTAACCCAATAACGGAAGAAGATAAAAAAACACTAAT
Source organism: Candidatus Moraniibacteriota bacterium (assembly GCA_035390125.1). Classification (NCBI taxonomy): domain Bacteria; phylum Candidatus Moraniibacteriota; species Candidatus Moraniibacteriota bacterium. Next base: position 270,472 of record DAOOTD010000002.1, read on the forward strand.
ATCTCTCAGGGAAAAAAGCAAAAAATTAGTTGTTTTAGGAAATTGCGGAGCAATGGGAGGAATTCCAGAAATAAAAAATTATCGTGAACAAAAACAATCAGCCAAACACTTTTATAGATATATACACGGCATAAAAGATGAGCCAATTAAAGAAATTGATAATTTTGTAAAAGTTGATTTTACTTTCCCTGGTTGTCCGATTAGCGGAGAAGAATTTCTAGAATATTTTCCAATTATTTTAGAAAGTGCAATTTCTAGCAAAGATTTTCCAAAAATTCCGGATAAATCGGTTTGCATACAATGCAGAGCAAAAGGAAACAGGTGTTTGCTTTTAGATAAAAAACCGTGTTTTGGTTCAATGATTTTGGGCGGTTGTGATGCTGTGTGTCCTAGCTATAATATGCCATGCCAAGGTTGTCGGGGATTGCGTCCTTCAACTAACATAAAAGAGGTGCGTGAATCTTTAAGAAACATAATAAATGATGAAGAATTCGAAAATATATCTGAGATATATGGTTTAAGGGATGATATAGAAGCAAAGGAAAAAAAATAAAAATATGTCTCTAAACATAAATTACATCGCGAATATCGAAAGTCAAACCGATATTATATCGGAAATTATTAAAGGTAATCTGAGGAGCCATAAATTGCGATTATTGAGGGATTCTCGTATTATCGAAAATGTCATAATAGGCCGGTACTACAAAGAAATGCCTACTATTGTCCAAAGAATTTGCGGAAATTGCTCAGTTTCTCATAATATGGCATCCATTAAGGCTATTGAAAAAGCCATGAAAATTGAGGTTAGTGAAGAAACAATAAAGTTTAGAAAAATTATAGAATGTGCCCAATTTATTTATTCTCATTCTTTCAATCTTTTTATTCTGTCGGTAGTTCATTCTATGAATATTGAAAATGAATTACAATCAGCTGATGAATACAGTGAAGAAACAAAAAAAATTCAAAAAATAAGAGAATATGGAATTGAGATCATAAATTTAATAGGTGGAAGAACAATACACCCACTGACAAATGAAGTTGGGGGGTTTAAAAAAGTTCCAACAAAAAATGAAATAAAAAATCTTATATCAAAAGGAGAAGAAATACTGCCGGCAATGATAGAAATAGCTGATTTTTTTAAAAATATAAAATTGCCTAATTTTAGTCGGCCAACAGAATACATTTGTCTTAAAAGTAATGGAGAATACGCTATGTATGATGGAGACGTTGTTTCTAATAAGGGATTATATGTAAGCAAAAATGATATTGAAAACAATTTTTATGCTTTTCACCGTCCAAAGGAAATTATTAAAAGAATCAATCCGGACAGCAAAACGAGTTATATGGTCGGGGCTATTGCCAGGGTCAATAATAATTATGATAAGCTTTCAAATAATGCAAAAAGATATTTAGAATCATTGAATTTTAACAAAATGGACTATAATCCATTTCATAATATTTTATACAAAGCAGCTGAAATCATACATTGCATTGAGGAATCAACAAAATTATTAAGAGAAATTGCTAATGTAGACTTTACAGGTGCACTAACTAAAGAATACACTGTCCAAGAAGGTAGAGCAGCGGCAGCTATTGAAGATCCGCGAGGAACATTGTATTATTGGGTTGATATAGATGCTAAGGGTTATATAAAAAATATTAATATTATTACGCCAACGGCGCAGTTCTTGTCTAATCTTGAAGATGATATTTCGGTTTTTATTCCTGGGATAAAAAATGTTAGTGAAAAAGAAAAAGAAAAAAAGATTCGCGCATTTATTCGGGCATATGATCCTTGCATGGGTTGCATAACGCGTTAGATATATAAGATTAAAATAAGCTTAAAATTTAATATTTTAAAAAATAACTGAAAAATATGTTAAAAATAGCAATAAATGGTTTTGGACGAATAGGCCGTCCTTCATTCAAGATTGCCTTTGAAAAAGAAGATATGGAAGTAGTCGCAATTAATGATCTTACTGATATAGAAACAAGTGCTCATCTGCTTAAGTATGATTCTTCTTACGGAATATATGTTAGGAGAGTTTCTGCAGACAGAGAAAATAATGAAATAATAATAGATGGCAAACCCATTAAGTATTTTTCTGAAAAGGATCCAACCAATCTCCCGTGGGATAAATTGGAAGTTGATGTGGTGCTTGAATGCACGGGAGTTTTTCTTGATCAAATCTCAGCGCAAAAGCACATTGATGCTGGTGCTAAAAAAGTTGTTATGTCAGCTCCGCCAAAAGACGAAACGCCAGTGTACCTATTGGGTGTAAACGAGAAGGAGTATAAAAATGAATCAATTATTTCTAACGGATCTTGTACTACCAATTGCTTGGCGCCAATGATAAAAGTTCTTGATGATTTATGCGAAGTTGAACAAGGTTTTATGACAACTACCCATTCCTATACTAATGACCAGAACTTATTGGATCTGCCCCATAGAGATTTGAGACGCGCCAGAGCTGCAGCTATGAGTATTATCCCGACAACCACTGGAGCTGCTAAAACGGTCGGCAAGGTTCTGACTCACCTCAAAGGAAAGCTGGACGGCATTGCTTTAAGAGTCCCAACTCCTGTTGTTTCGATTGTTGATTTTATTTGTACAGTCAAAAATCCGAAAAATATAGAAGAAATTAATGAAGCTTTTGCTAATGCTTCCAAGGGAGAGTTAAAAGGTATTTTGGATGTCACAAAAGAAGAATTAGTTTCTATAGATTATAAAATGAATCCACATAGCGCTATTGTAGATTTGCCGCTGACTATGTCTCAGGGAAAAATGGTTAAAATAGTCGGGTGGTATGATAATGAATGGGGATATTCCAATAGGCTAGTAGAAACGGCTGAATATATTTCTAAATAATTTTTCCCTATATAAGCCTTTTTATAGAATAATGATTTGACAATCTATTTGTTTTTGCTATTTTTTAGTTAGAATAAAGTACTTAAAAATAAGCGGGGTGGGAATAATTGAAAAAACAAAAGCAGCAAAAAATGTTCTAAATCAATTAAAAGCTCTTTTGACAGGAAGAGCTGCGATTCAGTAACGGAGAAGCTAAGAAGTGTTTCCAGCCCGCTTTTTAAAAATTTTAAGGAGGGATAAGTTAATCATTAATATGATTATATTTCCCTCCCGATTTACTCCAATAATCAAGTGCTTCAATGTAGGCGCTTTTTATATTTTGACCTCCTTTTTGTAAATTAAAAAACATGGTACAATATAATAAATTATAATTAACTGTTTTAGAAAGATGCTATAAAAATGGCTCTTTGGTTTTGTGCTTTAATTTTTTTATGTATTTAAAAAAAGTTGAAATATCAGGATTTAAATCTTTTGCCAACAAAGTCACACTGGAATTTTTGCCAGCGGGAAATTTTAATAGTGACTCCAAAAACAAAGGCATAACTTCTATTGTCGGACCTAATGGATCAGGAAAGTCTAATGTGGCAGATGCAATAAAATGGGCCATGGGGGAACAGTCCATGAAAACGCTTCGTGGCAAAAAATCAGAAGATGTTATTTTTGCTGGTTCGGGAACAAAAGCCAGACTGTCTAGTGCGCATGTTTCTCTTTATTTTGACAATAAAGATAAGCGTATTCCTTTGGAATTTTCTGAAGTCGAAATATCTAGGAAGATTTACCGTAGTGGAGAATCAGAATATCTTATTAATGGCAGTAAGACTCGACTTATTGATGTTGTCGATTTATTAGCCAAAGCCGGCATAGGAAAAGAAAGTTACTGTGTTATCAATCAAGGCATGTCAGATGCTTTTCTAAATGCATCTTCCATAGATAGGCGCAGTGTTCTGGAAGATGCAGCCGGAGTGAAGCAATATCAGATTAAAAAACAGCGAGCAGCTAAGAAAATTGATTGGACCAGAGAAAACATGGAAAGGGTAAGTGGGCTTATACGCGAAATAGAACCTCATCTAAAGATGCTTAAGCGCCAGGCGCAAAAAGCCCAGCAAGGAAAAGAAATTGCAGAGAAACTCAAAGAAAGACAAAATAAACTATTTTCTTTTTTGTGGCACCAATTTCAGTTAGAACAGGAACAATTTTCACGGGAAAAAGATAGCCTTGGAGCTTTAATGATGAATACGCAGAGGGAAGTAGATAAGATAAATGATGAACTAAGTAAGGAATCGGCTGATGCACAGGAATCAAAAAAACAAAATGAGTTAGAGAAAAAACAGTCGGAAATAAGGCAAAAAATAAATGAAATCGAACGAGAGCTTATTATTTCAGAGGGGCGCATTGTAGTTGAAAAAGAAAAAATGGCCAGCCAAAAAATAATAGAAATTATTCCGGTTGATCTCAAATATGTTCAGGAAAAAATTAAACATATCCGTGAAGCACAGGAAAGATTGATAAAAGAAGTTGAAGGAGCAGAAAGCCTAGAAGAATTGCAAGATATTAAAGAGCATGCACGGGCTATCCAACAGCAGTTGCATGATTTATATGAAGAATCAGGAAAAGGAGAAGTTTCAGTAAAAAAGGATAATTCAAAAGAAACGCAGGAAATTCAAAATAAAATCAACGAGTTGGAAAATAAGAAAAAAGATCTACTTAGCTCAGAAAATAAATTAAAAACCGAACTTGAAAAAACAGAAAAGGAAATAAACCAAGAAATGCAGAAAGCAAAGGAGTTGAGAGAAAGATTTTTCCAATTAGAACGTGAATCCAGAAACAAACAGGAGCAACTTTCTGGCCTAAAAGACCAATTTAATGAAGCAAAAATAAAATTAGCTAAGATAGAGGTTCGTGAGGAGGATTTAACCAATGAAATAAAGAATTCTCTCAAACAGGATCCAGGCGAACTCAAATATGACGGCCAATCTGTAGAAAAAGAAATATTGGAACATGAAATAGAGCGCTTGAAGATGCAAATGGAACAAATCGGAGGAATTGATCCGATGATTGTTCAGGAATATAACGAAACAAGTGCCCGTTTCGATTTTCTTACCCAGGAGCTCAAAGATTTGGCTGATGCTTTAATATCATTAGAAGCTGTTATAAAAGAGATGGATCAGCGTATAAATTCCGAGTTTGAAAAAGCTTTTGAACAGATCAACAAGGAATTCACAAAATATTTCCGGACTATTTTTGGAGGTGGCAATGCTTATCTGACTAAAATTAAAATTCCTCCGCGTGGCGTTTATGAAGAAAAAAATAACGAAAATCAAGAAAATATTGAAGAAGTTGAAAATGAGGAAGAAAAAAAAGAAGAAAAAAGATATGAAATTGGCATTGACATTTATGCCTGCCCTCCGGGCAAGAAAATTGCCAATCTGCCCATGCTTTCTGGTGGAGAAAGGTCTTTGACGGCTCTAGCATTATTATTTGCCGTTATCTCATATAATCCACCGCCATTCGCCATCCTGGATGAAGTTGAAGCTGCACTTGATGAAGCTAACTCCAGAAGGTTTGGAAAAATTTTGCAGGATCTTTCTGATTCGACCCAGTTTATAGCTATTACTCATAACCGCGAAACTATGCGTCAGTCAGCTCTATTATATGGTGTGACAATGGGAGAGGATGGAATTTCAAAACTGCTTTCAGTAAAGATTGACCAGGTTGATCAGAGTGGAGAAATTATTCCAAAAAAATAGATAATCCTTTTATCCTGTATGGGTTAAAATTTCCTGACTATTGACAAAAAGGCAAATAAGCTATTCCAAATATTTAAAAAAAGCTGTATAATCAAAGTATGCATGAGTCACATGCAAAATTAATAATAATTAATTAAATAATAAAAAGTTATGGCAAAAATGACGAAGTCACAGGTTGTGACAGCTTTGTCTGAAAAAACAGGCTTGGCAAAAAAAGAGGTTGCTGGATTTCTTGACAATCTCTCAGCACTTGCTTACGGAGAAGTAAAAAAGAATGGAGAATTTGTTCTCCCAGGTTTTGGAAAAATGGTAAAAGCAAAACGCAAAGCTAGAGTAGGAGTTAATCCTGCAACTGGAGAAAAGATCCAAATTGCCGCAAAAACTGTGGTTAAGTTCCGCTTGGCAAAAGCTGCAAAAGAAGCAGTTCTTTAGGTCTTGAGCTTTTTGATATATACAAAGCCCTTATTTTCATAAGGGCTTTTGTTTTTTATTGTTTTTATGATATAATTTAAGCTAGAAAATATTATTTTTTAATAATTTCAATGTAAATTTGTTTTAATAATTTTGCATTGTATTAAAAAAATGAATACAAAAATCAGTTTTGTAACTTTATTTTCAGTCTTATCACTTGTTCTTGTTTGTGGAATTTTTCTTCCCATAAAAACAGTAAATGCCGCGGTTGGTTCTTTTTCTTGTTCTGATTATCAAACTGCTCCTACTGGTTCTGGCTTCGGCTATATAACGCTTTGGAATAATAAAATTACAGGAACAATAACCAGTTCTGTTAGTCCAGGAGGAACCGTAACAGTTTATTTGAAAGATATATCCTATACGGGTACAGGCTCGCAGGAATGGCATAAACCAGTATATGGCACTATAGGTGGAGTTCAGAGATCTTTTACTGGATCAAACCAAGCAGTACCTGGCAGTGGCTATCTTCCTTATTTTGAAAGTACTCAAACTTTTCCTGCTCCCTCTACTCCGGGAACTTATACATTACAATTAACAAGTAGCTGGGATGGAAGAAATTTATGTTCCTGTTCTTCCTGCAGTGCTGGTACTTTTACAGTTACTGCTCCTGCCTACTGCACTTTGCCTTGGGGAGGAACAATATCAAACGGCGCCTCAGTTTATGCTTATTATTATCCTTCAGTTGCCTGTGGCTTAGATTGTGCTAATTACCGTCAGACACGAACTTGCAATAATGGAGTTTTGAGTAATTCAAATACTTATCAAAGTTGCTATACACAGGCTTGTGCTTCATGCAGTCTCCCTTGGGGCGGAACCGTGGCTCATGGCGGTTCAGTGACTGCCTACGCTTCAGGTTCAGTTCCTTGTGGATCATCCTGCACCAGCCAGACTAGAACCTGCAGCAATGGAACACTTAGTGGTTCATATACTAATTCAAGTTGTAGTGTAGCAGCTTGTGCCTGCAATCTACCCTGGGGAGGCACATTAACTCATGGCGGTTCAGTGACTGCCTACGCTTCAGGTTCAGTTCCTTGTGGATCATCCTGCACCAGCCAGACTAGAACCTGCAGCAATGGAACACTTAGTGGTTCATATACTAATTCAAGTTGTAGTGTAGCAGCCTGTGCTTCCTGTACTTCACCCTGGGGCACAACTGTAGTTCATGGCAGTTCTATTACTGCTTATCTTTCCAATTCAGCTGCAACATGTACTAGTCAGACAAGGACATGCAACAATGGAACATTAAGTGGTTCATATATATACCAAACTTGTACACGTTCTTGTACTTTGCCCTGGGGCGGAACAGTGGCTAGCGGTTCTTCTTTTACTGCCTATCAATCAAGTTCAGTGCCTTATGGGTCATCCTGTGTCAGCCAGACCAGAACCTGTACTGATGGAACATTAAGTGGTTCATACTCTAATCAAACTTGCAATGTAGCAGCCCCAGCTTCATGCAGTCTCCCTTGGGGCGGAACCGTGGCTCATGGCGGTTCAGTGACTGCCTACGCTTCAGGTTCAGTTCCTTGTGGATCATCCTGCACCAGCCAGACTAGAACCTGCAGCAATGGAACACTTAGTGGTTCATATACTAATTCAAGTTGTAGTGTAACACCCTGCCCTTGCACCTTGCCTTGGGGAGGAACCCTAGCTCACGGAAGCTCAGTAACTGCTTATTTGTCCAGTTCAGCTGTAACCTGCACCAGTCAAACAAGAACATGCAATAATGGAACACTTAGCGGTTCATATACGTATCAAAGCTGTTTACGCTCATGCGCTATACCTTGGGGCGGAACAGTAGCTAGCGGTTCTTCTTTTACTGCCTATCAATCAAATTCAGTTCCTTGTGGATCATCCTGCACCAGCCAGACCAGAACCTGCACTAATGGAACACTAACTGGTTCATATTCCAACAGAACTTGCAGCGTAGCACCTTGTCCTTGTACTTCACCTTGGGGTACAACCGTGGCTCATGGCAGTTCTATCACTGCCTACTCCTCAAGTTCAGTAGCCTGCGGATCATCCTGTGATAGTGTCAAACAAAATAGAACCTGCACCAATGGAGTCTTGAGCGGAACAGCCACCAACCAAAACTGCAGCGTAGCACCTTGTCCCTGCACCACGCCTTGGGGCACAACTGTAGCTAGCGGCAGTTCAGTCGACGCCTATAAAGACAGCTATGCACCTTATGGATCAGAGTGTGTCAAAGAAACTAGACAATGCACGGATGGAAGCTTAAATGGTTCCTATACCAACCAGAGCTGCTGTCAGGCAGATAACTGCGAGCAAAGAACCTGCCAAGGCAAGCAATGCAATAATGGCTGCAAGCTTATGGATGGCGTCAAAACTGACGGTGCCTGCTGTGTCTCAAATGGTTGTGAAAAAAACACCTGCAAAGGCAAAACTTGCGATAATGGATGTATTTCTAACGCCTATGGAACCAAGAAATGTTCCGGCCCAGTAGGCCCAGGCATTTGGACGGAGATATATTAATTACTAGCAGTTTTTAATTTAGAAAGTCAATATTTTATTATCTAGTTAAAAATAATTATTAAAAATAAAAAAATGAAAAAAATTATTATCTCAATTTTTTTATTAACGGGAGGAATGGTTGTTTTATCAGGCTGTTCTCAGTATCAAACAAGCCAAAATAATCAGGCAACAAAAATAATTTCTGAAAAATCAAAAGTTAATCAGGCATCTGAAGCAGAAGGCTATCTGGTTGTTGATGAAATAAAAATAAAGCTGCCTCCTGATTGGAAAATAGAGAAAAAAGAATCAGATAAAATTTATATAAAAGATAATAAATTGGAAACAGAATATAACACGCTCCTTACTGTTAAATTTGAAAAGAATCCTCCGGCTATGCTCGATGATTACAAAAATGGAAAAAATATCGGATTCGATAACATGAAAGATGAAAAAAATGAAATATTCAAAAATGCTTGTTCTGGAATTGCTTGTAATGGAATTATTTCTGATGGTAATATTTACTACCTTGTTTGGGCAGTGGAAACCGATCAACCTGCTCCTGAAAATCTAAAAGGGAGTTGGGAACCAGAGCATCATTTCAACACGGATAACATCTGGGAAATGCTTAAAAATATAATCGTTCAATAATATTGAAAATAAGAAGCTTATTCTTAATAAAATAAAAACCCCTAAAATAGGGGTTTTTGCATTAAATTCTTGACAAAATTTATAATTCGGATATACTGGATAAGTACTAAAAATCGGCCTAAATAAGGGCAAAGAAGGGAGTATTGATGATACTCAATAATTTGTTTACAGCAAAAATATAAAATATGTTAGCAATTAGATTTGAAAGAGTTGGAAGAAAAAATAAAGCTCAATTCAGAATTGTGCTACAGGAACACACTGTCGCTCCGGGAGGGCGTCATGTTGCTGTGCTTGGAAATTATGATCCACATCAGAAAAAAGCTGTTTTTAAGGCAGAAAAAATAAAGGAATGGATAGCAAAAGGAGCCCAGGTTTCTGATAGTGTTTATAATCTTTTTATTAGAGAAGGTGTTATTGAAGGAAAGAAGCGGTCAATAAAAATGGAAAAACCAAAAACTAAGGAAATCCCAGCTGAGCCAGTTGAAGAAGAAGCAAAGACAGAAGAGCCTAAAGTTGAGGAAACCAAATCCGAGAATCCTGTTGCTGAAATTAAAGAAGAAATAAAGACTGAAGAGCCTAAAGTTGAAACTGTTAAAGAAATAATTGCTGAAATTAAAGAAGAAGTAAAACCTGAAGAACCTAAGATTGAGGAAGCTGTTAAATAAGATATTTGGAAAATTTAATATAGTAAGTCCGCAGACAATGGGAGGCTGTAAAAAAGCGTAATACCCATCGAGGAATATCAGAAACATTTTAATGTTTTTGGTAACAAAGGTCGATCTGTGGAAACGCAGATTTTTTAATTGCAAATAATATCATGTTAACAAAACAACAAAAAATTGAACTCGTAAAAAATTTGACCGAAAAGATTAAAGTTGCAAAAACAGCTGTTTTTGTCGATTTTAAAGGACTTAAAGTAAAAGATTCAACTGATCTTAAAAAAGCTTTAAGAGCTGAAGGAGTAGATTATGTGGTAGTTCGCAAAACGCTTCTTGATATAGCGCTTAAAAACGCTGGAATTAAAGGAATAAGCACAAAAACAATGGAAGGACAGGTAGCTTTGTCTCTTTCTAATATTGATGAAGTGGCTGGAGCTAAAATAATCGATAAATTTGCCAAGACAAATGAAAATATTAAAATGTTGGGAGGATTTCTTGGCGAACAGATTATGGATGCCGCTGAAGTCAAAGCTTTGGCAAAAATTCCATCTAGAGAAGAGCTTTTAGCAAAACTTGTTGGAACACTCAATGCACCTGTTAGTGGGTTCGTGAATGTTTTGGCAGGAAATTTGCGAGGTTTGGTTCAGGTTCTTAATGCGATAAAAGAACAAAAAGCGTAAGTTGATTAATTAAAATAATTTAAAATACTAAACAATATGACTGAAGAAAAAAAAGAAGTAAAAGTTCCTGCAAAATTTGAAAAAATTGTTGCAGAAATTGAAAAAATGAGCGTGCTTGATCTTTCGGAATTAGTGAATATTCTGGAAGATAAGTTTGGTGTAAGTGCGGCTGCTCCAATGATGATGGGAGCCATGCCAGCAGCCGGAGGTGCTGCTGAAACAGCTGAAGAAAAGTCTGAATTCGATGTCGAATTAACTTCAGCCGGAGCTCAGAAAATCAACGTGATTAAGGCTGTTCGTGAAATTACTGGGCAAGGCCTTAAGGAAGCAAAAGACTTGGTTGATGCAGCTCCAAAGATGGTGAAAGAAAAAGTTGCTAAAGCACAAGCTGAAGAAATTAAGAAAAAATTGGAAGAAGCTGGTGCCACAGTAACATTAAAATAATTCTGCATTTCAATTCAAAAATTAAACCCCGATTAATCGGGGTTTTTGATATTATTATAAAATTAATAGGCGGATAATTTGCAAATATGCAAAGTCTGTCTTGACAATAAAAAAATTTCTTATAAAATAATAATTAGCAGTCTATGACTGTGAGTGCTAATTATTAAATTTACAATTTCTTCTGAATATTTTTAGTTTAAAATAAGTATAAAAATATAGAATTAAAAATAATCAAGATAATTTATTGTAATAATTGATATAAGGAATAAAAATTTAGAAAGGAGGTGAGAATCATTATGACAAGAGGATTAATGCGATGGTCTCCTATGTGGGACATGGAAAAAATTTTCGATGATGGTTTATGGGAAGGGAATGATTTTTCTCCAGCTATTGATGTTAGCCAAGACAAGGATAATGTTATTATAGAAACATCTCTTCCTGGTATCGATCCTGATAAAGTTGATATCTCAGTAGAGAATGATGTTCTCACTATTTCAGGACATACTGAAGAAAAAAAGGAGACTAAGAGAGAAAACTATTACCGCAAAGAAATAAGAGAAGGATCTTTTTCTCGCTCCATAATTCTGCCAATGGGAGTTAAAGCTGATCAGGCGGAAGCGAGCTATGAAAAAGGTATCCTTATGGTTTCTTTGCCTAAAGCTGATGAAGCCAAGCCGAAAAAGATTTCCATTAAAGCCAAATAGTTTTTTCACAGGTTGCTTGATTCATCAAGCAACCACATGAAAAAAGTATATTTTTTAGCATTTAATTGAGAAAAATTTGTCCAAAAATTGATTAATGATAATAACAAAAAAATAATTTTAACTTTGTATTGACAGTTAAAAAATTTTTTATAAAATAGTAGTTGAAGAATCGCATATTCAAAATACTGGTTCTTTTATATAATAAATTTTAATATAAAAAATATGCAAATAAAAAATAATTTCAATCTTTCTGCGAAAAAAATGTTTGCCTTATTAATTATTTCAGCCTTAATTGGTGGAGGAATTATTTATTTAACTTTTGACAATATTTCAAAGGGAACTAAAAAATATCAAGAATGGAAAAATGAAAAACAAGTCGGATTTTTTGAAAAATTAAGAGATAATTTTAAAACAAAAGAACCAAAAAACATGCAGTCTGTTAAAATAATTGATGAACAGTCACAAGTAATCGAAGTTGTCAAAAAGGCCTCTCCGGCAGTTGTGAGTATAGTAGCTTCAGCGCAAGTGCCAAAATTTGAAACTTATTTTGAGGATCCTTTTTTCGGTGATGATTTTTCATCTTTTTTTAATTTTCGCATTCCACAGCAACGTCAAAATGGCACTGAAGAAAAAAAGATCGGCGCTGGAACCGGATTTGTAGTTTCTTCCGATGGATATATCATAACCAATAAGCATGTGGTTAATGAAGAAGATGCTGATTATACCGTTTATCTTAATGATGAAAAAAATCGTGGCGAGAAAATAAAAGCTAAAGTAGTGGCACGCGATCCAAAAAATGATTTGGCAGTTTTAAAAATTGACAAAAGAGATTTGCCATTTTTAACCTTTAGTGATTCTAGCCATTTGCAAGTTGGACAAACAGTAATTACTATCGGTTATGCCTTAGGAGAATTCGACAACACTGTCAGTAAAGGAGTCATTTCTGGCTTATCAAGGTCTATAACGGCTGGAGGCGGATTCACAAAAACCGAAGAACTAAAAAATTTGATTCAAAGTGATGCAGCTATTAATCCTGGAAACTCAGGAGGTCCCATGCTAGATATTGAAGGAAATGTGATTGGCATTAATGTGGCTATGGCTAATGCCGAGAATATTGGCTTTGCTATTTCTGGAAATGAAGCTAAAGCCGTTTTTGAAGAAGTAAAAAACACGGGCTCAATAAGTAAAAAAGAAACTGCATTTTTGGGTGTCAGGTATGTGTTAATTGATGAAAAGTTAAAAGCTGATAATAATCTGCCATACGAATATGGCGCATTAGTGGCACGCGGAGAAGCCAGAACTGATTTAGCCGTTATTCCGGGTTCGCCAGCTGATAAAGCAGGCATAATGGAAAATGACATTATTTTGGAGGTTAATGGTCAAAAAATAACAAAAAGAAATCAACTTTCTGATTTAATTGCCACAAAAAAACCCAACGAAGAGATAAATTTGAAAATTTATCATAAAGGCGAAGAAGAGGATTTGAAAATAGTCTTAGGAAAAAATTAAAAAAATTTCGTCGATCAATGAAGGCATGGTTAAAATTTAAAAATCGCCCTTAAAATCTGGGCGATTTTTTTTATTGTATACAAAGTTGGGGAGGAGGGATTCGGACCCCCGCATGCCAGGACCAAAACCTGGTGCCTTACCGCTTGGCTACTCCCCAATAAATAAGCTTTTAGCTAGCTAATGAAAATAATTCACCCCATTAACAAAAAGCTAAAAAGATAATTAAAATAACAAAGCTATTCAATTACCGTACCACCCATCATATCCAAAGCTTGAGTTAAAAGAGAACTGGTTTTTCTTGGTTTTTTTTCTTCTTTTGCAACTTCCTTATTTTTTATCCCTGCTTCTTGAGTTGTAAAAGCCTTGATGCATAAATGGAACCCTAAGATTTTAGCAAAAACAGATTCCATTGTCAATCTATTGTCATTATCATTTAGTTTGTCTTTATGAAAGGGAAATCTAGCTGCAATACTTACAGTTCCTTTCTCAGCTTTAAAGGGATGGCAGCTTTGCAAAATGGCCGAAAGGCTGTGATTAATTGGTTTTATTTCTTCTACAAACTGTTTCCAATATTTGTTTATATCTTCGATAGTTAAATCAGAATTTTTTGATATGATATAATTTTTATCATTTTTTAATGACGAGGCTGATGTGTTAATATCACTTTGGGCATTATCAGATTCTGAATCCCTCGAAGCAATTTTTCTTATTGACGGAATATTTTTTATTTGATCTTTATCGTGAACATTTTCATTTTTATATCCAAATCCAATAGCTTTAACAATAGCCATTTCTAAAGGAAGTTGTGGAATAAAGGAAGATTTTATTTTTCCCTGTATTTCCATAAAACACTGTATTATAAAAAGCAATTTTTCAGGATCTTGATCTTCACTCTGTTTTATTAAATGAGCAACTTGTTCTTTTGTAAGCTCGAATGAAAAAAGTTTAGAAAGTTTTTCATCGACAATAACCAGCATCAGTTGACGCAAATAATTTAGAAGTGATTTATTAAATACATCAAGATCATAACCTTCCTGTGAAAGACTATTTATCAGTCCAATAGATTCAGTTGAATTCTTGTCCAAAATATATCCGACCAACTTTTCTAACGATTGGCGTTGAGAAGTTCCTAAAATTTCCTCAACTTCCTTGGCGGTTATTTTTTTATTTTCCAGTGACATAACTTGCGACAAGAGTGATTCTGCATCACGCATTCCGCCTTCAGCAGAAATAGCAATCATTTCTAAGGCTTCTTTTTCTATTTCAATTTTTTCACTTTTTGCAATGAGTGAAAGTTTTTTTATGATATTATCAACCGGCAAACGCGCAAAATCATAACGCTGGCAACGGGAAATTATTGTTTCAGGCACTTTATGAATTTCGGTGGTGGCTAAAATAAAAATTACATGAGCAGGCGGCTCTTCCAGTGTTTTGAGCAGGGCATTAAAAGCCCCAGTTGAAAGCATATGGACTTCATCAATTATGTAAACTTTATATTTTGCTTGGGAAGGAGGAAATTTAACATTTTCTCTTAATTCTCTTATGTTATCAACTCCCGTGTTTGAAGCGGCATCTATTTCAAAAATATCTAGAGATCTGCCTTCGTTTATGCTTTTACAGATATCGCATTTCAAACAAGGTTCTGTGCCTTTAATATTTTGGCAATTTATTGCACGAGCAAAAATACGAGCCAAAGTTGTTTTACCGGTTCCGCGAGGTCCCGTAAAAAGATAAGCATGGCCGATCCTGTCATTTTTTATGGCATTAGAAAGTGTCTGGACTATATGTCCTTGCCCTATTACATCCGAAAATGTAAGTGGTCGATATTTTCTATATAAAGCGACTGATGACATGTTTTTATGTATATGTTTAGGTAATTTTTCTCTTTCTGCTATTGTAGCACCTTGTCTGCAAAAACAAAACTCCCCAAATCAGGGAGTTTATGGTGCAATAAAAAACATTGTTTATTTTTTAAAAACCCAGAGCTTATAGCCAATAAAATTCCAGACTAATCCAGCGATGCTTCCGAATGCGGCTCCTATCAATCCAAGTTGGTCAGAAGAAAGACCAACTAATGAACCTATTATTATCTTAAAAACTATAGAGGCCACAAAAACATTAATCAAGAATCCAATAATACTAACTGCAAAAAATTGTATAAATTCCGAGCGTGTTTGTTTTTTGTTTTGCTGCTCAAAGGTCCAATATTTATTCCAAAAATAACTATTAATATTTGCAATTATAAATGAAATAGATTTATAAAGTGAATAGAAAGTTATAGCTCCAATAAGAGATGTTTTTGAATCAATGTTTAAAAACAATCTAAAAGCAAACGTCAAAAGTGCGAGAAATCCAATATCTACCAGTGTGTTCAAAATTCCTATGAGTCCGAATTTTGCAATTTGATAGATAATGGGTATTTTTTTTCCTATAAAAAAAGCTATCCGAAGACCTATGGGTGTGGCTAAAAGAAAAAAGGGGATTATAACTAGGGCAAATTTTGAATAAATATAGGGGTTGGCGGCTTTGAGTATTGGAAGAAATAATAATCCTATAAACAAACCAGCGACTAAGGCTAATTTATAATCTCTTTGCGTTATCCTGATTTTGTTTGGTTTTTTCATAAATATTTTTTATTAAGCTTGTGCTGCAATTTCTTTTTCCAGTTCATCTATTTCGGATGTCCATTCGTCCTCAATATCTTCTTTTTTAGGAACCGATTTTTCTTCCAAAGAAATTTCATTATTCGAATCTTTTTTCCAAGAATTGAATCCTCCGTCTGCAGGAAGCTTTGTTTTCTTCTCCTTTTTTTGGTCAGAAAATCCATGACCCCCTTTAGAAATGACATTTTCAATTGCAGCCCAGGAAGAATCGACTTCTCTTGGGATCATAACAACCACTTCATCTCCTGGTTCAGCCTTAAAATAGGTTATAGAAGCTAGCAAAACCTTAAATGCCTTACCTTCTGAGAATATAAAGTAATTTCCTTTTTCGTCCTGGCTTACGATTCCAATAACGCTTTTACGCTGAGCCGGTCCGATTTGCTTATATATGAAAGACCCGTCAGGAGTTATTGTAAGCTTCAGGACATCTCCTTCAACGAGTTTTGATTTAGATGCGTAGTTAGCAGGTACAGGATATTGTTTTCCATCTGTTCCGATCATGACTTGTCCATCAAAGGTGCCTTCAACTATGTTGCCTTCCACTTCATCCTCAGCTTTCTTTTTGCGTCCAGTTTTTTTCTTACCTTCCAATTGAAGCAGCATAGCTTTTGCGCTTTGCATGGTTTTTTCAGCATTAAGCATCATCTGGCGCAACATTTCTATCTTATGAGCTTTTTCATTTTCGCTTAGCTCGCTTATTTTTTGATTTTTTGCCATTTTTGTTTTAAACGGTAACAATCCAGGAACCCCCCTAAAGTGTCACCCGTATTTTGATATTTGTTTTTATGCTGAAATTATATAATATATCCCTAAAATAGGCAACTGGCTTAAAAAGAATAAATATAAGCACAAAAAATTATCTTGAATATATAGCCGATAAATAGTAAAATAACAATGCAATGAAAAAAGTCTTTTTAAGGTAAATAAATTTTAGTTAAATAATTTCTGTTTAAATGCTGATATTGCTTATAAATTATTTTAATAAATATTAAAATCCAGCATGCTAAAAATAAACGGACTAAGCGAAAAAGAAGCAAAAAAACGCTTAAAATTAGAGGGTTACAACGAGCTTCCAAATAAAAAAGAAGATGGCATTTTTTATATTTTAGAAAAGATATTAAAAGAGCCAATGTTTATGCTCCTCATAGCTTGCGCAGTTTTTTATTTATTTTTAGGAGACACAAAGGAGGCCATTATATTAGCAAGCTCTATTTTTATTATTATAGGCATAGATTTTTATCAGGAGCGAAAAACAGAGAAAGCCCTATTAGCCTTGCGGAACTTATCTAGTCCCCGTGCTTTGGTTTTGCGTGATGGCAAAAGAGAAAAGATTTCTGGACGTGAAGTAGTTAGGGGTGATATTATTTTTATTTCAGAGGGTGACCGTGTCCCCGCCGATTCTATGGTTTTGCAATCAACTAGTCTTGCTGTTGATGAATCGTTATTAAGCGGAGAATCTGTGCCAGTGCATAAATCTATTTGGGATGGGAAAATTAAATTCGGAAGGCCTGGAGGAGACAATACTCCTTTTATCTTCAGCGGGAGTATGGTTATCAGCGGACAAGCCATGGCCAGAGTTATAAATATAGGTATAAATACGGAAATCGGTAAAATTGGGAAATCATTATCAACGCTAAAAACAGAAAGAACAGATTTACAAAAACAATCTGCTTCTCTGATAAAATTATATGCATCTATAGGAATGTTGCTTTGTTTTTTGGTTTTTATTGCTTATGCAGTTACTCAGCAGGACATCGTAAATGGATTGTTGGCTGGATTGTCACTGGCTATGTCGGTTTTGCCTGAAGAATTTGCAGTTGTTATGACAGTTTTTTTAGCCTTGGGAGCTTGGCGCATATCTAAACATAATGTGCTTACCCGTAGAATTCCAGCAGTTGAAACTCTGGGCGCTACTACGGTTTTATGTGTTGATAAAACCGGGACTCTGACTGAAAACATGATGACAATAAAAAATCTTTGGATAAAGGGCAATATTTTTAATTTGAAGGATAAAAATGAATTTTTCGGTGACGAATGTCAGGAATTAATAAAGTATGGTTTACTTGCCAGTTCGTTAAGTCCATTTGATCCGATGGAAAAATCCATACAAAAAACTGCCGAAAAAATATTAAAGAAAAAAGATTTCATTAATAATAAGTGGGTTCTTAGAAAAACTTACTCTTTGTCGAGTGATTTTTTAGCTATGTCTCATGTCTGGAGTTTTTCAGGTGAAAAAAAATATTTAATCGCTGCCAAAGGCTCCCCAGAGGCGATTTTGGATCTTTGCCATTTAAACCAGCAAGAAAAAAATGAAATTGAATTGGGTGTAGAAACAATGGCGGGTAATGGTCTGAGAATAATCGGTGTTGCAGTTGCTGATTTTGAAGGTGATCTTCCCCGAAATCAGCATGAATTTAAATTTAAATTTGTTGGACTGTTGGGTTTTAGTGATCCATTAAAAAAGGAGGTTGCGCAAGCTGTTCAAGAATGTCGTAATGCCGGCATAAAGATCATTATGATAACTGGAGACTATATGTCTACTGCTAAAAAAATTGCTCAAGAAGCGGGGATTTATAATGGGGGCCAAATTATAATCGGACAAGAATTGGAAAAGATAAGTTCAAAAGAATTAAGGAAAATAATAAGCAAAGTAAATGTATTTGCGCGGACCATGCCAGAACAGAAATTAAAAATAGTTGAAGCGCTGAAAGCTAATGGTGAAATTGTTGCTATGACGGGAGACGGAGTAAATGATGCGCCAGCCCTGAAAGCTGCCAATATTGGAATAGCAATGGGTGGCAGAGGAGCTGATGTTGCCCGTGAAGCTTCATCACTTGTTTTATTGGATGATAATTTTACATCTATAGTTAAAGCTATACGAATGGGGAGGAGAATATATGAAAATCTAAAAAAGGCTACAGTTTTTATTTTCGCTGTTCATTTGCCTATAGCTAGCTTGGCTGTTTTTCCTGCTATTTTGAATTTACCCCTGGTTTTGATGCCTATTCATATAGTTTTTTTAGAAATGATTATTGATCCGGCTTGTTCTATTGTTTATGAATCTGAAAAAGAAGAAAAAAACATTATGAATAAACCTCCGAGAAAATTAAATAGCAAGCTGATGGACAACTACGTTTTGGCGAATGGTTTTGTCCAAGGGATAAGTGGGGCATTAGCAGTTCTAGTTGTTTATTGGATTGCTTATGCACAAGGATATGAGGTTGAAAAAATACGTGCCTTGGCATTTTTTGCTTTAGTAATTTTCAACTTAGCGCTGATTTATATAAATAGATCAAGATCGAAATTATTTTTTTCTATAATAAAAGAAAAAAATGTAGCTGCTTGGTGGATTACTTTCGGGACATTTTTATTGCTAGTTTTGTCATTGTCCTTTCCGTTTATGATGGATATCTTCCATTTTTCCAGCGTAAATTTAAAAGAAATCGCAGTTCCCATCCTTTCTGTAATAGTTGCAATCGCAATGGCAGAATTTTTAAAACTGTTCTTTTTAAGAAAGCATAGTGAATATTTGTGAAAAATATATGCGGAATTATGCAAAAATAGGAGGAAAAAAAGGGAGGCCAGCCTATAGGACACCCTCGTCATTTAAAATGAAGGTTATTCAAGTTGTGAGCAAAATTCCTAAGGGTAAAACTATTGCATATAAACAAGTGGCAAAATTAGCCGGAAACCCAAGGGCTTGCCGGGCAGTAGGAAATATTTTAAACAAAAATTATGACGCAAAAATACCATGCCATAGGGTGATCAGAAGTGATGGGAGTATTGGCGGGTACAACAGAGGAGCTGGAAAAAAGAAAAAAATGCTAAAAGCAGAGAATGCGATTAAATAAAATCTGTTTTTGTGTTAATATAAAAATGTAATTTTTTATTAAATAAAATTTTATGGAAAATTTTCTATTGGAAAATTTATGGATTGTTATTCTTATAATTGCGTGGTCAATCCCGTGGAAAGGAATTGCTTTATGGCGGTCGGCCAGAAATGGACATCTAGCCTGGTTTGTAGCGCTCTTATTTATCAATTCTATGGCGATTTTGGATATTATATATATTTTAATATTTAGCAGAAGCAAGCGGGAAATCAGCGAAAATCCAGATATGAAAATACAAAAAAATCAGGATTTCATGCGCAAAAATAAATTCGTTTAGTTTTTATGCCAGTTAAAAATAATTCAGAAAAAATGTTGGCATCAATATTATTGTCAGGCGGGATTGGTGTTTTTCCGACTGATACTCTTTATGGGGTTGTAGGCAGTGCACTTAGCAAAAAATCGGTTGAGCGGATTTATAAATTGCGAAAAAGAGAATCCAAAAAACCGATGATAATCTTGATTTCATCAGTTAAAGATTTGAAGATTTTTGGGATAAGAACAAATTCTAAACAGAGAGATATCCTAAGAAAACTCTGGCCCGGAAAAATAAGCGTAATTTTTGATTGTCCGCTGAAAAAATTTTCACATCTTCACCGAGGCACAAAAACCTTAGCTTTGCGTCTGCCGAAGGATAAATGGCTGATAAGTTTTTTGAAAAAAACTGGACCGTTGGTGGCTCCCAGTGCTAATATTGCAGGAAAAAAACCAGCTGAAAATTTTGCTGAAACAAAAATTTTTTTTAGAGAAAAAGTAGATTTTTATGTTGATAAGGGAAAGTTAAAATCAAAACCTTCGACTCTTATAAAAATTGATAAGAAGGGCAAAATAGAAATTTTGCGCCAAGGCGCGGCAAAAGTTAAGTAGTTTTTCCTTTATTGACAAAGATAGCGTATAATGCTATTTTTTTAAGTTGTTTAAAATTAAAAAAAGAAAGGGGGAATGATCAAGTGAGTGAAGAAACAATGCAAAATGTTGATTTTTTAACTTTATTGAAAGGCAAGATAGAATTGGAAGTTGAAGGTTGGCAAAAACAAATAAAAAGACTGGACGCTCTGAAATCACTTCCTCAATTTTTGGACATCTTTTCTTCGGAAGAAATAATGAAGCTCAACAAGGAGCAAAGAGCTATGCTTGACATGGTAGATATTCTTCGTGAAGCCAAGGATAAAATTTTATCGGAAGAAATAAGTCCGAAAAATGCCGGAGAATTGGATAGTATCCTTAAGCTGTCAAAAATGGGGAGACTCAAGGCTAAAAATTTAGTCAGAGAAAAAGCTCCCAAAGTTTTTCAAATAAAACTGAATTTTTTCCATTTTCTTTTCCATCCATGCCTATCTTTTAAATTTCTAATTTTAAAGATTATGCATAAAAAGTGGGAAAAGAAAAACAAAAAATGAGAAAAATATCCAAAAAATCGCTTAACCTTAAATAGGTTAAGCGATTTTTATTTATATCTCTATGAACTTGATCAAATTAGGATTAAAATTATAACCAGGGAAAATGAAAGCAAAAGAAACAGAAAAGAAACTGCATAAAGGTAATAATGTTTCAAAAACCAGGGTTTGTATTGAGAGATTCTTTGGTTAAGTTCCCCGATATCTTGCAAGATATTCTGGTTTTTATAAACTGGCCTTATTGAATAGGGCTGGTTTTCTTCTTCTCCTATTTTGAAAAATTGAAGACTTTTAGCATTGTCTTTAATAGACAAAAAAGTGGCCATAAGGCAAAATTCTTTTTTTTCAGAATCTGATATCGGATCAAATTTAAATTCATATAAATTTTCCGTATTAAAAAAAGAACCCTTTAATTCTCCTTCGCGCAGAATTTTTTGGCAATTTTCATCGGCGATTTTCATTTCTACCTTGTCGCCATTTTTATATTTTATGCCGGGACTGCGAAGTAATACTTCAACCTTTGAAAGGTTGCTTCTTTGTGCAGTAAATTTATGAATGAGTGTTTCTTGCGGCCAAATTTTTACAACTAATCCTTTTTTAAGGTAAATGCTTGGTTCAGGAAAATAAAGGAGAGTTGAAAATTTCCAAAAAACAGCAAAAAACATTGCTATTGCAAAAACTATTAATAATTTTTTAGAAATTTTCATGTGTTGTTATAGATAGTATCTGAAAATTATATTGTTAAAAATTATATATAGCATGAATGTCATCATCAGAACCAGGCCAATAATAAGAGAATATTCAAAATATTTTTGTCCATTAGAGGCTGATCCGTCTCGGGCGAATATTTTCTCCAGAAGAATTCCAAGTCCAGTGAAAACTAAAATAATATGCGAGGTCAGATTCGGGATGAAATATCTTCCGGGAGTTCCAGTTTCAATGTGGCCATCATTATTATGAAAAAACATCCAATCGGCAAATCTTATTCCAAGCTGAAGCAATGCGAGCATTATTAAGAGAAAAACAATGTATTTTTTTTCAGGCAGATGTGAAAACTTTTTTTTCGAAAAGATAAAAAATGCAATTCCGACAGCCGCAATAGCCTGGATAAGCCAGATTATATTGGTTCCATTACTGATACCCCAATTTTTTGTCCATGACAACATGCCCCAATAAGTCCTTGATGACAAGCCAAATCTGCCTATGGTAAGAGTTTTTGACAAATAATCCTTTACAGAAATAAATAGGTTGCAAATATTGGATATATTGTCAGGAAGATATTTTTTAAAATAAATCAGAAGAGAAGCTGTTATGCAGGCAAAAATAAAAAGTGCGATATATTTTATTTTTCTGTTTTTATTCTTTACTTTTTCGTATAAAAAATACATAAACAACAGGGCAGCTCCTATCAAAAGAACAGATGCGGTCGGTTTAGTCAAAATTCCCAAAAAAACCGAAACAATAATCAGGAAAATATTTTTCCAATTCGGTCCGTTTTTCAGAGCCAAGATGCCTCCGAGTGTAAAAAGTGCAAACGTCAAAATCAGCAAAGCATCAGAATTTATGGTTGCATAATAGATCGAAAATCTTGGCTGGAAAGAAACAATAGCTGTCAAAAGCAAACTGTTTTTTGCGGAAAAACCGATATTTTTCGCAATTAAATAAGAAAATAAAATAAAAAGTGTTCCCAAAAAAACTGAAAAAATTCTAATCAGGTAATAACGGACAAGAATATTTTGATTGCCGAAACTTTTTTCTATGACGGTCAACAGGTTATGATATATTGATTTTTTGCCTACTTTGTTTGGAGGATAATATTCATTGTATTGATGCCAATCATTATTGATTATCTTATATTCATTTTTTCCATCATGGCCTTGGATAAAAGAAAAGGTATTGTAAAGATATTCAGTTGCATTGTCATAATCGATAGCCTTAGCTGTTTCTAATACTTCCTGAGAATAATTAAATTTTTGGATTGAATTTTTGTCTTCTACTTTTCTTTCAACAATAGGCCAAGTTACAGGTCGCTGTTCTGATAGATACTGGATGCTACTGTAATGCCTGGCTTCGTCTTGACCAACAAAAATAGGCGTTATGGATGCCAAAAAAACACCTTTCAGAAAAAAGATAGTCAAAATAAGCGCTAAAATAGAAACTGGTTTCTTGAAAAAGGCAAAAAATTGAAATTTTTCCATAACTAAAGTATACTTTAACTATTATCATAAGGCAATAAAAATGGCTATATATTCCATAAAATAATTGAATTTTAATCTTTTAACTTTAAATATTTTATGAAAATTCTCGTAACCGGTGGTGCCGGCTTTACCCGCCCGCATCGCCAGCGAGCATAGAAATGATATGTATTACACATATATTCTAGAAAGTAGCAAGGATAAAAACCTGTATATAGGATGGACGAATGATTTAAAAAAACGTTTCGAAAAGCATAATGCAGGAAAAGTTTTTTCAACAAAAATAAGAAGGCCATTTGAATTAATATATTACGAGGCTTGTCTATCCAAGGAGGCTGCAATAAAAAGAGAAAAATATTTTAAAACAGGTTTTGGTCGTAGATTCTTAAAGAATAGACTTGCTGGCTCGCGTGGCGGGCGGGTAGGATCTAATATTTAAAAAACTAAATTTTAAAAAATATGAAAGTATTGATAACAGGAGGAGCTGGCTTTATCGGTTCTCATATAACTAAAAAACTGCTCAAAAGAGGCGACAGCGTTGTTTGCATTGATAATTTCAATGATTATTATTCTCCGGACATAAAAGAAAGGAATGTCGAACCCTTTTTGGAAAATCCCAATTATAAGCTATATCGTGGTGATATTGCGGATTATGAAATGATGAAAAACATTTTCGAATCGGAAAAAATTGAAAGAGTTTGCCACTGTGCCGCCAGAGCCGGCGTGCGGGCCAGCATTGAAAACCCCTTTATTTATGAAGAAACTAATGTGAAAGGAACCCTTAATCTGCTTCATTTGTCAAAAGAATTTAAAATTGAAAATTTTGTTCTATTCAGCACTTCTTCGGTGTATGGTGAAACAGAAAAGATACCATTTTCTGAAAAAGATGAAGTTAATCCAATTGCTCCTTATTCCGCGACCAAAATGGCGACCGAAATTTTAGGAAAAGTTTACCATCATGTGCACGGACTTAATGTTAATGTGATTCGTCCCTTTAATGTCTATGGCCCAAGTGGAAGACCGGATATGATTCCTTTCAAATTTACGCGCCTTATTGACGAGGGTGGGGAAATCACCAAATTCGGCGATGGAACAATGAAACGTGATCACACTTATATCGATGATTTTGTGGAAGGAACTGTTTCGGCCATAGATAAAATTTTCGGTTTTGAAGTTTTTAATCTCGGAAATTCCAATCCGGTGGAGCTTAATCATTTCATAGAAGTAGTGGAAAATCTTCTAAGGAAAAAAGCGAAAATAAAAAATGTTCCAACTCCTTCGACAGAACTGCCGATAACCTATGCCGATGTTTCCAAAGCCAAGGAAATGCTGGGCTATGAACCGAAAGTAAAAATTGAAGAAGGAATGAAAAGATTCGTGGAATGGTATCAGGAAAATAAAAAATTATACAAATAACATATTTAAAAATAACTTTTCTTAAAGAATAATTCCCAGTAAAATATGAAAAAAATATTTTTTTGGCCTAGGTTTATTTTGTCTGCAAATAGATATATTAATAAAAAAATAAATCATATCTTCTATCATATAAAAATAAAAATAGGAAATATTTTTTGCAATTATTGCTGTAGCGGCATAAAACTTGCTTATTATAATGGTGTACCAAATTTTGGTGACTTATTAAACAAAGATATAATGAAATATTTGGGGGTTAATTATTGTTGTACAAGTTTTCATAAATCAAATTTGTTGGCTATCGGAAGTATCTTAGGAGAAATTACTACTAATAATGATGTAGAAAAATTATCTAATCATGGCATCATAAATATTTGGGGATCAGGTTTTATTAAAAAAGAGACATTAAGTAAAGAACATTTTATAAAAAACGTTAACATACATGCTTTAAGAGGAAATCTTTCAAAAAGTAGATGTGAAAAAATTTTAGGTTTTAATCTTAACAATATTGCACTTGGAGATCCGGGATTGTTAGCGGCAAGAGCTATTAAGTTTGATAATGTAGAAAAAAAATACGACGTTGGTATTGTTCCACATTATGTAGATAAAAATAGTAAGTTTTTAAATAATATAAAATTAAATCATAAAAGTTATAAAATTATAGATGTACAAGATGATACAAAAAAAGTATGCAAGGAGATAAATGAATGTAAACTTATTTTATCTTCAGCTATGCATGGACTAATTGTATCGGATAGCTATGGTATTCCTAATAAATGGATTAGATTATCCGATGATGTTTTCGGTGGTGATTATAAGTTTAACGATTATTATTCTGTTTTTGATATTGCAGGAGTCAATCCGGTTGACTTGAGAAAAAAATATATTATTGATAAAGATATAGATATATTTATTGATAATTATCAAATAAAAAAAGAAGAAGTTTCTAATATTTGTTTAAGATTAGAAGAATCTTTCTCTTATTTATATAAGAATAAAAAATAATTTTTTATTTGATCATTTTTTGAGTAAATCTTATTATTATAACGATTTATATTATCAAGATAAAGCCGATAATGATTTATATTATTAAAAAAATGATACGCAATATTTTATTAAAATATGGGGAAAAAATAGGGATAGATCTTCCATATTTTGTTAAGCATGGATTTTTTGCGACTATGAGGCAAATTGTCGATTTATTGGCTGGATTATTGCTTGCGATTATGTTTGCAAGGTTTGCGACAAAGGATGTTTTTGGTCATTATCAATTTGTCATTGCAATTTTTTCCATAGTTTCAATTCTTTCTTTGCCGGGACTTAATACTTCAGTCGCTAGATCGGCAGCAATTGGAAAAGACGGGGATTATAAAAATGCTGTAAAAAAAAGTTTTATATATAGTCTCTGGGGTATTCCCATTTTGTTTATTATCGGAGTTTTTTATTATTTGACACAGAGCCAAGAATTGGGAATAGCTTTTGCGATCTCCTCATTTTTTTTCCCTCTTTTTTATGCTCCCAATACCTGGGGATCTTTTCTTCAGGGAAAAGGAAGATTTGATGTTTTCTTTAAGTTTGGATCAACCCAGTCAATAATCAATGCAATCATTACAAGCATTGTGGTATTTTTAAACCAAAATAACTTATTACCGATAATATTTACTTATTTTATTACATACACTATTTTTAATGCTGCATATTATTTTAAAAGTTTTAAATATGTCGAAAACGACGAAAAAGATCCAGATGCTATAAAGTATGGAAAATTTTTGACAATCATGAATATTTTTCAGTTGTTGGCTGAAAATGTCGACAAAATAATAGTGGGTCTATTAATGCCGGCATCAAGTCTGGCGGTATATGGGGTAATTTCTATGATACCGGTAAGACTAAAGAATGTGTTTGGGTATATATTGAATATAACTTTTTCTAAAATAGCTTCTAAAAATATTGATATTAAAGATTTATTTAAAAGTAACAAAAAACTTCCATACATTATTTTATTTATGAGTATCTTAATAGGACTTATATATTACGTTTTGATTGAAAAGATAAGTTATTTGTTTTTTGGCAACGGATATTCAGATTTTTATCAATACTCAAAAATTTTTACAGTCTTTATGATGTTATTATTGCCATACTCCTTGCTATATATATATGCAAATGCGAAAAAAATGGTTAAACTTATAAAATCCATATATCCGTTTTTCTTTTTTATCAAATTAATTGTCACAGTAATATTTGTCTATTTTTGGGGGTTGGTCGGGGCTGTAATTGCATATAACATTAACGCTTTTATTTTAATATGTTTGTATTTGATTTATATAAACAGAGATAGTAAAAAACTAGGAACGTTTTAATATTAAATTGTATATAATTTAAAAATATGGCAGATGCAAATGATTATTTCATATACATTATTATCCCCACCTATAATCGTGAAAAAATGATAAAAAGAGCTCTTGATTCTGTTATTTCACAGTCATTTAAAAATTGGAAAGCTATAGTTGTTGATGATGGATCAACGGATGGAACAAAGTTGGTAGTCAATGAATACTCAGAAAAAAACAAAGATAAGATAATTTATAAATATAAAAAAAATGGCGGATCCGGCAGTGCGAGAAATTTAGGCATAGAAACCGTTTTAGCTGAAAATCCGAGCGATAACGCATTGATTTCTTTTTTAGATAGCGATGATGCTTTGTTACCTGGAGCACTTGAATTTGCTGTAAATAAAATAAAAGAGCACCCGGAAATAAAAATTTTTGGTTTTTCTTATCAAGATGATTTTGGAAAAAGAACATCTTTTTTGCTAAAAGAAGAAATGATTCTTAGTTTTGAACAAATAATTAATAAAAAAAATGTACATAGAGATTTCATGCATTTCTTATACGTATCCGTGTTTAAAGAAAATTTATTTAGGTTTCACGATGAATTAAATGGTGGTGAGCAACTTTTATATTGGAATATATATAAAAAATATAAAACATTATTTTCTGGGGAAATTGTGGGCATCTACTATCAGGATTCATTTAATTCTTTGCAACGCTCAATTCTAACTCAAGATGCGATTTCAAATCAAATAATTAAAAATAAATTAGTGATTGATAAATTTGAAAAAGATTTAAAGAAATATAATCAGAAACATTTAGGAGAATTATATTTAGTTTTAGCTAGAATGAAAGCTTTATCCTTCAAAAATAATGCTAGTTTTTCGGATTTTTTGAATGGAATAAGATATAATCCTTTTGATTTCAGAAGAATTTTTTTATATGCCTTGTCACTTTTCGATAAAAAATTGCTAATAAATAACTTTTTAGTTAATTATTTTAGAAAAAAACCATAATTTCTTTAATATATATTATTTTTTTAGTTAGTTTAAAAATATTATAAAATTCTCTAATTCGAATATCAGTTTCTTGTAACTATATCATATATTTTTCTTGCTGTAATTTTCCAATCAAAATTTTGTGCAATTTTAATGCCTTCTTTCTTCATCTTTATTTTTTTTTCTGAATCATTTAATATTTCTTTACATTTTTCATAAATTTCATTTGGATTAAGTGGATTTATTAAAATTTGAGTATTTTGAGTTAGTTCTTTCATTGGATTTAAATTTGATGTAACAACAGGACATCCGCAAGCCATTGCCTCAACTATAGGAAAGCCAAATCCCTCCATTAGGGAAGGAAAAAGAAGAAGTTCTGCGTTTGAGTAAAACATTGGCAATTTTTTTTCTTCTACATAGTTTATAAAAACTACATCATTTTTTAAATCCAGATTTCTAATTATTGAAAGAGTTTTTTGTCTGTATTTTTTTTCAGCTAGTCCTATTTTTAGCAATTTAAGATTCTTAAAATCTTTTTTTAGCAAAGAGAATGTCTTTATTATATTCGCCATATTTTTTCTTGGAATCTCTGATCCTATAGATAAAATATATTTTTCTTGAAAATTTTCATTTTTTTCCAATATTGGTTTAAATATTTTGTGATCTAAACCATTATAAACAACGCTGATTTTTTTCACACTTATTCCTATGGATAATACTTGGCTTCGTGAAAATTTAGATATGCAAATAACCCTGTCGAAACATGAAAGTAAACTCTTCATGGGAAATATTTTATAATAAGCCGGATTATTTTCTAGGTGGTGAATTATAGCGTATTTTTTATTTTTTAATAGATAACATATATTTGCACTTATTGATTTTGGATTTGTAAATAAAAGTGCATTATTTTTTAATTTTCTTAATTTTAAAAAAAGCCTCCATGAATTAAAAATCTCTAAAAAAATATTTAAGATTTTATTTTTAAATACTTTGTTATTTATCTCAAAAACATTTATATTAGCGTTAGGGATATTACGTAACTCATGTACAAGATATCTATTATATGTACCAATAGCATCATTTCTTTTTTCTATAATTACGATTATATTCATACTAAATAAATTGTTCAAAATTATTTAAATATGTCTCTATAGATTTTTCCCAGCGGAATTTTTCTGCTATGAGTTCCTTGGCTGATTTTTTTTGCTCCTCTGTATTTTTATTCAATATTTCTTTTATTTTTTCTGAAATTATTTTTGGATCGGATTTGTCAATCAGGAATCCGTTTTTGTTATCTTCAATCACTTCATCTGCGCCCTCGTTAGGTGTGGCGATGATGGTGCATCCGCAGTACATAGCTTCAAGCAGGGAAGTGGAAAGCCCGCCTCCCATATAGGCGGAATGCAGATAAATATCAGAAATTTTCAAAATGCCAATAACCTTTTCTCTTGATAAATTGCTGAGCATTTCTATGCAACTTTCATTTTTGGAAATTTCTTTGAGGCGGGAAAAATCTTCGCCATCTCCAATTATCAGAAAAACAACCTTATCTCTTGTCTCCTGCGGAAGAATTTTTATGGCATTTATACTGTTTTCTACACCTTTCCATTTATAGAGTCTTCCCGCAAAAGAAATTATTATTTTATCCTTAAATTTTTCTTTTATTTCTGCATCTGGATTAATTTTATCTATTTCTTCGATATCCAGCCCGCGATATATTATAGGGGAATTTTTTCCATCAAATTTATATACGAATTCTTGCACTGCCTTGGAAATAGAAATATTCAGATTGGAAGATTTGAAAATCAAAAACCCAAAAGTATAGTCATACAATTTTGCGATAACGGTTTTAAATTTGCTGGAAAGCAGGACAAAGCCACTGCCATGTTCGATGTGAATCCATCTAGTGCTCTTAATTTTGGAATATATCAAAGCTAAAAGCGAGGTGCTGAAAAATCTGGTGCGGGAAATAACAATATCGAATTTTTTTTCAAATAGCTCTGAAAAAAGATACCAAAATTTTATTGACCAAAATTTCGGCAAGGGATAATTGGAAATTATTTCGAAAGCCGGAAATCGGATAATACTAACTTTACCATCATATCTAATTTCATTTACAGGAGATTCTTTTGGCAATTCAGGCGTAAAAACAGTAATATCTGCCCTTTCTCGGGACAGATATTTATTGAACTCATCGGCATGTGTTTCCAGCCCGCCGATATGCGGAGGATAATATGGGCAAAAAACTAAAATTTTCATAATGATTAAACTTGCAACTTTACAAACCTTATAACTTGATAAACTTATTTACAGCTGATTTTCCAGTATATCTTCGGTCACTCTGCTTCTGCAGGATGATTTTATCCTTGAGTCTGAAATAGATTCACAGATGTTCAGATCTGTTTTTTTAACTGCTTGATTTTTGTAGCAGTAATCCTTGTCTGTTTCTGATTTACTTTCACAATTTTCACTATCTTTAATAGGGGAAAGATCGCAGATGTTCTGGCAATATTTCAGATCGCTGTCATTATCTTTGAAATTCTCACATTCATTGTCGCAGTCCTCGGCGGTAATATTAGCAGAAACTCCTTTCTCATCAATTTCTGTTTTTGTTTCTTCATTTAAATTCTGACTTTCCAAATCGCTATCTGCCTGTTCATTGCTGGTATTGCTTATATTGATTTCCTGATCATTATTAGAAATGCTGTCATTTTGCTCCTGAATTTCTTTTCCAATATTATTTTCAGCGTTAAAATAACGTTCCTTAACTATTGGATAGGAAAAATAAGACATGAAACCCAGAGCTACAATGAATATTAATGAAAAAATTATTTTAAACTTCATATGATTTTTTTAAATAATTTTTTTATTTAAAAATTGATTGTTGAAAATTTAATGGAGTTAATACATCTTCTTTAATGATATATCATCATAATAATACTTAAGTATCCAGTCATAAGTTTTTTTATAGCTTTCCCCGGCTAATTTCACTGAACCGTTGGCAATGAGCCCTACCATATGATTTCCAGAATTAGCTAATGTTTTTGTGCTGTAAGAAGAATGTTTTCCATAAGGATCTTTAACTGAATCGAGCCAAGGGTAAACTTTCGATGCCTTTTCTTTGTAATCGGATATGTTTTTGTAACCTCCCCAATGCCCATCTTCATATCGGCGCGTATATCCATCGCTCCAAGAACAATAAGGAGTAAGTGCTACCTCATCCTTGTATTTTACTATTATACCCTTAGTGTTTTCAGCTGCCTTTTTTATATTTGGGTATTTTTCTTCCCATTCATAGCCCCTATAGATTTGCGAACCTGAGTCGCTTCTAAGAGTGAATCCATAAGGTAAATATTTAGTAGCATTTTCTTTGTACCAATAACCGTAAGTTCTGAAAATGGTTGTCATCACTTTGGTATGTTCAAACGGACCAGTTCCGGTTGTTTCTCCCATGCCCCAAGTATATTGTTCCATTGGCAAAGTATTAATAACCCAAATTCTTCCATCTGTGCTGTTATATTTTATTTTTATTTTTCCCCGATATTCATCATAAGAAGAATCAGGACGGTTTACATCAAAAATCAAATTCGAATTATTTCCATCCTTAGATTCAAAACTTACTTCGCGGTTCAACTCTTTTTCTTCTATAGAGTTGTATACGCGTAAATTTTTATCGCCTGTATATTTTACCCTGGTTGTGCTACTGGCCTTAATTTCCGCAATTTTTTTCCCATCTTTGTCTTTGATAACGTAATCCTTGTTGGCATCTATCTTAAATGATTCATCTTCAAGGTCATCTTTTGAATAGCTCCACAGTCCAACAGCAATTTCTGGCCCATAATTTGTCTGAGAAACAGATTCATCTTTTGAAGTAGTTGAATCCTCTGAAACATCCGCATTTTTTTCGGGAACCCAAAAAAATGTGCCCTTATCAGTCCAATCGCTATCAGTGAGTATGGAACTTTTCTCTTCAGTGCTGGTAGTATAAAAATATTTGTTGTTCTTTAAATTTTTCAGTGCATAAACAGGCACAGTGTCTTTTTGGCTGTCATTGGCATAGGCATAAAAAGCTATACCTTGGTCAGTCCATTTTGCCTTATCTTTTATAAGACTGTCACGTTTTTCTTTTGAAGTCGTGTAATAATAGTATAAATATTTTTTTCCGTATATTTTATAAACAGGAGTGGTATTTATTTGTTTTGTTAAATATGCATAAAATAAAATGCCCTCACTTTCAAAATCGGAATTTTTCAGTAGGCTTGTTTTTTCAGATTCAGAAATGGTCATATAACGAAAAGTTCTTGATTTACTCCAAAAAGCATAAACGGGGGAAGGAGAAACAGAAGCTTCAGCTGACTTAATATCTAGATAAAAAAAAGTTAAAAAACTTGCGAAGATAGATAAAACAATTATTTTTTTCATTTTTTTTGTTTTTAATATTTAAATTCTGTAAAATTATAAACTATTTTTTATCTATTTCTTTTAAGGCCTCTTTTCTGGTGACTTCTGATAAACCTTGTTCCAGTCTTTCGATGGCTGACAGTAATTTAAAAATAATTAGGAATATTAGCAAAAATCCAGTAAGGATTACTGCATTAATATTTCCCTTAAGTCCGAAAATATCAGCTAAAATGTTCGTGGCTTTGGGAAATAGGGCAATTGTGCACATACCTCCCCATACAATTATTCTTACGAATACTTTCAGGAAAGTTTGTCCGCTTTTTCCTTGGACAAAAATCTTTATCCCCTGAAAAATCATAAAAACAGATATGAAAACTACTATAATTTGGTAAATATGTATCTTCATGGAAAAGATTTCAATTGATTAATTTAAAAAACATTTTATACAAAGTCTTTATAGCATTTATGGGTCCCTGCTTGTGGATTTTTCCCATGGAATATTTAGTGTATCTGACTGCAATGGGAACTTCTTTGAATTTTAATTTGTAAAGATAAATTTCACGGATGACTTCACTGTCATATTCATATCGGTCTCCCTTAGTATTTATTACACCAGCTGCTTTTTTAGAATAGGCTCGAAATCCAGATTGACTGTCGGTGACCCAGAGACCGAAGAGATACCAAGTAAAAAAATTTCCGATGTGATTAGCGGCAATCCTGTGCCAAGGCATCCCTTTTGTATTTTTAAGGCGTGTTCCCAAGACAACATCGCAGTGGTTTTGGATAATCGGCTCAGTGAGTTTTTCTATGTCTCTTGAGTCATGCTGGCCATCCCCATCCATTGTAACAATAATTTCGGCTCCAAGCAATTTGGCCGCTTCAATGCCGGTTTTTGTCGCTGCTCCTTTCCCGCGATTTATTTTATGGCGAAGGGAAATCGCACCTGCATTCTTAGCTTTTTCCTGGGTTTCATCACTGCTTCCGTCGTCTACAACAATGATATTTTCATATCCGGCATTTTGAACTTCTTGAATGACATCTTGGATAACGCTTTTTTCATTAAAGGCGGGAATTACGATGTATATTTTATTCTTATTATTTTCTGTCATATGCTTTATTGTAGCCAAATAAAGCAAAAAAGCAAACTAAAATGAATTATTGACAAAAGCCTTTTTATTCAGTATCATTTGTAATTAAGAATAAATTAATCTAAAATCTTAGGAGGGAAAAATATGTCAGGACCAGGTAATCCATTTCTTGTGAGAAGAAGGAAAAAATGCTGGTTCTGCAGGATTTTTCCTTTAATAAAATTGAAAAAAAAGATAAAAAAGAAGAGGGTTTGAGAAAGAAGTTATTTAGAAGTTTTTCAAGAAGGAGGCATTATGTCGAAAAATAATCTTAGCAGATTAAAATTAGAGAAAAAAAGTGTTTCTCAAACAATATGCGATTTTTTTAAAGACGTGGTAATCCCGCCGAAAAAAATAAGAATGTCGCAAAAAGATTTCGGGATAAAATTATCCCGGGTCATCCACAAATAAAAATCTGTTTTCAGATTGGGCCGGTACTCAATAGAGTACACGGCCTTTTTTATTGGACAATCAGGCTTTAAATTTGTTATTATTCTTAAAGAAATCTATAACTTATTTTTTATGAAACAAACACAACTTTTTACAAAGACTCGCAAGGAAGCGCCTAAGGATGAAGTCAGTGCCAATGCGCAGCTTCTGATCAGGGCCGGATTTATTAATAAAGAAATGGCAGGCGTGTATAATGTTTTACCTATGGGCTTAAAGGTAATTAACAAAATTTCTGACATTGTCAGGGACGAGATGAATAAAATCGGTGGCATTGAAATGCAATCTACAGCTTTGCAGAAGCAAGAAGTTTGGGAAAAATCTGGCCGATGGAGTGATGAGGTAGTGGATAATTGGTTTAAGACAAAATTAAAAAACGGAGCAGAACTTTCACTGGCTTTTACACACGAAGAACCAATGTCGAATTTAATGAAGAGTTTTATTTCTTCCTATAAAGATTTGCCTGTTTATCCATATGATATTCGGACAGTTTTTCGCAATGAAGCTCGGGCAAAGTCTGGGATTATGCGTGGCCGTGAATTTTTTTGGAAAGCTCTTTATTCGTTTTCTAAAGATGAAACACAACATAACGAGTTCTATGAAAAAGCCAAGATTGCATATCAAAGTATTTTTGAGAGAGTCGGGTTAGGAGGAAAAACTTTTATAACTTTTGCTTCTGGCGGATCTTTTTCTAAATATTCTCATGAATTTCAGACTGTGAGTGAAGCCGGGGAAGACATAATTTATATTGATAAAGACAAAAAAATTGCTGTTAACAAAGAAGTTTATACCGACGAAGTATTGAAAGACTTAGGACTTGAAAAAGGCAAATTAGTCGAAGAAAAAGCTATTGAAGTAGGGAATATTTTTTCTCTGGGTTACCGTTTCTCTGAACCTTTCGGATTGAAATATAAAGATGAAAATAGCGAAGAAAAAATGGTTTTCATGGGTTCATATGGAATCGGAATTTCTCGCCTTATGGGAACGGTTGTGGAACTTAATCATGATGAAAAAGGAATTGTTTGGCCGGAAAATGTGGCGCCGTTTAAAGTCCATCTTCTGAGTTTGGGCGAAGATGCAGAAGCGGAAAAAATTTATAGAGAACTTCTTGGAAAAGGGATTGAAGTTTTGTTTGATGACCGCGATGTAAGCGCTGGCGAAAAATTTGCCGACAGCGATCTTATCGGAATTCCATATCGCGTGGTCGTCAGCAAAAAATCTTTAGTTGCCGGCGGAGCTGAAATTAAAAAAAGAAATTCAGAAAAAACTGAGATTGTAAAAATCAAAGAATTATTGGAAAAAATCAGCTAAATTTTTTTATGGAAATTACTCTAAGCAAATATGCCGGTTTCTGCGAAGGCGTGGAACGGGCTTATGCTATTGTTGAAAAAATAGCAAAAAATCCTGAAGTAAAAAGGCCTATTTTTGTTTTGGGCTCCCTTGTGCACAATGATGATGTGGTCAGGAAAATCGAAGATATGGGCGTAAAAAAAATAAGCGTTGATCCTTATATGATGAATTTTTTGAATTCTGCTAAGGATAAAATCGGAACCTTAATCATTACAGCGCATGGAATAGGACCGGAAATATATGAATTTGCCAATAAGAATGAAATAAATCTTGTTGATACAACTTGTCCTAAGGTTATAAAAGTCCAGCGCTTGGCGGAGAATTTTTCAAAAAGGGGCTATCAGCTGGTTATCATAGGGGAAAAAAACCACAAGGAAGTCAGGGGCATATTTGAGTGGGCTAATGGGGGAGCTTTTATTGTTGAAAATCAGGAAGATTTGTATGCTCTTTTTCTCGATCCGGAAAAAAATATTGCAGTGGTTTCACAAACAACTCAGGATCGTGAATTTTTCAATGAAAGTGCCAGATATATATCAGAAAAATATCCGCAGGCAGAAATTATTGATTCAATATGCATGACTACTCATGACAGACAAGCTGAAGTTAGAGATATTGCACAAGAAAATGATGTCGTTATTGTTATTGGTTCTCCAAAAAGTGCTAACTCAAATCGTCTTTGGGAAATTTCCAAACGTATGAATCCAAAATCATATTTCATAGAAAGAGCAGATGATCTGAAAAAAGACTGGTTTGCTGGATGTAAAAAGGTGGCTGTGACTGCAGGGGCTTCCACGCCTAATTTCTTAATAAATCAGGTTAAAAATAAAATAAATAGCTATGAATAAGAAATATAAATCTAAAATAGTGAAAGTTGGCCCGTATTTTTTAGGCGGAAACAACCCAGTGCGGGTTCAATCAATGTGTACTACTGATACAAGAAATGTAAAAGCTACGGTCAAGCAGATTTTAGCGTTGGAAAAAGCCGGATGTGAAATTATCCGCGTGGCTGTTCCTGATATGATTGCTGCCAAAGCGATTGGCAAAATAAAAAAGAAAATTCACATTCCGTTGGTAGCTGACATTCATTTTGATTATAAATTAGCGCTTGAATGTGTGGCTCAGGGAATAGACAAGATCAGGATTAATCCTGGGAATATCGGCTCAGAAGAAAAAGTGGAAGCTGTGGTTAGAGCTTGCAAGGCTAAAAAAATTCCGATCAGGATAGGGGTCAATTCGGGCTCAATCGAAAAAGATTTGCTGAAAAAATACGGCGCAACTCCCAAAGCGGCAGTTGAATCAGCCATGCGCCACGTGAAAATTCTGGAAAAATTTAATTTTCATGATATCCTGATTTCCATAAAATTTAGTGATGTGTCAAAAATGATTGAAGCCTACCGCTTGCTGGCTCGAAAGGTCAGCTATCCTCTGCATCTCGGTGTGACAGAAGCCGGCACCTCTTATGTGGGCATAATCAAAAGTGCAATCGGAATCGGAGCGCTTCTTAATGATTGCATCGGAGCGACAATCCGTGTTTCTCTCACAGCTGATCCTTGCGAAGAAATAAGGCCGGGGTTTGAAATACTGAAAGCGCTGGGGATTAGAAAATATGGTCCGGAAATAATTTCCTGCCCGACTTGCGGCCGGACAGAAATTGATCTTATTGGTTTGGCGAAAAAGGTGGAAAAAATCATGGCTGATTATAAAAAACCGATCAAGGTTGCAGTTATGGGTTGCGTGGTCAATGGTCCCGGAGAAGCGCGTGAGGCGGACATCGGTATTGCCGGCGGGAAAAAAGCCGGGGCAATTTTTCTGAAAGGCAAAGTCATCAAATCTGTTCCGGAAAAAAATCTTCTGTCTGAATTCCTGAAAGAATTAAAAAAAATTTCTTGAAATTGGAATATCAATAAAAAACAAAAAAGAGCCTGCTGATTTTTTTAAATCGCAGGCTCTTTAAAAAAGAAAACATTTCGGGCTAAAAATATAACTCCGGATATAGCAACTGGGTTTCATACTTTATGGCACAAATCCCATTGCGCTCTTCATCCCGATTGGAACAATGAGCTACATTGTAGGGGCTTCTTTGTTGAGAAAAGGACAAAGGATTGCTGTCGTTACCTCCGTATTTATTCCGTATTGTACCTTCGGGTGCTTTTACCGGAATTGGAGGACCGAACATTTCCTTGACTCTTGTTGCCGCATTGTGACCGACAACAACTACACTGAGAGAAGGACCGTTTTCTCTGCTATCCATATCTCTGCAAAGCCATTTTTTTACAGCAAGGCCGATCTTCACAGGATCATTTGTGCCGATAATATCTTTTGTATTTATACCAGCTTCCTTGTTGTCTTTGAGTACTCTAAAGCCTATATTCTCTAACCACTTTTCATCAGATGGGTAGAAATAATCGTACCAAAAATGTTTGTCCCTTTCAATGAATTTTTTGCGGAATATTGTGAAATTTATTCCGGTAAAAATTGAAAGAATTTCCTCAATCAACTCAGGTTTTTTTGTGATATAGGGCCTGAAGACAATCAGATTGTAATCATCCTGCGGCAAAAGTTTGAACTTTCTGCCATTGACTTTTTTGTTTCCGCTGTTGGGTTCTTTAACCCTGTACTTTTTGTCAGTCATTTACCACCTCTCTTCTCCTTTCGGATTTTATTTTATTTTTAATTTTCTATAATTCCCTAAAACAATAACATTATTATCCTGATTCTGGCTTAATTTAGGGAATAAGTCAAGATTGAGCTGAGTAGCTTTCCCTACTTGACAAAATTGGTTTTTAGGAGTATAATAAAAAGTTACCATTAAGGTGACAACTGTAAACTTAAAAATAAAAAAATGTTTATATAGGAGGGAGAAATAATGAGGAGAATACTCTATTTGGTTATTATGATAGTTTTTTCAGCGAAGTTTGCGTTTGCGTTTGATTTCAAAGCTGCGGATGCAGATTACGCAGGGGATGACGAAATTTTGTCTGAATCAAATTTTGGAATTTCCGGTGAGGTTTTCGCCAGCAACGCCTATGTGGGCGATGATGGCGGAGTTTATTACAGGGGCTTGATTATTCAGCCCTGTGTAACTGTTTCTCATAATCCCTCTGGAATTTATGCCAGTGTGTGGGGATCGATCGCTCCTGGCCAAAGTCCGACATCGGACAATGGCGAGGGGAACAATGCCGGAAATGAAATTGATTTCATTCTGGGGTGGGCAAAGGATTTTGAGAAAGTAAAAGTTGATGCATCCTATGCCTATTACAAGTTGTTTCCTTTAAACAAGTGGGGAAATGGAGACATTCATTCTTTCAATTTGAAGTTCAGTTATGCATTAACGGAGAAAATTACTCCGTATGCGAAATTTATTTATGACTGTGTGGATGGAGAAAGAGAACAAAACGGTTTTATTTATCGGGTTGGTTCAACCTTTGATTTGCATGAAAACCTAAGAATAGACATTTCATTCGGCGGTCATGGTACGGTATTTGGTACCAGAGAGGAGATAATAAGTTCAGGCAAAGTATCAGTTTCCTTTCCGTGGGTAATTGAATCAGTAACATTGGCGCCCGAAATTGCATACCAGAAACGTATGGGATATGAGCCTGAAAATGGCGGGCTTTCAGAGGACATCTTATATGCAGGCGTAAGAGTCCAATTCTAAGAATCATGCTTGCAAATCGGCTATGGTTGCGAAAAATTCGCACCATAGCCTTTTTTATTTTCCATAAAGAAATATTTGTGATATAATAATTAAAAATAAAAATATGGATAAAAAATCTGCAATTTTTTTAGCTACATTTATCTCGCTCATCATAATATCGGTATGGGTGACTTTTATTCGCATATATGTTCAGAAAGATTATATAATCCAAAATCAGATAGACTGCGATCCGACAGTCGATGCCTGTTTTATTTGGGAATGTGATCCTGAATCAACAGAAGAAGGGGAAGCTTGCACAGGGGATCCGGAAATGGACATTTGGTATTATGCGGTTGCACAGAGAAAAGCCAACATGATTCCGGAATGTGATCCTGATGATGAAAACTGCCTTCCCTTTGAATGTTTGGAAGGGGAAGAAGATTGCAGCGTAACTTTTTGCGATGAAATAACTAAGGAAGAACAGGGAGTAGAATGCAATGATCCAGTGCAATATAATATTGATAATCCAGCTGAAGAAGAGGAAGAATCTGAATGCGCTGAAGATGATGAAGAATGCCTAGCTGCCGAAGAGGAAGCTGCAGAATGTGAAGAAGGTGATGAAGAGTGCTTAGCTGCTAAAGAGGAGGAAGCAGATGCAGAAGAAACTGCTGCAGAAGACACGACAGAAGAAACTGCTGCAGAAGAGGCTGAATAAAACGACATAAATCTTACAGATTTTTAAAAAAGAAGCATTCCTGCTTCTTTTTAAAAACCGACTTTATTTTTTATTCTTTAGAGTGCTGAGAGAAATGGAAGAGGTGGAATACAGAATTTATAAATGAAACCAAAAAGGTACCTGGCTTCTTTTGTTTTACTGCTTTAATATTATAATATATCACGGTAATTTCAAAGGCAAAATTCCTGTTAAAGTATTGACAAAAATAAATTAAGATGTATAATTACGGGTATGAAGAATATAATGACAATTAGGCAACATTGTGACACTTCTATTTTATAGAGGGTTTTTGTCTTTATTTTTCATACAAATAAAAAATGAAATAAAAATAAAATTAAAGCTCTCTTTAGAGGCTTTTATTTTTATCCAAAATGGTTCTTTAAAAAAGAAAATCATCAAACACGTCTTTAAACTATGCAAAAAAAGAAAGGAGAAACAATGAAAAGAAAAATTCAACAGCTTAAACCTCTGAGTGGCTTTATGGAACTACTTCCAGCAGAACAAATCTTATTTAACCAGATGCTCGATATTGTCCGCAGGAACTATGAACTTTTTGGGTTTATTCCCCTAAGTACTCCTCTAATTGAAAAAGAAGAAGTTCTTATGGCAAAAGGGGGAATTGAAACGGATAAGCAGATTTATCGCATTCAAAAGGGTAAAGTTGATTTGGCTTTAAGGTTTGATTTAACTGTGCCATTGGCCAGATATGTTGCCCAGTACTATGCAGATCTGCAATTTCCTTTTCGCCGTTACCAAATCGGTAAGGTTTTTCGGGGAGAAAGAGCGCAGAAAGGACGATATCGTGAATTTTATCAATGCGACATTGATATTATTGGAAATGAAACATTGAGCTTGGCAAACGATGCTGAGATTCCAGGAGTCATTTATGCAACCTTTAGGAATCTTGGATTAGGAGCATTCACTATCAGAATCAATAATCGTAAAATTTTGAACGGATTTTTTCAATCTCAGGGCTTAGAAAAGCAGGCGATGGAAATTTTACGCATTATTGATAAGTTTAAAAAAATCGGCAAAGAGCAAGTCAAAAGTAACCTTCTTTCTTTTGGTTTATCCATAGATCAAACAGAAAAGATCCTTAGCTTCATTAC
This sequence comes from Candidatus Moraniibacteriota bacterium, assembly GCA_035390125.1. Taxonomy (NCBI): domain Bacteria; phylum Candidatus Moraniibacteriota; species Candidatus Moraniibacteriota bacterium. The sequence continues at coordinate 311,362 of DAOOTD010000002.1, forward strand.
CATTGAGGGTGAAAATGACCAGATTATTTCTCAGCTATGTGAATTTGGAGTTACCAATGCCATCTTCATTGAGGGTGTCGATGAATTAAAGCAAGTTTGTCAAATGGTAGGTCTTTTTGGGGTACCAAGAGAGTGCCTTAAAATAGATTTAGCTATTGCACGTGGTTTAGATTATTACACGGGCACTGTCTATGAAACCACTCTTAATGATTGTCCAGAAATTGGCAGTATCTGCTCTGGCGGCAGATACGATAATCTGGCCGAAGCATTTACTGACAGAAAATTGCCTGGTGTTGGGATATCAATAGGATTTACAAGACTGTTCTCCCAACTCAAAGATGTGGGTGTAATAAAAGCTGGCAATTCGACGCCTGCTCGTGTAATGATTATTCCCATGGATAACCAAGTGGCAAGGGCAGTAGAAATATCTGCAAAGTTCCGTGCTAATGAAATTTCAACTTTTGTATATTTGGAGCAAAAAACGGTTGGCAAAATTTTTAAAATTGCTGACCGATTGAAAATTCCCTTTGCTTTAATTATCGGTAATACTGAAGTTGAACAGGGGCTGGTTTCTTTGAAAGATATGGCGAGTGGTTCACAGGATGTATTTTCTGCTGAAGAAGCAATTGACAAAATACTTTCATTAGAAATAAGGAGGTAAACTGATGATGAAAGAAGAATGCCCTGAAAAAAAAAATCGAATTTATCTTCAATGGCATTTGACCAACAAATGCAATAATGGATGCAAACATTGCTACCAGCATGCGCACCAAGGAGAGGACGTGAGATTGGACGATGCTGATGCAATTATAGGTGATTTTATAGAGTGTTGCGACGCATTCGATGCTCTACCAGTTATTGCACTGACAGGCGGTGATCCGATGCTTCATAATCATTTTTGGGACATTTTGGCTAAAGTTAAGGCAGCCTCTCAATCTTTGACCAAATTTAGTTGTGTTAGCATTCTAGGAAACCCAGAACTTCTCGATGAAAGAAATATTTCAATGTTGGCGAAGCTTAACCTAAAGCATTTCCAACTATCTATAGATGGTATGGAAAAAAAGCATGATGAAATCAGATACAAAGGCAGTTTTCAAAGAACCATGCAAGCTATTAGGGATCTTTCTAAAGCAGGAATACCAGCATATATCATGTCCACTCTTTCTGCACACAACTTTCGAGAAATGTTTGATGTCATGAAAGCCGTTTATGAAAATGGCGCTCAGCACTGGATGTTTGCTCGCTGGGTTCCGAATCAGGGGGATTGTGGTATTCCAGCTAACGAGTACATGCGATTTATAAAGAAAATTTTGGAAGAGCATCTGCAATATGAGAAGAAAGGATATAAACAGCTCAGAAAAGAACCGCTTATTTCTATTTGTCGGCAGGATTCCCTTGGTATTGAACAGGGCGTTGTTAGTGGGGGATGTGGAATGGGATCGTCTACTATGACGATGTTGCCAGACAAAACATTGATGGCATGCAGGCGACATCCAGGCAGTACCATAGGAAAATGGAGTCCACAAAGCAATTTCCTTTATCATTTTGTTGATAATCCAAAAATGGAAAAGTATCGAAGAGTTGAGGAAATTGAAGGATGTCGAGAGTGTAAACTTTTGAAATACTGTCGGGGATGCAGAGCGGTTGCGTATGTTGCAACTGGCAGTGATTTTAAACATGATCCCCAATGCTTGTTGCATTGTCATAAATGAAAGGAGGTGATAAAAACAGGTCAATACGGAAAGTAGGTATAGCAAACAAGTAAAAATAACCGCTCACCAAAAGGAGCTTATTATGCAGAAAAAAAAGAAGGTAAAATACATCAAGGTTACCAATGATCAGAAGACTAAGATCAGGGATCTTGTTGCAAAAGGCTTTGTTTTTAATGGCAAAGCTCGTGTCTGTGGTCACTGCGATTTTTCTTGCGGTGATTAAAAACTATTCGAACTAGGTAGGAGGGTGGCAGTAAATATTGCCACCCTCCAAAAAATTTATTAAAATATTAAGTATGTTTATTTTTGATAAAGTATATAAAAAGAATAAAACTTCTCAAAGTGAAAATACCAATTCGTTTGTTAAAAAGGCCTTGAGATATATAAAACCAGATAGCAGGGGTCTCGATTTGGGTTGCGGTCAAGGACAGAACATTTTTTATTTTGCGAGTAAGAATTTTAAAATGACAGCGGTTGACTTATCAAATATTGCTGTTAAACAAATAAAAGAGAGAATTTCTGAACAAGATAGTAAGAATATAGAAGTTATACAGGCAGATATTTCCAATTATGATATAGCTTCTAACTATTACGATTTTGTAGTCTGCCTCAATGTCTTACAATTTTTGGATAAAAGAAATATTATAAAATTAATAAACAGGGTTAAGAATAAAATAAAAAAAAATGGAATAATAATAATTTCTTCTTTTACCAATAAAGATCCTTCAAATAAAACAAAAAAAAGATCAATCAAATACCACTTTAAACAAGGAGAGCTTGCGAATATGTTTAGAGACTTTGAGTGTCTGCATTATTCGGAAGGTATAGTTGTAGACAAAGGTCATCCAGGCAAAGAAGAAAAACATATTCATGG